>NZ_JBIAJC010000018.1:51630-163174 GCF_042871745.1 Streptomyces sp. NPDC005576 | reverse complement strand
CGGACGCTTCTTCTGTGAAGGCACGACAGCCATCCTGTCCGGCGGAGGGATAAGAAATCCGCCGGACACCGACCTCCCCCAACTCCGACACACCGAAACTAAGCTGCGACGACCTACTAGTGCCGCGCCCGGCAATGTTTGCCCCATGAGGAGCGGTGGTCGGTGCGTGCGATCGCAAGGCGACCGGAAGTCCTTGTAGCGGAGCTACCAGGGCTTCTGGCCAACGCAGCGAGTGCGCGTGCCGACCACCGCGACGGGGCAAAGCTTGCCGGGCGCGGCACTGGCTTCAACTGCGGCTGCTACCCGCGAAACGTCTCCAGCAGCCGCAGCCACACCTCGCTGATGGTCGGGTACGAGGGGACGGCGTGCCAGAGGCGCGCGATGGGGACTTCCGCCGCCACGGCGACGGTGGCCGAGTGCAGGAGTTCGCCGACACCCGGGCCGACGAAGGTGACGCCGAGGAGAATCTCCCGGTCCAGGTCGACGATCATGCGGGCGCGACCCCGGTAGCCGGAGGCATAGAGGCTCGCGCCGGCGACCGAGCCGAGGTCGTAGTCGACGGCCCGGACCCGGAGGCCGGCGTGTTCGGCTTCGGCGAGGGTGAGGCCGACCGAGGCGGCCTCCGGGTCGGTGAAGACGACCTGGGGGACGGCGGCGTGGTCGGCGGTGGCCGCGTGGGCGCCCCAGCGGTCGGTCTCCAGCATCGCGACGCCCTGGGCGCGGGCGGCGATCGCCGCACCCGCGATCCGGGCCTGGTACTTGCCCTGGTGGGTGAGGAGGGCGCGGTGGTTGACGTCTCCGACCGCGTAGAGCCAGTCGCTGCCTTCCACCCGGCAGCTGTCGTCCACGGTCAGCCAGCCGCCGGGCTTCTGGCCCACCCTCTCCAGGCCGAGGTCGTCGGTACGGGGGGCGCGTCCAGTGGCGAAGAGGATCTCGTCGGCCTCGATCCGGTCGCCGTCGTCCAGCTCCACGGTGACCGGCCCGTCGTGGCCGGCCCGGTGGACGGCGGTGGCGGAGACGCCGTACCGGATGTCCGCGCCGCCCTCGGTGAGTGCCTCGGCGACCAGTTCGCCGGCGAAGGGTTCCATCTTGGGCAGCAGTCCGCCGCCCCGGATGAGCAGCGTCACCCGGGCGCCCAGTCCCTGCCACGCGGTGGCCATCTCGACGCCGACGACTCCGCCGCCGACGACGACGAGCCGGCCGGGCACACTCTTCGCGCTGGTCGCCTCGCGGCTGGTCCACGGGCGGGCCTCAGCAATTCCGGGCAGGTCGGGGACGACGGCGCGGCTTCCGGTGCAGACGGCCACGGCGTGGCGGGCGGTCAGGGTACGGACCGTCCCGTCCGGCGCGGTGACGGAGACCCGCTTCTCGCCGGTCAGCCGCCCCTGGCCGCGGTAGACGTCGGCACCGACGCTCTCCAGCCACTCCACCTGCCCGTCGTCCTTCCAGTGGGAGGTGAACCCGTCGCGGTTGGCGAGGACGGCGTCGGCGTCCAGGGGGCCCTGCACGGCGGCTTCGAGCCCCGGCACCCTGCGGGCTTCGGCACGGGCGACGACCGGGCGCAGCAGGGCCTTGCTGGGCATGCAGGCCCAGTACGAGCACTCGCCGCCGACGAGTTCGGTCTCCACGACGGCGGCGCTCAGGCCCGCCGCTCTGATCCGGTCGGCCACGTTCTCGCCCACCGGTCCCGCTCCGATGACCACGACGTCGTACTCGGCACTGCCCGTAGCTTCGTTCATGGTCACAGTCTGGCCGGGCATGTGCCGGACGGCCACAGGGCAGGCGGAATAGTGCACGGATGGTCACGGTTGTGCGGGACAGGTCCGAACCGGCACAGGAAGAGGTAGCAGAGAATGAGCACCGTAGAGCTCACCAAGGAAAACTTCGACCAGGTCGTGAGCGACAACGAGTTCGTCCTGATCGACTTCTGGGCTTCCTGGTGCGGTCCTTGCCGCCAGTTCGCCCCGGTCTACGACTCCGCGTCCGAGCGGCACCCCGATCTGGTCTTCGCCAAGGTCGATACCGAGGCGCAGCAGGAGCTGGCTGCGGCCTTCGAGATCCGGTCGATTCCCACGCTCATGATCGTCCGTGACAACGTGGCCGTGTTCGCGCAGCCGGGCGCGCTGCCGGAGGCCGCGTTGGAGGACGTCATCGGGCAGGCGCGGAACCTCGACATGGATGAGGTGCGCAAGTCGGTGGAGGAGCAGAAGAAGCAGGGGCAGGGGCAGGAACAGGCGTAGCGGTCCTCGTCCGGCCCACCCTCCGCGGCTCTCCCGTCGGGGCCCCGGCCCCGGAGTGCGTCAAGCACTCGGACCGGGGCTCCGCACGTGCCGCCGGGCCTCGCGCGTGCTTGCAGGGGCACGGCGGACCGGGCGGGCGGGTCTCTCTACGGTGGGGGCCTCAGCCCTCGGCCGGGTCGTCTCCCGGGGCCGTGTCGCGGTCCGCCACGCGTACCGAGAGGCCGTAGTCGATTTCGGAACCGTCGATCAGCAGTGCCTCCACCGTCCGCGTGACCGGGTCGATGTCCGCCTCGATGCCGTCTCCGGCGTAGCGGGGGTATCCGGACGCGCCGGTCGCGCCGGTGGCCTCCACGATCCCGGACCGGATGGCGTCGCCGGGCTTCGGCGGATCGTTCCCCTCGTCGTCCCCCTTCTTCACCGGCCCCGGCTTGTCGGCACCGGAGGTGTCGGCGTACTCGGGTACCAGCAGGATCTCGTAGCTCTGCGGATGGCTCATGGGCCGACGCTAAGGGCTGTCCGGTGGTCGCCGGTGGACCGGCGCGCGCCGTCAGGTCGAGTCGCGGGGCACCGCGACGGCCCGGAGCAGTTCGTGGTGCTCCGGTTCGCCGCCGGGGTTCTGGACCAGCCTGTCGATGAGTTCCGCGAGCGGCTGCCCGGTGGCGAGCGCCATCCGTACGGTGCTCAGCCGGGGGCGGAGCAGTTTTCCGAGCATGAGGTCGTCGGCGCCGATCACGGCGGCCTCCGCGGGGACCGAGATCCCGGCGTCCTGGAAGGCCCGCATCAGCAGCATCGCGTATTCGTCGTTGTAGGAGAAGACGGAGTCCAGGCCGAGGGTCCGCCATCGGGCGGCCAGGTCGGCGGCGTCCCCCTCCTCGTACGCCAGGGCGAGCTCCTCGGTCCGCGCTCCGGCCGGTCCGGCGGCCCTGCGTACGCCTTCGAGGCGCGGGTTCGCGAAGGGGGCCGCCGCCTTCTCCTTGGGCATGACCACGCCGATCCGGCGGTAGCCCCGCTCCAGCAGGTGGGATGCCGCGCGGCTGCCGACCTCGCGTTGGTCGAGCACCAGACCGTGCGCTCCCTCCACCGGGTGCGGACCGAGGGTGATGACGGCTTTGGCGCCGGAGCGGTGGAGGACGGCGATGCCGTAGGCGGTGAGTGCCAGCCCGGCCGGTGCGACGACGGCCACGGGGCGGAGTTCCGCCCAGGCCCGTGCGGCTTCGTCTGCGCCGAGACCGGCGCTGCCGTAGTGGACGACGGTGTAGTCGAGTCCGCGCAGGCCCGCCTGGAGTTCCTGCAGGAAGTGGCGGTAGAGGGGGCCCTCGGGGAGGTGCCCGGTGGGCAGCAGCACCATCCGGGTGTGTCCTGCGCGCAGGCTCCTCGCCGCGGCGTGCGGCACGTAGCCGAGGTCCCGGGCGGCTTCCCGCACCCGGCGACGGGTGGGTTCGCTGATCCGCATGGTGGGGTTGTTGTTGAGTACGTACGACACGGTGGCCCGGGAGACGCCCGCCAGCCGCGCCACGTCGGCGCTCGTGGGGACGGGAGATTCCGAGGGCTGCTTGGGTAACTGGCTCATGGCGACGGGCAGTCTTGCAGACGTGCCGGAGTGGGTCGTGTCCCGGGGCACCCCCAAACGCTCCGGCCGCGCGCGGGGGCGTTCCGGCACAGGCCGCCGGCGGCTGCCCTTGCTCCGCGCGCGCCCCACGTACGCGCCCACGCGCTGTCTCTCGCGAGCCGCCGGTCATGGGCAGCGACCGGTGCGGAGTCATCGAAGTGACTGTCTTACGGTGTGTTGATGACATATCAGAACAGCACTCCCGAGACCGAATATCCTTACGCCTTCCCCGGCCGCCTCGGCCCTTCCTCGACCGTCGAGGCAGATCCGCGCGAGGTGGGTGCGGTCCGTACCTCGTACGCACCCGACCGGGACGGCGACCCCGATCCGGGAGAGATCGTCTGGACCTGGGTGCCGTTCGAGGAGAACGACGGCCGGGGCAAGGACCGGCCGGTACTCGTCGTGGCGCGGGAAGAGACCGGCACCTTTCTCGTGGTCCAGCTCTCCAGCAGGCAGCACGACCTGGACCGCGAATGGGTGGCGCTCGGGGCAGGACCGTGGGACAGCTCGGGCCGCCCCTCGTGGGTCGACCTGGACCGGATACTGAGGGTGCACGAGGACGGAATGCGGCGCGAGGCCTGCGCCCTGGACTTCGAACGGTTCCAGCGCGTGGCGGAGCGACTGCGGGAACTGTACGGCTGGAGCTGAGCACGCTCCGCCCCTGCCCGGCTTCCCGCGGGCTTACGCCGGCGGGGAAGCCGGGGCCGGTGGCGCTACCCCGCGAAGCGGTCGGCGAACGCCGCGCGGGCGGCGGGGCCTGGTTCGCAGGGCCGGGTTTGGGGGCCGGGGTTTGGGGGCCGGCTCGCCGCCTCCCCCCGTTCACACGAAAGCCCTCGAGAGGCGCTGCGGTGTGCGCGGTGGTGCGCGCAGGACTCGGGGACGCGCAGGACTCGGGGGCGCGCAGCAGGGTCGCGCGGAGCGCGAGGGAGGCACCCCTTCCTGCGCCCGTGCGCCGTTCGCGGCCTCGCGCCCGGATTCGGGCCGCGGCACGGCTGCGCGTGGCGACCCGGCGGAGGCCACCGCCACCGGGCCCGGCCGTGCTGCTCGGTCCCGGCGAGCGCGGCAGCCGCCAAACTCCCCGCCAGGAACTCGTGCCCTCGGACGTGCGGTGCCGGCCCACGCGGACATCGGCCCCGATGTCGCCCGCCTTGGCGCGCATCCGTGCGCTCCCGAGCGCTCCCCCAAGCGGTGGAAGGCGCACCTGTTCGACGTCCGACGAGTTCAGCGCGATGCCTTTTCTCCGGGCCGGGGCGCCCTTGTGCGATCGCCCGGCAGGGGTTTGGGTGGAGGGGAGGCATCGGAAGAGGAGGCACGTATGCCCCCGAACGCGACCACCGGAAACGGCACCGTCACGCCCGGATCGCCCCTCGGCGAGAGCGAGGCGACGGATTTACTGCAGGCCATCTGCTTCAAGACCGGACCGCCCCGCACGGTCGGGGTGGAACTCGAATGGCTCATCCACGACGCCGTACGTCCTGACCTGCGGGTCACGCCCGAGCGGCTGGACGCGGCCTTCGCCGAGGTACGGGCGCTGAGGCTCGACTCGCTGCTGACCTTCGAACCAGGAGGGCAGCTGGAACTCAGTTCGCGGCCCGCCGGATCGCTGATGGCGTGCGTCGACGTGGTCGCCGCCGACCTGGCGGCCGTACGCGGCACCCTGGGCCGGTCGGGCCTGACCCCCACGGGGCTGGGCGTCGATCCGTGGCGGTCGCCCCGGCGGTGGCTCCAGGAGCCGCGTTACGACGCGATGGAGGCGGCCCTGGACCGCTCGGGTACGGCAGGCCGGGCCATGATGTGCACCTCCGCGTCGGTGCAGGTCTGCCTGGACGCGGGCGAGGAGGAGCCGGGTCCGCTCGGTCACGGCCGCCGCTGGCAGCTCGCGCATCTGCTGGGCGCCGTACTGGTGGCGGCGTTCGCCAACTCGCCCTTCCAGCAGCGGGCACGGACCGGTTGGCGGTCCACCCGGCAGGGGCTGTGGGCCGCGCTCGACCCGGAGCGCACGCTGGCCCCTCCGCAGCACCTTCCGCCACGCGAGGCGTGGGCCACGCACGTACTGGACACCAGCGTCATGTGCATCCGCACCGACACGGGCCCCTGGGAGGTGCCGGCCGGGCTCACCTTCCGCCAGTGGATCCGGGGCGGTGGCTCCCGACCGCCCACCCGGGCGGACCTGGAGTACCACATGACCACCTGTTTTCCGCCCGCACGGCCGCGCGGACACCTGGAACTGCGCATGATCGACGCCCAGTCGGGGGCGGACGGCTGGCTGGTGCCGCTCGCCGTCGCCACCGCGCTCTTCGACGATCCGGAAGCGGCGGAGACGGTGTACCGCACCGTGAAACCGCTGGCCGAGACGGCGGGAGCGAACGCGGCGCCGCGCAATCCGCTGTGGCGTGCGGCGGCCCGCGACGGGCTGACCGATCCCGAACTGCGGGCCGCGGCCTCCGTCTGTTTCGAGGCGGCGCTCGGCGCGCTCCCCCGGATCGGCGCGACCACCGCGGTGCTGGACACCGTGGCGGACTTCACCGAGCGGTACGTCGCCCGCGGGCGATGTCCCGCCGACGACCTGCCCGACCTCCTCTCCCCCTCGACGGCCGCCGCGTGGGCCGAGGCGTCGGCGGCCGGCACCCGGACGACCTCCTCCGGAAAGGGCTCCTCCGCATGATCAGCGTGTCCGACAGCAATTTCCACCTCGCGCCGGAGTCCGACGCCGAGGATCTCCGCAGCCGGGCCCTCGCCGCCCTGCTCGCCGCCAGGGTCCGCACCTCAGTACTGACGGACAGCGTCGACGAAGGGGAACTCACCGCCCAGCATTCACCGTTGATGTCCCCGCTGGTCTGGGACCTCGCCCACATCGGCAATCAGGAGGAGCAGTGGCTCCTGCGTGCCGTGGGCGGCCGGGAGGCGATCCGGCCGGAGATCGACAACCTCTACGACGCCTTCGAGCACCCTCGGGCCGCCCGTCCGTCCCTGCCGCTACTGGCCCCCGCCGAGGCCCGTGGTTACGCCTCGGACGTTCGCGGCCGGGTGCTGGAGATCTTGGAGCGCGCCCCACTGCACGGCGGGGGGCGCCCGCTGGAGCGCGCCGGATTCGCCTTCGGCATGATCGCTCAGCACGAACAGCAGCACGACGAAATCATGCTGATCACCCATCAGCTGCGTACCGGCCCGGCGGCGCTCACCGCTCCCGAGCCGCCCCGGGCGGAGGACTCGGTACGTCTTGCGCCCGAAGTCCTGGTGCCCGGCGGGCCGTTCACCATGGGCACGTCCACCGAGCCCTGGGCCCTGGACAACGAACGCCCGGCGCACCGCCGGGAGGTGGCCGCCTTCTTCCTGGACACCACCCCGGTCACCTGCGGGGCGTACCAGCGGTTCATCGGGGACGGCGGATACACGCAGGAGCGCTGGTGGCATCCGGCGGGCTGGGCGATGGTCCGCGCCCACGAGCTCACCGCGCCACTGTTCTGGCACCACGAGGGCGGGCAGTGGCTGCGGCGCCGGTTCGGGACGACCGAGCCCGTACCGGACGACGAGCCGGTGTTGCACGTCAGCTGGTACGAGGCCGACGCCTACGCCCGCTGGGCCGGTCGGCGGCTGCCGACCGAGGAAGAGTGGGAGAAGGCGGCCCGCCACGACGCGGCGGCCGGGCGCTCGCTGCGCTACCCCTGGGGCGACTCCGATCCCACGCCGGAACGGGCCAACCTCGGCCAGCGCCATCTGCGGCCCGCCGCCGTCGGCGCCTATCCCGCCGGGCAGTCACCCACCGGGGTACGGCAGTTGATCGGTGACGTGTGGGAGTGGACGGCCAGCGACTTCCTGCCGTATCCGGGGTTCGTCGCCTTTCCGTACCGCGAGTACTCGGAGGTCTTCTTCGGTCCGGAGCACAAGGTGCTGCGGGGCGGTTCGTTCGCGGTGGATGCGGTCGCCTGCCGGGGGACGTTCCGTAACTGGGACCTGCCGGTGCGGCGTCAGATCTTCTCCGGTTTTCGCACCGCCAGGGATGCCTGATGTGCCGTCATCTCGCGTATCTGGGACCCGCGATGCCGTTGGGCGAGGTCCTGCTGGCGCCGGAGTTCTCCCTCGTACGGCAGTCGTGGGCGCCGCGCCGGCAGCGCAACGGCACGGTCAACGCCGACGGGTTCGGCGTGGGCTGGTACGCCCCCGGGGACCCCGCGCCCGCGCGTTACCGGCGGGCCGTCCCGGTCTGGGGCGACGAGACCTTCGGGGAGCTCGCGCGGGTCGTCCGCGCCGGGGCGTTCCTCGCGGCCGTTCGGGACGCCACGGAGTCGGGCGCGGACGGGGAGGCCGCTGCGGCGCCGTTCAAGGCGGGTCCGCTGCTGTTCAGCCACAACGGCGCCGTGCTCGGATGGCCGGACTCCCTGGCGCGGCTCGCGTCCGCGCTGCCCGCGTCCGTCCTGCTGTCCCTGGACGCCCGCAGCGACTCGGCGCTGCTGTGGGCGATGATCCGGCACCGCGCCGGGGAGGGGGACGACCTCCCGCAGGCCGTCGCCGACACCGTCCTGGGGGTGGCCCGGTCCGCTCCGGGATCACGTCTCAATCTGCTGCTCACGGACGGGAGGACCGTCGTGGCGACCGCCTGGGGCGACAGCCTCTGGTACCTGCACCAGCCCGGCCTCCGCACCGTGGTGGCCTCGGAGCCGTACGACGACGATCCGGCCTGGCACGAGGTGCCGGACCGCACCCTGCTGGTGGCGACCGTCGACGATGTCCTGTCCACCCCGCTCAAGGAGACCCCCCGTTGAGTCCCTTTCTGCTGACCCGCACCCTGCCGGTGGACGCCACGGAGGCCGCACTCCGCGCCGACGTGCTCGCCGGCCTGTCCCGACGCCCCAAGACGCTGCCGCCGAAGTGGTTCTACGACGCGCGGGGCAGCGAGTTGTTCGAGGAGATCACTCGGCTCCCCGAGTACTACCCGACCCGTGCGGAGCGGGAGGTCCTGGTGGCGCACGCGGCGGACATCGCCGCCGCCTCGGGTGCCCGGACCCTGATCGAACTGGGCTCGGGTTCCTCGGAGAAGACCAGGCATCTGCTCGACGCCCTCCCCCTGCTGCACAGTTACGTCCCCGTGGACGTGAGCGAGAGCGCGCTGACCGGGGCCGCAGAGGCCCTGCTCGCCGAGCGGCCGGAGCTGAACGTGCACGCGCTCATCGCCGACTTCACCGGCGGACTGGCCCTGCCGGGCACCCCGGGCCCCCGGCTGGTGGCGTTCCTCGGCGGCACGATCGGCAATCTGCTCCCCGAGGAGCGGGCGGCCTTCCTGCGCTCGGTCCGCTCGATCCTCTCCCCCGGCGACGCGTTGCTGCTCGGGACGGACCTGGTGAAGGAGCCGGACACACTGGTCGCGGCGTACGACGACACGGCCGGGGTCACCGCGGCGTTCAACAAGAACGTCCTGGAGGTCGTCAACCGCGTGCTCGACGCCGACTTCGACCTCGCGTTGTTCGACCACGTCGCGCGCTGGGACGCGGAGGCCGAGTGGATCGAGATGCGGTTGCGGGCCCGCTCGGCGCTCACGGTGAAGATCCATGAGCTGGATCTCGTGGTCTCCTTCGAGGAGGGCGAGGAGCTCCGTACGGAGGTGTCGGCGAAGTTCCGCCGGGAGCGGGTGCGCGACGAGCTGGGCGCGGCGGGGATGCGGCTCGATCAGTGGTGGACGGACACGGCGGGCAGGTTCGCGGTGTCACTGGCCACGGCCGTCTGAGCGAGGCGGGCGAGCGTCCTGCGGTCGCCCGCCTCGTCCGCCCGGAGCGGTGGCAGGAGGGTGACCTCGGCGGTCATCCCGGCGGCCCGCACCACCCTCCAGAGCGAGGTGTGGAGCGGGTCGTCACCGACGAACGCGACCGCGCGGGCCGGGGAGCGGGCGCGGTCGCGGCCGTCGGCCCCGGCGAGGTGGTAGGAGATGCGGGCGGGCCGCACGGTGGCACCCGCGTCGAGGGCCGCCTGGAAGACCGCGTTGCGGAAGGTGCCCGACGGCCCGCCACCGCACCGGGTGGAGCCCTCCGGGAAGGCCACCACCCGGTCACCGGTGCGCAGCGCGTCGGCGAGGGCGCCCACCGATGCCGGGAGGGCCCGCAGGCTCTCCCGATCGATGAAGAGGGTGCCGCCCCGCGCGGCGAGGGTGCCGAGCAACGGCCACTGCCGTATCTCGG
Source organism: Streptomyces sp. NPDC005576 (assembly GCF_042871745.1). NCBI lineage: Bacteria > Bacillati > Actinomycetota > Actinomycetes > Kitasatosporales > Streptomycetaceae > Streptomyces > Streptomyces sp. NPDC005576. The sequence continues at coordinate 153,155 of NZ_JBIAJC010000018.1, read as the reverse complement.
ACTTTCCGAGCATCCGCGAGGGGAGGGCGGCCGCGAGGAGTGGTACGTCGAGCCAGGAGATGTGGTTGGCGACGACCAGTTCTCCGCCGCCCCTTGCATCCGGATCACCGGTGACCCGCGCGCGTACCCCGAAGGTGGTCAGGACGCCCCGGGACCAGCGGCGGACCAGCCGGTCGCGGGCCCGTTGAGTGAGCGCCGCCGCGAGGGGTGTGCACGCGGCGCCGCCCATCGCGAGCAGACAGCCCGCCACCAGCCGTGCCACCGCGGGCAGCACGGGGCGCACCGCTCCGTGGTGGCCGGCGCAGGCCTGCGGTGTGCAGGGGGAGACGGGGAACCAGGCGTTCACCGCAGAGGTGCCATGGAGAGGAAGTGCCGCAGGTAGCGGGGGTCGGTGCGGCGCATGGAGAGCAGTACGAAGAGGTCGGCGCAGTCGAAGTCCGGGTCGTGGGCGGGCGATCCGCACACCCAGGCACCGAGGCGGAGGTAGCCGCGGAGCAGCGGTGGCAGGTCGGCGCGGGCGCCGGCGGCCGGCCGGGGGCCGGTGGCGCCGGCCGTGCCGGACCAGAGGCGGTGCGGGGTGACCCGGTACTCCTCGGGGGCGAGGTGCTTGGTGCGTACGGTCTCCCAGCTGCGGGCTGCCTGGATGCCGCCGTCGCCCAGGGGGAGCGAGCAGCAGCCGGCCAGCCAGTTGTGGCCGGTGCGCTCCATGTAGCGGGCGAGGCCGGCCCAGATGAGGGCGATGACGGCGCCGTCGCGGTGGGCGGGGTGGACGCAGGAGCGGCCCACCTCGACGAGGTCGTCGCGCAGGGGTGCGAGCCGGGTGAGGTCGAACTCGCTCTCCGAGTAGAGGCGGCCGGCCGCGCGGGCGCGCTCGGGGGGCAGTACCCGGTAGGTGGCGACGACGTCGCCGGTGGCGGTCTCCCTCACCAGCAGGTGGTCGCAGAAGGCGTCGAACTCGTCGCCGTCGAGGCCGGGTTCGGGCCCGTCGAGCCTGGCGCCGAGTTCACCGGCGAACACCCGGTACCGCAGGCGCTGGGCGGCGCGTACGTCCTCCGGGCCGGCGGCGAGCGAGAGGCGGTAGGCGGGGGGCCGCGACTGGCCCGAGGGGGCGGCGGGCCGGGCGGGGGCCGGCACGGCAGAGACGGGGCGTACCGGTGGGGCGACGGGCAGCACGGTCATGGCAGTCTCCGGGGACGGATCAGCAAGGGCGGCCGTCGGACCGTCGCGCGGTGGCGAAGGTCCGGCCCCCTACTTCTTCCGTGGCCGGCTGGATTCGACGTGACCGCCACGGAGAGCCTGGATGTGCGACGGCTGAATCCCGGGGTGCGTGGCGCACCCACCTTTCCCGGCCCCGCCTGCCCTCGGTCCCGCCTGCCCTCGGTCCCGCTTTCCCACGGGCCCCCGCCCGTCCCTCCGTCCCCGGCCGGAGGGATGTGTCCGTCAGCTGCCCGCCAGGAGGGAACTGATGCGCTCCGAGGCGGTCTTCGCCACTTCCTCCGGGTCCCGGCCTTCCAGCACCGCGGTCATGTACGGCTTGATGGGGTTCGTCTCCTCCACCTCCGCCCACTGCGCGGAGTTGGGGGTGGCCCGTCCCTGTGCCGCTCCTTCCGCCATCGCGGCGGTGCCTTCCTGGCTCCCGATGGCGCTCGCCAGCTTCGGCTTGTTGGGGACGTAGCTCATGGCGAGGGCGAGTTCCCGCTGCCACTTCTCGCCCGCCAGCGCCTTGACCACGTCGATGCCGGCGCTGCGGTGGGCGGCCTTCTCCGGGACGATCAGGTCGGAGCCGCCGGTGAACACGGCGCCGGGCTTCTTCGTGGTCTTGCCGGGTATGGGGAAGTAGCCGAGTTTCCCCTTGAGTTCGGGGTTGGCCTGCTCGATGAGTGCGGCGCTGCCCGGCGTGGAGATGATCTGGGCGACGTCACCGCGGGCGAATACGTCGGTCTGCGGCGGGTTCTCCTCGTCGGCGTCCTTCGGGCCGGCTCCGAGGGCCTGGAGTTTCTTGTAGAACGCCATACCGCGGAGCGCTTCGGGGCTGTCCAGAGCGCCGGTCCACTCGCCGTCGTCCCCCTCGGCGAGTTCGCCGCCCTCGTCCCAGATGAACCCGGCGAGGACGTACCAGTTCTGGCCCGCGAGGTAGATGCCCTGGTTCCCGTCCGCGTCCAGGGTCTCGGTGTCGGCGATCCACTGCTCGCGGTTCTTCGGCGGGGTGTCGATCCCCGCCTGCGCGAAGAGGTCCTTGTTGTAGATGACCACCCGGTTGGCCGCGTACCAGGGGATCCCGTACTGCACTCCGTTGATACTGCCCGGTTCGGCGAGCCCCGGCAGCCAGTCCTCGCTGCCGAGGTCGCGCATGGACTCCAGGGTGAGATCGCGCAGACCGCCGCTCTCCGCGTACTGGGCCACCTGTGTGTTGCCGACCTCGATGACGTCCGGGGAGTCGCCGCCCTTGAGGGCGGACAGCACCTTGGGACCGATCCCGCCCCACTCCTGGAACTTGAACTCCAGTTCGACAGAGTGGTGCTCGGCCTCGTACGCCGTAGTGAACCTGTCCAGGAACTCGGGGGAGGCGCTCCCCTTCATCAGCCAGACCGTCACGGTCGTGTCCCCCGCGGCGGAGGGGGAGAGATAGCCGCACCCTCCGAGAGCGAGGGACGAGACGAGTGCGATGGCTCCGGCGAGAATCCGGTTCTTCACGAGCGTCACCTTCTGCGAAACAGCACGACGGAAACATGACCCGGTGTGGGGGGACGCGGGCGGTGCTCGCACGGGTGTGTGGTCTGGATTTTGGTATGGACCATTGAGCAGGTCAAGGCCGGCCCGGCGCCCCGGCGTGGCACGCCGTTCCCTCGCGCACCGCCCAGGAGTGAGGCACGGTGGAGACACGAAGGGAGACATACGATGTCCAATCACACCTATCGGGTCACCGAGATCGTAGGAACCTCCGAGGAGGGCATCGACGCGGCGATCCGCAACGGCATCGCCCGAGCGTCGGAAACGTTGCACAATCTCGACTGGTTCGAGATCAAGGAAGCGCGCGGACACATCGAGGAGGGCCGGATCGGGCACTACCAGGTGACCCTCAAGGTCGGATTCCGGCTCGACGGATCGTCCTGAGTCCTGAGACCTCACTCCCCCCGGTCCTCAGTCGTCAGTCCGCAGTCCCCAGGCGCCAGTCCTCAGTCCGCAGCCCCATGTGGCCCGACCCGGTGCCCGGGCCGCACGGCGCGACCGGGAAGCGGGGCCCCGCATGCTCCGCACCCGCGGCCCCGACCGCCCGGAGTTGTCTCAGGTGCGTCCCTGGCGCTCCTGCGCGTCCTTGAGCGCCTCTGACGAGTCGGCCCACCGGGCCCTCACCACGGTGAAACCGGCCGCCTCCGCGTCGTCACAGACCAGTTCGTCGTCGTCCACCAGCATCCGGATCTCACGCCCCCGGCCCAGCCGCTCCAGCACCTCCAGTTTGGTGCGGCGGGCGGGCCGACGGTCGTCGTTGCGCCGCATGTGCAGCGGCCCGTCGGGGAGGCCGTGCCCGGAGATCCAGTCGAGGGTGTCCCGGCGGCAGCGTTCCGGTCGGCCCGTCAGGTAGACGACCTCGCACTCCTCGGTGCTCCGCATCGCGAGGCTGATCCCCTCGGCGAGCGGCGGGTCGTCGACGGCGGCGGCGAAGAACGCGGACCAGTCCCGGCGGGGGCCTTCGAGGAAGTGCTGCCGGTGGCCGCTGTCCGAGAGCGTGCCGTCCAGGTCGAATACGGCAAGGGGCCTGGCGTCGTCGGTCATCCCTCCACAGTAGGGCCTCCCGACCGGTTCGGTCCGGGCCGGCCCGCGCAGTGCCTCCCGCCCGACCGGCCGCCGCACCGCCCCGCCGGTACGGGTCCGCCCGCGCGATTTCCAGCCGGTACGGGCCCGCCGGGTGCCGTCGAGGCCTGTCGCCCGGTTTCCAGGGCATACGCCGATGGCCGGGCCGCACTCGCCGCCCGAATACGAGCGCACGAGCACGAACATGTGGGGGTTCCATGCCGACTGCCCTGCCGGCGAGACAGGCCGGAGCGGACGACGAGCGGCGCGCGGGCGTGTCCCGCCCGGGCCGCTCCCCTGCCCTGACCAGCGGTACCGGTCGCGCCGCCCTGCGCGTGGGCGCGCTGACGGTGTGCCAGGCCGGGTTGATGACGGGCTTCGGCCTGCTGATCACCGGGCCGGCCCGGGACTGGTGGCCGCTGACCGTCGAGGACGAGGTGAACGAGGGCTTCGAGCGCATACGCACGCACGCGCGCACCTCCGCCTCGCTCATCGGCTCCAGCGCGGGCAACACCTCCACGGTGGTCGGCATCACCCTGCTGGTCTGTCTGGGGCTCATCCTCATCCCCCGGCTGCCGAGGTGGCGTGAGGCCGTCTTCCTCTCGGTCGCCGTGTCCCTGCAGTCGCTGGTCTTCCTGGTCATCACGGAATCGGTCGACCGCACCCGTCCGGACGTGGACCGCCTGGACGCCTCACCGCCGACCTCCAGTTACACCTCCGGCCACACCGGGGCCGCCACCGCGCTCTACGGCGGACTCGCGGTCCTGGTTCTGTCCCGGGTGCGCGGCCCCTGGCGGAAGATCCTCGGCGCCGTGTTCCTGCTGATCCCGCTGCTGGTCGGGGTCGCCCGGCTCTACCGGGGCATGCACCACCCCACCGACGTGGCGGGCGGGCTGCTGAACGGCAGCCTCTCCCTGCTGATCGTGGGCCGCGCGGTCCTCGCGGACGACTACGCGGCGGCCCCCGTGCCCGCGAACGCCGCCAAGATCGCCGTGGCCGCGACGGAGGCCCGCGTCGACCAGCCGAAGAGCGGTCGCACCACGGTCATCGTCAACCCCACGGTCACCGGCCCCGCGGTGCGGGACACCCTGCGGCTCGTACTCGCCCAGCACGGGCGCGGCGCGCCGGTGTTCGTGGAGACGACGGCGGACGATCCGGGCGCCGGACAGGCGGCCGAGGCCGTCCGGGAGGGCTCCGACCTGGTCGTGGTCTGTGGCGGCGACGGCACCGTCCGTACCGTGGCCGACGCCCTCGCGGGTACGGGAGTCACGCTGGCGGTCGTCCCCTGCGGCACCGGCAATCTGCTGGCCCGCCACCTCGGTCTGCCGCTCGACCCCGCGAAGGCCCTGCACGCGGCCCTGAGCGGTACCCCGCAACGCCTCGACCTGGGTCGGCTGGAAGGCGACGGCGTCCCCGCGACCCACTTCACGGCCATGTCCGGGGCGGGTCTGGACGCGGCGATGCTGGAGCACACCTCGGACCGTGCCAAGTCGACGGTGGGCTGGCCCGCCTACGTGGCCGCCGGTCTGCGCGAACTGCGGACCCCCCGCACGCGGGTGACGATCTCGCTGGACGGCGGCCCGGTCCTGCACCGGAGCGTGCGCATGGTGCTGCTCGCCAACATCGGCACCGTGCAGGGCGGCGCCGCCCTCGTGCCCGACGCCCGCCCCGACGACGGCCTGCTGGATCTCGCCCTCTACGACCCGCACGGTCCCGGCGGCTGGCTGCGCGCCGTCGGGGTGCTGCTGCGCCGTTCCCCGGGCTCGGGCCGCCCCCGCACCGGAGAGGCGGGTCCCGTCGAGTTCTTCACCTTCCGCCGCGCCGAGCTGCGCTTCGCGTCGCCGCTGGACCGCGAGATGGACGGCGACCCGGTGGGCGCGGGTCACCTGCTCACCGCCGAGGTCGTGCCCGGGGCGCTGACCGTACTGGTTCCCTCCGGGGGCGCGTGATGGGTACCGCGACCCGGGTCCCGCAGACCCGCGACATGACGGGCGACGAACTCTCCGCCGACGAGGCGCTCGCCACCCTGCGCCGCTACGGCGGATGGCCGCTGGTCCGTGACTCCTTCGTCCGCTTCCGCTACTCGGACGGGTTCAGCCACTCCCGGGCCCTCGCCCTGCAGACGGTGCTCGCGGTGATACCGCTGGCCATCGCCTTCGTCGGGCTCTCCGCCGAGATGCACACCGACGACATCGGCAGGGTGGCCGAATTGACGATCCACCGGATCAGCGCCGGCCCCAGCGCCGATGTCGTCGACGAGGCGCTCGACCAGAGCCGCAACCAGACGGGCATCGGCGCCCGTCTCGCGCTCTGGCTCGGACTCGCCTTCTCCCTGGTCAACGTCACCACGGCGATGTGCCAGGTGGAGAGGGGCGCCAACCGGATCTACGGCGTCGAGCGCGACCGGGTCTTCCACCAGAAGTACCTGCGCGGGCTGGTCATGTCCCTCAGCGCGGGCATCCCGCTCGGTATCGGTTCGCTGCTGATGGTGGCCGGCGGGGACCTCGTCGCCGCCGTGACCTCCGTCTACCACCTGGGCGACGGCGCCCGGACCGCCTGGGACCTGCTGCGATGGCCGCTCGGGCTGCTGCTCGCCCTGATCTCCGCCAGTGCGATCTTCCGCCGGGCACCCCGGCGCAAGCAACCCGGTTACACCTGGCTGGCGTTCGGGGCGGCCGTCTACCTGGTGCTGTGGACCGCGCTGACCTGGCTGCTCAGCAAGTACCTCGCGTTCAGCGGGTCCTTCGACACCGTCTACGGTCCCCTCAGCGCCTTCATGTCGCTGCTGCTCTGGGCCTACCTGACCTCGATCGCCCTCTTCCTCGGGCTCTCCTTCGCCGCACAGCTCGAAGCCGAGCGGGCGCGGCTGCCCGGCCCGATCCAGCCCGACCCGGGAGCATGAGAGCCGGGCCCGCCACGAACCCGGCCGGCCCGCTCCGAATCCGACCGACCCGCTTCGAACCCGACCGACCCGGGAGCACGCATGCCCGTACGCACCACAGCCCGCCGTCTACGTGACCACCGCCGCGCCGACCGGAGATTCGGGGCCCGGCTGCTCGGGGCGGCCGCGGTCGCCGCGGTGGCCGCGGTGCCCTTCGCCCTGCTGCTCGTACTCGTGGAAGGGCAGTGGCAGCCGCTGCGCCGGCTCGACGCGTCGGCGGCCCTGCGACTGCACCGGACGGCCCTCGACCACGCTGCCTGGACCAGCACCCTGCGTTTCCTCTCCGACTGGGTGTGGGACCCGACCACCATGCGGACGCTGGTGGCACTGCTGACGGCCTGGCTGCTGTGGCGGCGGGCCTGGCGGCTCGCCTCGTGGGCCGCGGTCACAGCGGTCGCCGGCGGTCTGATCGGACTGCTCGTCAAGACCGTGGTGGAGCGCACCAGGCCGTCGCTGGAGGATCCGGTGGCGCAGGCTCCCGGCTTCTCCTTCCCGTCGGGGCACGCGATGACCGCGACCACCTCCTGTGCGGTCCTGCTGCTGGTCCTGCTGCCGATGGTGCCGCGCGCCTGGCGCCCGGTGTGCTGGGGCGTGGCGGTCCTGTCGGTGGTGGGGGTGGGCTTCACCCGGGTCGCGCTCGGCGTCCACTGGTTCAGTGACGTGGTCGGCGGCTGGCTGCTCGGGGCTGCGGTGGTCGCGCTCACCGGCTGGGCCTTCGAGGCGTGGCGTACCGATGTGGGGCGCCGGCGCACCGAGGTGGGCGAGGGACTGGAACCCGAGCTGACCGGCGCCGAACCGGAGCGCCAGGACGTCTGACGCCCGGCCCGTACCGCGGGAAGCCCGCCACCGGAGGTCTCGGTGGCGGGCTTCCCGCGGTACGGGCGGTGTTTCTCCGGCGCGGTACGGGCCGTCAGTCGGGCCAGGTACCCGTCAGTCGCCGTACGGTGACGGCTCCGCCGCGGCTCACCGCGGCTCGGACGGTGGAGAAGATCGCTCCTTGCAGGGCTGCCGCGGCGAGGATCTCCGGCCATCCCCGGTCACGGTCCATCGGGCTGGGGGCGTCGTCCTGGCGGGCGACCGTCTTCCAGACCTGCCGGAAGACAGCTCCCGCCAGGAGACCCCCGGCCATCCCGACCGCGAGGCCCACGGGCTTGTAGACGGCGGCGGAGGTCTTCATCCGCGCCGCCGGTGACGTGCGACGGCGACCACCGCGACGGCGGCCACTCCCCCGGCCACCAACAGCTTCTCCCTGCCCCGCGCCGCGTGGGCGACACGGTCCGCGCCCCGGCGCACGGGCTCGGGCGCGTGCTCCTGGAACTTCTCCCCCAGGGTCCGGACGGCCGCGCCGACCTGCTGCTGGGCCTGCGACGCCTTGTCCAGCACGGCGTCCGGGGTCTTCTCCCGGGCCTGCGCGCGCACCTCGGCGGCCTTCTCCAGGGCCTGCGTCCGGATCTCTCCGGCCTTCTCCGCGGACCGGTCCTTCGCCTCTCCGGCCTTCTCCGCGGCCCGGTCCTTCACTTCGCCGGCCTTCTCCTGCGCGCGCGCCGTCGCGTCCGACGTCTTCTCCCGTGCCTGGGAGGTCAGTTCGCCGGCCTTGGCGCGTGCGGTGCCCTCGGCCGCCGCCGCCGCTCCCTCGACCGTCCGGCCGAGTTCGTCGCGCGCCGCCAGCGCGTGCGCCCGGAGGTCCTCCGGCGTCGGTACGGAACCGTCCTCACGGGCGGTCTGGTCGTCCGTCATCGCTCAGCCCTCTCCTTCTCGTCCGTGCCGCCCGGGTGGTCGTCCACCCGGGCGGCACGGGATCATCGGCATGCTCCCCGCGTGCCCCGAGGTCGGCGGGCAATGCCTCGACCGGAAGGGCAAACCCTTAGAATGCGACTATTTGTCCCTTCGTGTTCGGAGTCCGCACCGATGTCCACCCCCCACGATCCGTACGTCCGGGTGCGCGGCGCCCGCGAGCACAACCTCCGCGACGTCGACGTGGACATCCCCCGCGACACGCTGACCGTGTTCACCGGGGTGTCCGGGTCCGGCAAGTCGTCGCTGGCTTTCGGCACGATCTACGCGGAGGCGCAGCGGCGGTACTTCGAGTCGGTGGCCCCGTACGCCCGCAGGCTGATCCATCAGGTCGGCGCTCCCGCGGTCGGCGAGATCACCGGGCTGCCGCCGGCCGTCTCGCTGGAGCAGCGGCGCTCCTCGGCGGGCGAGCGGTCCTCGGTGGGCACGGTGACCACGCTCTCCAACTCGCTGCGGATGCTGTTCTCCCGGGCCGGCGACTATCCGGAGGGGGCCGAGCGCCTCGACTCCGACTCCTTCTCGCCCAACACCGCGGCGGGGGCCTGCCCCGAGTGCCACGGCCTCGGCCGGATTCACCGCACGTCGGAAGAACTACTGGTCCCGGACGCCTCGTTGACGATCCGTGAGGGGGCGATCGCGGCCTGGCCGGGTGCGTGGCAGGGCAAGAACCTGCGGGACGTGCTCGACGCCCTCGGGTACGACGTCGACCGGCCGTGGAGCGAACTTTCGGTGAAGGACCGGGAGTGGATCCTCTTCACCGACGACGAGCCGGTGGTGACGGTCCATCCGGTGCGGGACGCGGGGCGCATCCAACGCCCCTACCAGGGCACGTACATGAGTGCCCGGCGCTATGTGATGCACACGTTCGCGGATTCCCGGAGCCGGACTCTGCGGGCACGGGCGGAGCGGTTCCTGACGAGCGTTCCGTGTCCGGTGTGCGGGGGTGGGCGGTTGCGGCCGGAGGCGATGGCGGTGACCTTCGCCGGGCAGACCATCGCGGAGTTGGCCGCGCTGCCGCTGGCGGGCCTGTCCGAGGTGCTGCGGGCGTCGGGCGGCGACGCGACGGCGCGGGTGATGACGACGGATCTGCTGGCCCGCATCGGTACGGTCACCGAGCTGGGTCTCGGCTACCTCAGCCTCGACCGGACCGCCCCGACGCTCTCCTCCGGAGAACTCCAACGGCTGCGGCTGGCCACGCAGTTGCGGTCCGGTCTCTTCGGTGTGGTGTACGTGCTGGACGAGCCGTCGGCAGGTCTGCACCCGGCCGACACCGCGTCCCTGCTCGCGGTGCTCGGCAGGCTGAAGGAGGCCGGCAACACGGTCTTCGTGGTGGAGCACCAGCTGGACGTGGTGCGGCAGGCCGACTGGCTGGTGGACGTGGGGCCGCTGGCCGGGGAGCACGGTGGCCGGGTGCTGCACAGCGGTCCGCCGGCCGGGCTCGCGGAGGTGGCGGAGTCGGCGACCCGGCGCTTCCTCTTCGGCGGGGCGGCGCCCTTCGCCCGTCCGCCGCGTACGCCCTCCGGCGAACTGCGTCTCCACGGGGTGCGGCGCCACAACGTGCGGGGCGTCGACGTGGCGTTTCCGCTCGGGGTCTTCACCGCCGTCACGGGCGTCTCGGGTTCGGGCAAGTCGACGCTGGTCGGACAGGTGCTGGCCGGGGTGCTCGCCGACCGCCTGGCCTCGCCGGTCGCGGATCTGCCGGACGGGCCCGACGCACGGGAACGGGACTGCGTGTCCGCGCGGGGGCTGGAGGCGGTGGACCGGCTCGTGCAGGTGGACCAGAAGCCGATCGGGCGTACCCCGCGCTCAAATCTGGCCACGTACACGGGTCTCTTCGACGTCGTGCGCAGGCTCTTCGCGGAGACGGACACGGCGCGGGAGCGCGGCTACCGGGCGGGACGCTTCTCGTTCAACGTGGCGGGCGGCCGGTGCGAGACCTGCCAGGGCGAGGGGTTCGTCTCGGTGGAGCTGCTCTTCCTGCCGAGTACGTACGCGCCCTGCCCCGACTGTCACGGAGCGCGCTACAACCCGCCGACGCTGGAGGTCACCCTGCGCGGGCTCTCCATCGCCGAGGTGCTGGACCTGACGGTGGAGTCGGCGGCCGTGTTCTTCGCGGGGGTCCCGGCCGCCGGACGGAGCCTGCGGACCCTGAACGAGGTGGGGCTCGGCTATCTGCGCCTCGGGCAGCCCGCCACCGAGCTTTCGGGCGGCGAGGCGCAGCGGATCAAGCTGGCGGCGGAGCTGCAGCGGGTCCGGCGGGGGCACACCCTGTACGTGCTCGACGAGCCGACCACGGGGCTGCACCCGGCCGATGTGGAGGTGCTGATGCGCCAGCTCCACGGGCTGGTGGACGCGGGCGGCACGGTGGTGGTCGTGGAGCACGACATGGCGGTGGTGGCCGGCGCGGACCATGTGATCGACATGGGGCCGGGCGGTGGTGAGGAGGGCGGGCGGATCGTGGCGGCGGGCACCCCTGCCGAGGTCGCGCGGGCGGCGGCCAGCCGGACGGCCCCGTTCCTCGCCCGGGCACTGCGTACGGGCTGACGGGCGGCCAGGGCCGGGAGAGAGCCCGGGAGGGGTGGAGCGGCCCCCTTGAGCCGCTCCACCCCTCCCGGAGGGTCCCGCCGTCGCCCACGGTGCGGCGGCGGGACGGTCGGGGGAAGGGGGGTGGGATCAGCGCCGCACCTTGCGGGTGGCGCGCAGCCACTCCTTGTTCATGGCGGCGATCGACGGGAGCGGGATGCCCTTCGGGCAGGCGGTGGCACATTCGCCGGCCAGGGTGCAGCCGCCGAAGCCCTCCTCGTCCATGGTGGCGACCATGTCGAGCACCCGGGTCTCCCGTTCGGGCGCGCCCTGCGGCAGCACGTTGAGGTGGTTGATCTTGGCGGAGGTGAAGAGCATCGCCGAGCCGTTGGGGCAGGCGGCGACGCAGGCGCCGCAGCCGATGCACTCGGCGTGTTCAAAGGCGAAGTCGGCGTCCGGCTTGGGCACGGGGGTGGCGTGCGCGTCGGGCGCCGTACCGGTCGGGGCGGAGATGTAGCCGCCGGACTGGATGATGCGGTCGAAGGCCGAGCGGTCGACCACCAGGTCCTTGATGACCGGGAAGGCGGAGGCGCGCCAGGGCTCGATGTCGATGGTGTCGCCGTCGTCGAAGGACCGCATGTGCAGTTGGCAGGTGGTGGTGCGCTCGGGGCCGTGCGCGTCGCCGTTGATGACGAGGCTGCACGCGCCGCAGATGCCTTCGCGGCAGTCGTGGTCGAAGGCGACCGGCTCGTCGCCGGCGAGGATGAGTTCCTCGTTGAGGGTGTCGAGCATTTCGAGGAACGACATGTCCTGCGAGATGCCGTCGACCTCGTAGGTGGCCATGGCGCCGGGGGCCTCGGCGTCTCGCTGGCGCCAGATGCGCAGGGTGAGCTTCATGCGTAGCTCCGCTGGGTGGGGTGTACGTACTCGAACACGAGGTCTTCCTTGTGCAGGACGGGGGCCTCGCCGGTGGCGGTGAACTCCCAGGCGGCGGCGTAGGAGAACTCCTCGTCCCGGCGGGCGGCCTCGCCGTCCGGGGTCTGCGACTCCTCGCGGAAGTGGCCGCCGCAGGACTCGGTGCGGTGGAGGGCGTCGAGGCACATCAGCTCGGCGAGCTCCAGGTAGTCGACGATCCGGTTGGCCTTCTCCAGTGACTGGTTGAACTGCTCCCCGGTGCCGGGAACCTTGACGCGGCGCCAGAACTCCTCGCGGATCAGCGGGAGTCGGGACAGGGCGGTGCGCAGCCCCTCCTCGGTGCGGGCCATCCCGCAGTGCTCCCACATGAGTTCGCCGATCTCGCGGTGGAAGGAGTCGGGGGTGCGGTCGCCGTCGACGGCGAGCAGCAGGTTGATCCGGTCCTCGGTCTCGGCCACCGTCTCCACGACCGCCGGGTGGTCCGCGCCGACGGCGGTGGTGTGCGGGTTGCGGGCGAGGTAGTCGTTGATGGTGGAGGGCAGGACGAAGTAGCCGTCGGCCAGTCCCTGCATCAGCGCGGAGGCACCGAGGCGGTTGGCGCCGTGGTCGGAGAAGTTGGCCTCGCCGATCGCGAAGAGGCCGGGGATCGTGGTCTGGAGGTCGTAGTCGACCCAGAGGCCGCCCATCGTGTAGTGCACGGCGGGGTAGATCCGCATGGGGGTCTCGTACGGGTCCTCGGCGGTGATCCGGGCGTACATGTCGAAGAGGTTGCCGTACTTCTCCTCGACCTTGGCGCGTCCCATCCGGGCGATGGCGTCGGCGAAGTCGAGGTAGACGCCCTGGCCGCCGGGGCCGACCCCGCGGCCCTCGTCGCAGACGTTCTTCGCGGCGCGGGAGGCGATGTCGCGGGGTACGAGGTTGCCGAAGGCGGGGTAGATCCGCTCCAGGTAGTAGTCCCGCTCGTCCTCCGGGATCGTGTTGGCCGGGCGGTCGTCGCCCTTGGCCTTCGGCACCCAGATCCGGCCGTCGTTGCGGAGGGACTCGCTCATCAGGGTGAGCTTTCCCTGGTGGTCGCCGGTGCGCGGGATGCAGGTGGGGTGGATCTGGGTGAAGCAGGGGTTCGCGAAGTGGGCGCCGCGACGGTGGGCCCGCCAGATCGCGGTGGCGTTGGAGTTCATCGCATTGGTGGAGAGGTAGAAGACGTTGCCGTAGCCGCCGCTGGCGAGGACGACCGCGTCGGCGAAGTAGGTGTCGATCCGCCCGGTGACCAGGTCGCGGGCGACGATGCCCCGGGCCCTCCCGCCGACCACGATCAGGTCGAGCATCTCGGTGCGCGCGTGGAGTTCCACGTTGCCCGCGGCGATCTGCCGGGACAGCGCCTGGTAGGCGCCGAGCAGGAGTTGCTGTCCGGTCTGGCCACGGGCGTAGAAGGTGCGGGAGACCTGTACTCCGCCGAAGGAGCGGTTGTCGAGGAGGCCGCCGTACTCGCGGGCGAACGGGACGCCTTGCGCGACGCACTGGTCGATGATCTCGACGGAGATCTGCGCGAGCCGGTGCACATTGGACTCGCGGGCGCGGAAGTCGCCGCCCTTGACGGTGTCGTAGAAGAGCCGGTGGACGGAGTCGCCGTCGTTGCGGTAGTTCTTCGCGGCGTTGATGCCGCCCTGCGCGGCGACCGAGTGGGCGCGGCGCGGGGAGTCCTGGAAGCAGAACTGGACGACGTGGTAGCCCTGTTCGGCGAGGGTGGCGCCGGCCGAGCCGCCGGCCAGGCCGGTGCCGACGACGATCACCGTGTGCTTGCGGCGGTTCGCCGGGTTGACGAGCTTGGCTTCAAAGCGGCGGGTGTCCCAGCGTTCGGCGACGGGGCCCCCGGGGGCCTTGGTGTCGACGACGGGCTCGCCCGTCCGGTACTGCGTGTAGTCGCTCATGTCAGCTCACGACTCCGGTCATGACGGCGATGGGTACGGATACGAATCCCGCGGTGAGCACCACCGCGAACACGACGGCCAGGGTCTTGAGGATCCTGTCGCGCGCGGCGCTGCCGACTCCCAGGGTCTGAGCGGCGCTCCAGAACCCGTGCTGGACGTGGAGGCCCATGGCCAGCATCGCGACGATGTAGATGACGTTGCCGTACCAGGTGGAGAAGGTGTCCACGACGTTCTGGTAGGGGTGCCCGGCCTGGAAACCGCCGCTGTGCACCGTGCCCGTGGTCAGGTCGAGGATGTGCCACACGATGAAGAGCGCCAGGATGGTGCCGCCCCAGCGCATGGTCCGGGTGGCGTAGCTCGCCCGGCGCCTCTTGTGTGCGTAGCCGACGGGGCGCGCCCGGATGTCGCGCCGGCTGAGCTGGTAGGCGGAGACGGCGTGCAGCACGACCGCGGCGACCAGCACCAGGCGGACGATCCAGAGTGCCCACTCGTGGTGGAGGAAGGGCTCCCCGAGGGTGCGCAGCCAGTGCGCGTAGTGGTCGAACTCGCCGGGCCCGAAGAAGATCTTCAGGTTTCCCAGCATGTGGACGGCCAGGTAGCCGAGCATGATCAGGCCGCTCACTGCCATGATCGTTTTCTTGCCGACGGTCGAGTTCCAGAGCGTACGCGTCATGGACGGCCGTCGTTCCGCCCGCGTTGCCAATGCCATGGGCACGACGGTAGGGCCGGAGGTCCCCATCGGTCCAAGAGATGGATACGCTCATCTCCATAGGTGATGCCTATGCAATGGGTTTAACCTGCCCTTATGCACTTCCAGCAGCTCGCATATTTCGTGGCCGTCGCCGAGGCCAGGCACTTCACCCGGGCCGCCGAGGCGGTGCACGTCTCCCAGCCCTCGCTCTCCCAGCAGATCCGGGCCCTGGAGAAGGAGCTGGGCGCGGAGCTGTTCAGCCGGGCCCGGGGGAACATCACGCTGACCGACGCGGGCGAGACCCTGCTGCCGCTGGCCCGCCGCATCCTCGCGGACGCGGAGAGCGCGCGCCGCGAGGTGCAGGAGCTGGTACTGCTGCGGCGCGGGCGCATCCGCCTGGGAGCCACTCCGAGCATCTGCACCGGCCTGCTGCCCGACGTACTGCGGGCGTACCACGACCGGCATCCGGGGATCGAACTGCTCCTGGAGGAGGGCGGTTCGCACGACCTGGTGCGCCAACTGGCACGGGGGGCACTCGACCTCGCGCTGCTGGTACTCCCCCTGCCGGCCGGGTCACCCGCGTTGACCACGGTGGAACTGCTGCACGAGGACCTGGTGGTGGTGTCGGCGGCGGACTCGCCGGCGCCCGGCCGGGGCAGGTCCGTGCGGATCGCCGATCTCCAGGGCGTGCCGCTGGTGATGTTCCGCCACGGCTACGACCTGCGCGAGCTCACCGTCGCCGCGTGCCGGGCGGAGGGCTTCGAGCCCTCGTTCACGGTGGAGGGCGGCGAGATGGACGCGGTGCTCGGTTTTGTACGGGCGGGGCTCGGCATGGCCGTGGTGCCGCGCATGGTCGCGGGCCGGGCCGGCCAGGGACTCCGGATGACACCGCTGGCCCCGCCCGGTCTGCGGCGGACCATCGCGCTGGCCCACCGCACGGACGTGGCGCCGCCCCGCGCGGCCCGGGAACTCCAGCGGATGCTGCTGGAGGCGGACCCGGGAAGCCTCCTCACCGGGTCCGCCGGGCGGAGCTGAGGGGGCGGCCCCGCGCCCCGCTCACACCGCTTCGGTCGGCAGCCCTCTCACACCGCGTCGGCGAGCACCAGCGCGTGGATGCGGTCCGGGGCGCCGGGCCGGGCGTAGTACCAGCCCTGGCCGGTGTCGCATCCCAGCTCCCGCAGCTGTTCGGCCTGGGCCGCCGTCTCCACCCCCTCCACGGTCACTGCCAGGTCCAGGCTGTGCGCCAGGGTGACGATCCCCTCCACGATCTTCAGGTCGACGGGGTCGGCGGGGTGCCGCTGCATGCCCCGGGTGAAGGACCGGTCGAGCTTGAGCACGCTGACCGGCAGGCGGCGCAGGTTGGCGAGGTTGGAGTAGCCGGTGCCGAAGTCGTCGAGGGCGATGTCGACGCCCATCTCGGCGAGCTGGCGCAGCGGCTTGAGCAGTCCGTCGTCCGCGCCGATCAGGGCGGACTCGGTGAGCTCCAGGCAGAGCGCTCCGGGCTCCAGGCCGGACCTCTCCAGCACGTCCACGGTCTCGGCGACGAGGCGGGGGTGATGGAGCTGGGCGGGCGAGAGATTGACGTTGATGCGGAGCGGGCCGCCGTCGGTGTGCCGCTCCTGCCAGTGGTTGGCCTGGCGCACGGATTCCTCCAGCACCCAGCGGCCGAGCGGCACGATGAGGCCGGTGTGCTCCGCGAGCGGGATGAACTGGTCCGGGCCGAGGACGCCGTGCTGGGGGTGGCACCAGCGGACGAGGGCCTCCGCACCGTGCACGCTGCCGTCGCCGAGGTGGACCAGCGGCTGGTACTCGATGAAGAACTCGCCCCGCTCCAGGGCCGCGGGGAGCGCAGTGGTGAGCCCGTGCCGGGTGATGGCCCGCGCGTCGGCCTCCTCGTCGGCGAGCTCGAAACGGTTGCCGCCGGCGGCTTTGGCGCGGTACATCGTGATGTCCGCGCTGCGCAGCACCTCGGCGGCGCTGCGGATGCCGGAGGGGCCTTCCACGACCCCGATGGAGCCGCGTACCGTCAGCTCCCGCCCCTCGATACGGATGGGGGTGGAGAGCACGTTCAGAATGCGGCAGGCGAGGTCGCCCACCTCTCGCGCGGTGTTCGGGCCGGTGGTCAGCGCCACGAACTCGTCACCGCCGAGGCGGGCCACCATCTCCCCCTGCGCCGTCGCGCAGCTCTGCAGCCGGTCCGCGACCTCGACGAGCAGACGGTCGCCCGCCGCGTGACCGAGGCTGTCGTTGATGGCCTTGAAGCCGTCCAGGTCGAGGTAGCAGAGTCCGAAGCGGGTGCCCCCCTTGGCCGCGACCGTCTTCTCCAGCCGCTCGAAGAAGAGAGTCCGGTTGGGCAGTCCGGTGAGCGCGTCGTGGGTCGCCTCGTAACGCAGCCTCAGGTTCAGCAGCCTGCGTTCGGTGGTGTCCTCCATGAGCGCGAGCTGGTACTCCGGCAGGCCCTCGGAGTCGCGCAGCAGCGACACGGTGAGGTTGGTCCACAGGACCGTGCCGTCGTTGCGGAAGTAGGGCTTCTCCACGCGGTAGTGGTCACGTTCGCCCCGGACCAGGTCGTGGTAGTACCGCCAGACGTGCGGGGTGTCCTCCGGGTGGGCCCAGTCCGTCAGCTTGCGGCTGCGGACGTGGCTGTCGAGACCGCCGAACATCCGGGTGAGGGTGTCGTTGATCTCCAGTACGTTGCCGTCGAGGTCGGCGATCGCGATGCCGATGGCCGCCTCCGCGAAGACCGCCTGGAAACGGGCCTGCGTCTCGTGCAGCACCTGCTCGGCATGCGAGCGGGCGGTCAGCGCGGACCGGGCGATGGCCTCCTGTTCACCCAGGGTCCGTTCGCGCAGCGCGGCGCTGTACCCCCCGGCCAGCGCGTGCTGGATGCGGGCGCTGCGGGCCCGGCCGTCCTCGGTCGAGAGGCCGGCCGGGCCGTTCCCGCCGCAGTAGAGCACCAGGTACGAGTCGATGACGCCGAGGGTGGCGCTGAGCGCGTCGGGGTCGGTGCAGTGGGCGGCGACGAGGGCGCTGCCCACCTGCTGGGCGGGCGCCGCGTCGAACGGGCGGGCGTGCAGGGTCTCGTTCAGCACGCGCGCCAGGGGCAGCAGATGCTGTTCGAACTCGGGACGGGTCAGCGAGGTGGCCGTGGACGGGAAGATGGCCCGGCTCCAGATCGTGGCGAAGCGCCGGAGCCGGTCCTCGGGACCGTCCGGTTCCTCGTCCGGCGCTCCGGACTTCTGGGTGGGGATGCTCACGCCTTGCGCCCCACACCGGCGTAGCCCGAGAAGGCGAACGGGTCTTCCGGCTCGTCGGCCGTCTCCGGGTCCGGCCGCCAGTCGGGCATCGGGACCAGCCCAGGGTCCACGAGTTCGTAACCCTCGAAGAAGCGTGCCAGCTCCGCGGGCGAGCGCATGATGAGCGGATTGCGGATGCTGCTGTACACGTCCACGGCACCGCCCGCCTCCTCGCGGGTGACCGGGATGCCGTCGTACGCGGCGTGGGTGAGCACGAGCAGGCTGCCCGGGGCGAGCGCGTCGCGCAGCTCCGCGACGGCGGCGTACGGGTCGTCGGAATCCTCCACGAAGTGGAGTACGGCCACCAGCAGGAGCGCCACCGGCCTGCCGAGGTCGAGCAGTTCGCCGATCTCCGTGTTCCTCAGGATCTCCTGCGGACGGCGCAGGTCGGCCGTGACCACGGCGGTGCGGCTGTCCCCGTCGAGAACCGCACGGCTGTGCGCCACCGCGACCGGGTCGTGGTCGACGTAGGCGATGCGCGCGGCGGGGTCGGCCGCGTGGGCGATCTCGTGGACGTTGCCGAAGGTCGGGATGCCCGACCCGATGTCCAGGAACTGGGTGACGCCCGCGGCCACCGCGTAGCGCACCGCCCTGCGCATGAACGCGCGGTTGGCCTGCATGATCTTCGGGAGACCAGGCATGAACTCCATCGCCCTGCGGGCCGCTTCCCGGTCCACCTCGAAATTGTGCGAGCCGCCCAGATAGAAGTCGTACATGCGGGACACGCTCGGCACCGATATGTCTATGCCTTGCGGTGCCCAGGCGGGACGCTCCATCGATGTCTCCAACAAGTCGCCACGACGATCCGGCCATGTTCATGGTCAGTGTTGAGCTGAGGCTACTGACCGACCGCCAAGAGAGCGAGTGGAAACGGAAATTCGCGGTCCGTTATTGGTCACACCCTGGTGACAGGTGTGACCACCGTGCGTATCCGCAGGTGGACGCGGAGCGACGGGTGTTCCCACCGGGTTACCGGGCGACGATCCGGAACTGGCCAACTCGCCAACGCTGTTGAATCGGACATCTCCAGGCCCTTCATATCACATATCCATCCGTACCCTTCCCCGGGCATCCCCTCATCCCTCTCACGACATCACCGACCTTTATCGAAAGGCGAGTTGTCCGCCGTCGACGGATACCGACCCGGCGGTAACCGGGAACGGCGAACCCGCGGCGACCGAGCCGTATTTCAGGCCACACCGAATGGCCGACACGGGCCGGAGGGTGGCCTTACCGGCCCGGCTCCACCCCGCCGCGGCGCCGAACACGGCGCACGGGAGCGCGGGTCGGCCCTCACCGTCCGTCAGGCGGCACTCACCGAAAACAGTCCGTGCGGTCCGGGCCGCGCACCCGCGTCGGCACCCGCCCGCCGACGACAGAGCACGCTTCCCCCCTTCCGTACGTGAAAATCGCCGATTGTCCCACCATCAGGCGAATCACCCGAGTGCGTCGTATGCATCCCGCCGAACAGGACCATGATCCGGGGCGTGCACGGATCACGTATCGGACGGCTCACCGCGGCCACCGCGCTCCTCTGGCTGATGTCGGCTCCCGCCCCGGCGGTCGCGGACGCCTGCGCGGTCGCCGTCATCGGGCAGGACGGCGGAACGACCGCGGTCGCGGTGGCGGGGAGCGGCTTATGCACGCCTCCCCCGACGCCGCCACCCTCTCCGTCGCCCGAACCCCCACCCCCACCCCCGCCCCCTTCCCCGTCTCCCACTCCACCGCCGCCCCCGCCGCCGGAGCCGTCGCCCCCGCCGCCGCCCCCGAAGCCCCGGCCGCCGGCGCCACGCGCACTCCCGTCCCCCACTCCCCGGCCGGCGCCCCCGCCCCCCGTGCCGGCCCCGCCGCGCCCACCCGCGCCGAGTCCGTCGCCGCCCCCCTCACCCACCCCGTCCGCGCGCCCCACGGCCCATGTGGTCGCGATGCCGGCCTATCGCAGGCCCCGGCGCCAAGTCCACGACAGCGGAACCTCGTTGGTGACGCTGTCCCTGATGATCACGGCTCCCGCGGTGTTCGCCGTCGCGGTGCTCCGGCCTCGCTCGTCCCGCTGACCCGACGGAGGACACCTTGTCGGAATGGATCGCCCTCTCCATCGCTATGGCATCGGTCTGTGCCGTCGTACTCACCATCGCCGTCCTCAACAACCGCCGCGTGGGCGAGGACGACGACCCGTCCGAAACGCCCGACGTCATCGAGTACATGACGATGATGATCGGCGTGGTCTACGCCATCGTGCTCGGTCTCGCCATCGCGGGCGTCTGGGAGGGCCGCAGCTCCGCCCAGGAGTCCGTACGCCTGGAGGCCCAGGCCCTCCACGAGGTGCACGCGCGGTCGTCCGTCTATCCGGCGGAGGTCCGCAACCGCATCCGCGCCGACGTCGACACCTACGTCTCCTACGTGGTGAACGACGAATGGCGGTACATGGAGAACCACGGCTCCCTCACCGACCGCGGCACCCGGCTCATCGACACGATCCGAGCGGACGTCACCACGTACGTCCCGCGGAACGACCACGAGGGCCAGGCCTACCAGCCGCTCGTGGACCAGGTCGCCGCCGCCGACGACGCGCGCAGCGCGCGGGGGCAGAACGCCGGGGCCACGATGCCGGGGGTGGTGTGGTTCGGCCTCATCATCGGAGCCCTGGTGACCGTGGGCCTGATCTTCACGCTGCAGATCCGCAGAACCTTCCGCGAGTTGCTCCTAGCGGGCCTCTTCAGCGTACTGATCGCCTTCCTCCTCTTCCTGATCTGGGACTTCGACGCCCCCTTCGGGCGGGGCATCTCGGCGACCGCGGCCCCCTTCCTCGACCTCTTCCCGCACGCGGTGCGCTGAGGAGGACGCCGGAAGGACGCGGCCCCCGGGCGATGAACCGCCCGGGGGCCGCGCTGCCCCATTCGCCTTACTCCGATCGCGCACCATGGGGCGCGCTCCTAGCGTGTCGGACATCGAGACGTATTCCCTCATGCTTCACGCGTCGCGGAAACCGGTTCCGCGGATACGCCTCGGTCCCCGGAGGCTCACATGCGCGCGATACGTGTCGCACCCCTCGCCCTGTCCGGCGCCACCGCCCTCCTGCTCGCTTCTCCCGCCGCCCATGCCGCACCGGACGGGGGGAGCACGTCGCCGTTCACCCCCACCGTCACTCCCTCGGTCATCGCGCCCGGCGGCCAGGTCACGCTGGGCAGCGGCGGGTGTTCGGGCGGGACGACCGTCACCTCGGGAGTCTTCGACACCGCCCTCATCTCCGCCGGGAGCACCACGGCCGTCGCCACGGTGGACCGGGACGCCCAGCGCGGTGCGATCTACGCGGTGACGTTCAAATGCGGCTCCAGCGGCGACGCGAAGAACGTCGGTCTCACCATCACGGGCGGCACCGCCACGAGCGCGTCCACCGCCCCCGCCGTCGCCCCCGCCAAACCTGTCGCCCCCCTCACCCCCGTGATCGGCACCGCCACCGCTCTCGCGACGGCGAAAGCCTCGTCGCCCGCCCCGGCGGGCGTCCAGGGCGGTCTCGGCGGGAGCGTCGGGTCGCTCGACCGCGCAGAACTCGCCGCGGGCGCGACGCTCGTCCTGGTGGCTGCCGGCGCCACCGTCGTCTTCGTGCGCCGTCGCGCCACACCGACCGGCACCGGCCGTCACTGACCGGTGACGGCCCCGGGGCGTACCGCGAACGTCGGTCGCCCCGGGTCCTGACTCAGGACTCGGGGCGACGGGCCTATCGGTCCGGGCTGCAAGGACGACCCCCTAGACGGCCGCATTGCTCGTCCGACGACGGCGGACGACGAAGACAGCACCGCCGACGGCCGCGGCCGCCACCAGCGCGCCGCCGATCCGCGTCTCCGTCGAACCGGGTCCCATGGAGCCGCCGAGGCCGCCCTGAGCCCCACGGCCGTCGAGCACGGTGAACCGCGCCGTCGCCACGGCGTCGTTGCCGTTGTTGCTGCCGTTGCCGAAGCCGTTGCCGTCGTTGTTGTTGCCGCCGCCGTTGTTGTTCCCGTTGCCGCTGTTGTTGCCGTTCCCGTTGCCACTGCCACTGCCACTGTTGTTGCTGTTGTTGCTGTTGTTGCAACGCACCGACAGGTTGTAGTGCCCGGGGGTGGTGTCGTAACGGATGCGCGCGGTGGCGTACCCGGTGCGGCCCGCCGAAAGCTCCACCGTCGGGAAGGCGTTCGACCAGACCCGCCCGCCGCGGTTGCACCCCTGAGCGCTGATCTGCAGCGTGGCGCCCTGATGGACCGCGCGCGGGTTGACGGTGACGTTCACCGGGACGGACGGGGTCGGGCCGCCGCCGGCGGCGGCCAGCGAGGGGGCGAGTCCCACCGCCGCGAATGCCGTCGCGGTGACCGCGAGGGCGCGTGTAACACGCATCGTGTGAACCTCCAGCGGGACGCGCCCCGGAAGCCTCTCCTCCGGGATCGATCGAACGCGTCCCATGACGAACCCTCACCAGAACCGCGGCGAGTCGCATGTCGGCGCCGCCGCTCCCGGCACGGCGACACGCCGAACCGCGCGGGGCACTGCCTGACGGAGCCGCAGGTCACGAACCGTCAGAACTTTTATGTGGTCATTACTCCGACAGGCAGGGCGACTGACCCCCGAGGACCGCGCGCCACCCGTTCGCTCCGCTCCGATCGCCGTCGCGTCCTCTAGCCCCTAGCGTGCCGAGCGTGGCGACGAAAGGGAGAACCATGGGCCGGGACAACTGGAAGATCCAGCGGACCAGACACACTCCCTGGGGGGCGGTCGCCCTGGTCATGCTCACGGGGATCGCACTGATGAGGAACGGCGTCGACGTGCCGGACGGGCCGCCGCAGCCCGTCGCCGCCGCCCGCATCGACAGCGTGCGGGACGTGGAGGACACCCCCCTGGCGAGGGAGCCGGTGCAGATGCTGCCGTACGCCCCCGCCGCCCGCGTCTCGATCCCCGCGATCAAGGTGGACGCTCCGATCGTGGACGTGGGCCTCGACCAGGACGGCTGGATCGCCGCACCCGACCCGCAGGACAAGAATCTGGCGGGCTGGTACCAGAACGGCATCGCCCCCGGGCAACGGGGCACGTCGGTGGTCGTGGGCCATGTGGACAACATGTCGGGACCCGCCGTCTTCTACGGGCTCGGCGCCCTCACCAAGGGCGAGCACGTGGAGGTGACCCGTTACGACGGCAGGGTCGCGGTCTTCGAGATCTACGGCGTGGAGGTGTTCTCCAAGGCCGACTTCCCCGGCCCCCGGGTGTACGGGGACACCGGCTACGCCGAACTGCGGGTCATCACCTGCGGCGGCGGCTACTCGAAGGCCGGCGGGTACGACGGCAACGTGGTCGTCTTCGCGCGCCTGACGGAGACCCGCTGACCGTGGACCGGCGCGCCGGAACGCACCGGGCCCCGGCCGGGAAGCACCGGGCGGAGACGTCTCCGCCCGGTCCGCGCGCCAGGTGCCGGTGTTCAGGTGCGGTACGGCACCGTGAGCCGGTAACCCCGGTCGATCAGACGGGGCAGGTACCGGGGCAACGCCTCGACGGTCTGCGAGCGGTCGCCCCCGGCGTCGTGGGAGAGCACGACCACTCCCGGCGCCGCCCCGTCCAGCACGCGGCCGACGATCGCGTCGGTACCGGGCGTCTCCCAGTCCAGCGTGTCCACCGTCCAGGCCATCGGTTCCATGTTCAGCTCCGCGCCGATCTCGAAGGTGTTGCGGTTCCACGCCCCGTACGGCGCCCGGAACCAGAGCGGGGCGTCCCCGGCCGTCCGCTGGAGCACCTCGCTGGTCCGCTCGATCTCGTCCCTCGCCTCCGTCCGGGTCAGGCCGGTCATCAGGGGATGCGTCCACGTGTGGTTGCCGATCACGTGGCCGTCCTCGGCGATGGCCCGCACCAGATCGCGGTTGTCGTTCGCCATCTCGCCGCAGAGGAAGAACATGGCGTGCACCTGATGCCGCCGCAGGGTGGCCAGGATCTGCGGCGTGTAGAGCGGATCGGGGCCGTCGTCGAAGGTGAGCACCATCGCACGTCCGAGGTCCGGCAGCTCCTCGAAGGGCCGGGTGCGTACGGGCGGCCGCGCGGGCCGGCGGCGGGGCGCGGCCTCGGCGGCCTGGCCGACCATGGGCCGGAGCCGGTAGGCGGAGGGTCTGCGGGGTACCGCGGCGGGAGGACCGGCCGCCACCGGGGTTCGCGGGCCGGCGGCCGGCCCGGCGGGGGCTCGGGCCGGTTCCGCCGCGATCAGGCGCGCGGCGGCAGCCGCACCGAGCCCGGCGGCGATTTTCAGCAGCACCCGACGCCCTGGCGGCTTCTTTTCATATTTCATGACCAACTGCTCGCACGAAGATCTTTTATCCAGATCGTGCGACACGGAGACCCGGCAAGGTGTACCCGAGGGAAGGACGGCACCTGTGCCGACCGGCCCAATAGCGCGCCGCGACCCCGTTCGGCACCGCGTACGTGAACGGCTAGCCTTCCTGCCGTGACTGAGCAACAGCGACACCAGTTCGAACGTGGCACTGATGGTCCCAAAGTGATCGTCGCGGGCATCGACGGCTCCGAATCCTCCATGCGGGCGGCCGCCTACGCCGCCGGGCTCGCGCGCAGGCAGAACGCCACGCTGGCGCTGATCTACGTCCAGCCCCTGATGGCCACCGGAGCGGCGCTCGGGGCGCCGGTGGCCGGAACCACCGGGGACGTGGCGGAAGGGCTGATCAGTGAGATCAGGACCTCCACCGAGCGGATGAAGGACACCTGGGACGTGCGCTGGGAGTTCCACACCTTCCGCGGTGACCCGTTCAACGGGCTGGTCAGCGCCGCGGACGAGCTGAAGGCGGACGCCGTGGTGGTCGGCGCCTCCGAGTCGGCCGGGCACCGGATCGTCGGCTCGGTGGCGGTGCGGCTGGTGAAGGCGGGTCGCTGGCCGGTGACGGTGGTGCCGTAAGCGCGATCCCCGGTGGCCACCGCAGGGCCCGCAAGGTCTGCAAGGTCCGCAGGGTCCGCAGCCGAGACCACCGACCGTTCACCGCACCGCTCGCCGCTCCGTGCGACCGCTCGTCGCACGCTCCCGCCCGCGGCCTGTTCCTCCGCCCGCCGATGCGTTCCTATACGCCAGGCGGCAACGAGGCCGCCGCGACCTGCGGGAAGGGACGTTCCACGATGTCCACGGCCACCACCGACGAGCGCGCCATCGCGCAGCTGCTGCGGGAACACGGCCCCGCGCTCTTCCAGTTCCTCCAGGGACTGACCTTCGGCGACCGCCAGCGGGCCGAGGATCTGGTGCAGGAGACACTGGTGCGCGCGTGGCAGCACCCCGAGGCGTTCGCCGCGCCGTACGAGTCCATGCGGCCGTGGCTCTTCACCGTGGCCCGGCGCCTCGCCATCGACGCGCGCCGGTCCCGGCAGGCGAGGCCCGCCGAGGTGAGCGACTCCGTGCTGGAGTGCGCCTCCGCCCCGACGGACACCGCCGACTCGGCGGTCCGCTCCCTCGACGTGCGCGCGGCGGTGCGCGGGCTGAGCCCCGAACACCGTGCGGTGCTGGTGGAGATCTACTTCCACGGGCTCAGCGTCGGGGAGACGGCCGAGGTGCTCGGCATACCACCGGGCACCGTCAAGTCGCGTTCCTACTACGCCCTCCGGCTGCTCCAGCGCGATCTGCCCGGCTACTCCAGCAGGTCCTGCTCGGTCAGCAGGGCGAGGAAGCCGGGAGCCTGCAGCACCTCCGTGTAGGCGGTGGCGCACCCGTCGCAGAGGAGCAGATGGCGTGAGACCTCGCGGGCTTCCCGCTCGGTCAGCGCGTCGAGTACGTAGGCGCCGAGCAGGAGCCTCACGTGCGGGTGTTCGGCCGGACCGGCGGTCATCGCAACCTCGTATCTGCTCAACGACTCCACTCCCCTCTGCCCACGTGGATCATCCGCCGGCGGTTCAACGGACCGCGCGGGAGGCGGCGGCGCACGGTCAGGAACCGTGGACCCCGGCGCGGTATTTGGGGAGCCGCAGAGTGACCTTCATGCCCGCTCCGACGCCGGTCTCGATGACGAGCCCGTAGTCGTCGCCGTACACCTGGCGCAGCCGCTCGTCGACGTTGAGCAGACCGATGCCGGTCGAGGCGCCGCCCTCCCCGCGCAGGATCTGCCGCAGCCGTTCGGGATCCATGCCGGTGCCGTCGTCCTCGATGACGACCTCGGCCTCGGAGCCGGCGTCCAGCGCGGAGATGGTGATCCGGCTGCGGGTGACGGCCCCTTCGAGCCCGTGCTTGACGGCGTTCTCGACGAGCGGCTGGAGGCAGAGGAAGGGCAGGGCGACGGGCAGCACCTCGGGGGCCACTTGCAGGGTGACCGCCAGCCGCTCGCCGAACCTGGCTCGTACGAGCGCCAAGTACTGGTCGATGGAGTGCAGTTCGTCGGCAAGGGTGGTGAAGTCGCCGTGGCGACGGAAGGAGTAGCGCGTGAAGTCGGCAAACTCCAGAAGGAGTTCGCGGGCCTGCTCGGGGTCGGTGCGGACGAACGACGCGATGGCTGCAAGCGAGTTGAAGATGAAGTGAGGGGAGATCTGGGCGCGCAGCGCCTTGATCTCCGCTTCGATCAACTGGGTTCGTGAGCGGTCGAGTTCGGCGAGTTCCAGCTGTACGCAGACCCAGCGGGCCACCTCGCCGGCCGCGCGCGCCAGCACCGCCGACTCGCGCGGTGCGTGGGCGACGAGCACCCCGAGCACCCGGTGGTCGACGGTGAGGGGTACGGCCACCGCCCAACGCAGCGGGCAGTCGAGGTCGCCGCAGTCGGTGGTGAAGGCTGTGTCGCGGCCGTTCTCCAGCAAATCCTTGACCTGCTCCATCACGTCCGGTCCGTGGTGGTGCCCTGCGCCGTCCCAGACGAGTACCCGTTCCCGGTCGGTGAGGCAGAGCGCGTCGGTACCGAGCAGGGAGCGCAGCCTGCGGGCTGAGCGCCGGGCGCTGTCCTCGGTCAGTCCGGCCCGCAGCGGGGGTGCGGCCAGCGACGCGGTGTGCAGGGTCTCGAAGGTCGCGTGCTCGACCGGGGTCCCGACGTCGCTGGGCCGCACGGGGCGGGCGGTGCGGCGGCCGAGCAGGAAGGCCGCTCCGGTCAGCAGGGCGACAGTCACGGCGAGCACGGCGATCTGGGCCCCGGTCACCGTTCCCTCCCGGTCGTCAGGGCTTCCGGCAGGTGGAAGCGGGTCATCGCCGCGTTGGTGCCCGGGGGCACCCGCCCCGGGGTGGCGAGCGAGACGACGACCATCGCGAGGAAGCCGACCGGCACCGACCACACGGCGGGCCAGGCCAGCAGCGCGTGGGACCAGCCAGGCGGCCGTACGGCCCCGCTCACCGTGATCGCCACGGCGAGGAGGGCCGAGCCGCCGCCGAGCAGCAGTCCGGCGATGGCTCCCGGCGGGGTGAGCCGGCGCCACCAGATGCCGAGCACCAGAAGGGGGCAGAAGGACGAGGCGGAGACGGCGAAGGCCATCGCCACCGCGTCGGCCACCGGCACCCTGCTGACGAGCAGCGACCCGGCCAGGGGCACGGCGATGGCGAGGACGGTGGCGGGCCGGAAGTAGCGCACGCCGCGCTGCGGCAGGACGTCCTGGGTGATGACCCCGGCCACGGCGACGGTCAGGCCGGAGGCGGTGGAGAGGAACGCGGCGAACGCTCCCCCGGCGATCAGCGCGCCCAGCAGGTCGCCGCCGAGCCCGCCGATGACCCGCGCGGGCAGCAGCAGGACGGCGGCGTCGGCGTCGCCGCCGTGCCGCAGTTCGGGGGCGTAGAGGCGGCCGAGCGCCCCGTAGACGGGTGGCAGCAGGTAGAAGAGTCCGACCAGGGCGAGGACGGCGACGGTGGTGCGGCGCGCGTCGCGTCCGTTGGGGCTGGTGTAGAAGCGGACGACGACGTGCGGGAGCCCCATGGTGCCGAGGAAGGTGGCGACGATCAGCCCGTACGTCGCATAGAGCGGGTGGTCGGCCCGGAAGACGGAGTGCTGTCCGCCGAAGGTGACGGCCGGTGCGCCGTCGCCCCGCCAGGCGAGTACCAGGAAGAGGGCGGGGACCAGGAGTGCGGTCAGCTTCAGCCAGTACTGGAAGACCTGGACGAAGGTGATCGACCGCATCCCGCCCGCCGCGACCGCGACCACCACGACCGAGGCGACGAGCACGTCCCCGAGCCAGCCCGGGGCCCCGGTGAGGATCTGGAGGGTGAGCCCGGCTCCCTGGAGCTGGGGGACGAGGTAGAGCCAGCCCGCTCCGACGACGAACACGCTGACCAGCCGGCGCACCGGGCGCGATTCGAGGCGGCCCTCGGCGAAGTCGGGCAGGGTGTACGCCCCCGAGCGGCGCAGCGGGGCCGCGACGAAGAAGAGGAGCACCAGGTAGCCGGCGGTGTAGCCGACCGGGTACCAGAGCATGTCGGGGCCGTGCACGAGCACCAGTCCGGCGATGCCGAGGAAGGAGGCGGCGGAGAGGTATTCACCGCTGATCGCCGCCGCGTTGAGGCGGGGGCGGACGGTGCGGGAGGCGACGTAGAAGTCGGAGGTGGTGCGGGAGATCCGCAGGCCGAATCCGCCGACGAGCACCGTGGCGAGGACGACGAGGGCGACCGCCGCCCACGACGCCGTGTGGTCCGGCGCGTTCACCGTTCGAGGTGCCCTTCTCGGGGACGGGCGGGGAGGTGGGACGGGAGGTCTGCGGGGTTCCTCACGGGGCGGGGCGGCCTTCCACGAGCCGGGCGAAGTCCCGTTCGTTGCGTTCGGCCCGGCGTACGTACCACCAGGCGAGGAGGGTGATCGGCGGGTAGGCGGCGAATCCGAGGGCGGCCCAGACGACAGCGCCGCTGCGCAGGGTGGTGAAGACGAGCGGGAGGGTGCCGGCGACGAGCGCGAGGGCGGCGAAGGCGGTGAGCCCGGCGCGGAGCTGGCTGCGCATCAACGAGCGTACGTACGCTCCGCCGAGGGCGGTCTGTTCGTCGATCTCGGACTGGGTGCGGTGGCGCGGCAGCGGACGCACCCTCCGGGGCACTCCCGTCACGACCTCGCGCCGGGGCGTGGGCTCTGCGGACATGAGCTGGGAGTTTAGGCGCACGGGGTACGGCTGGGAAGGGGCTCGGCCGCCGCCCCGGTCAGGGCTGACACGGCACCGGTCAGCGGCTTCCCTGGCGCATCAGCAGATCGCGCAGTGCGCGGCTGTGGCGGCGGCTCACGGCGAGTTCGGCACCCCCGATGCGGACGCTCATGGCGCCCGCGTCCAGGCGGAGTTCGTCGATGCGGGCGAGGGCGACGAGGTGACGGCGGTGGATGCGGACGAAGCCGCGGGAGCGCCAGCGTTCCTCCAGTGTTGTGAGCGGAATCCGCACGAGGTGGCTGCCGGTGTCGGTGTGCAGGCGGGCGTAGTCGCCCTGGGCCTCGGCGTACGCGATGTCCTCGACGGGCACGAACCGGATCACTCCGCCCAGCTCGACCTGCACCGGGTCTCCGCCGGCGTCGTGCACCGGCGCGGTGCGCTCCCCGACCTGTTCGGCGACGCGGCGTACGGCCTCGGCGAGGCGCTCGCGGCGCACCGGCTTGAGCACGTAGTCGACGGCCTTGAGATCGAAGGCGTGCACGGCGAAGCCCTCGTGGGCGGTGACGAAGACGATGAGCGGGGGCGCGGCGAAGCCGCCCAGCAGCTGGGCGACGTCGAGGCCGGTGAGGCCGGCCATGTGGATGTCCAGGAAGACGACGTCGATGGCGTCGGGGTGGTCCGGTCCCGCGTCGACGGCGGCGCCGATGCGGCGCAGCGCCTCGGTGGCGCCGGTGGCGCCTTCGGCACGGTGGATGCGGGGGTCGGCGCGCAGGAGGTAGAGGAGTTCCTCCAGGGCCGGTTCTTCGTCGTCGACGGCGAGTACGCGCAGCATGAGGCCGGAGTGTAGGCGGTGTCCGGCGGCCCGTTCACTTCAGGAAGCGTGACGTCCTGCGGTCGGCGAGCGGCTTCCCGCCGGTCTGGCAGGTGGGACAGTACTGGAGCGCGGAGTCGCTGAACGACACTTCCAGGATGATGTCCCCGCAGACCGGACAGGGCTCCCCCGCCCGTCCGTGGACCCGCATGCCGCCGCGTTTCTCGGACTTGAGCCTGCCGGCGGCGACCCCGCTGGTGCGCGCTACGGCTTCCTCCAGGGTGGTCCGCAGTGCCGTGTGCAGGTGGTTGATGTCGTCGTCGTCGAGGTCGGTGGTGCGCTTGAACGGGGACATCTTCGCGGCGTGCAGGATCTCGTCGCTGTAGGCGTTGCCAATGCCCGCGATCAGCGACTGGTCGCGGAGCGCGCCCTTGATCTGGCGGCGCTCCCCGGCGAGCAGGGCGGCGAAGGCGTCCCGGTCGAAGTCCGGGGCCAGCGGGTCGGGGCCGAGGCGGGCGATGCCGGGAACGTCCATCGGGTCGTGCACCAGGTACACGGCGAGCCGCTTCTTGCTGCCCATCTCGGTCAGGTCAAACCCCTCGCCGTCGGCGAGGACGGTACGCAGGGCGAGTGGCCCCTTGCCGGGCCCCGGCGGTTTGGCGGGGAAGGACTCCCGCCACTGCAGCCAGCCGGCCCGGGACAGATGGGTGACGAGGTGGAGGGGGCCGGCGCCGATGTCGAGGAACTTGCCGTGCCGGTCCACCGAGGTGACGGTCGTGCCCTCCAGCGCGGTGGGAGGTGGGTCGTACGTCTTGAGCACGTTGACGGAGAGCGGGAGGACGCGTGCGATCTCCTTGCCTACCAGATGATCGCCGAGGAAGACCCGCAGGGCTTCGACTTCCGGCAGCTCGGGCATGTGTCCAGCCTGCCGCAGCCTCCGCCCGGTCGGCCACCGCTGGCCGGGCCGTCGTCCGCCCGGCGCGCCTGCGGGGAGGTTCGGCCGAGCCGGTAGACCCGGGTCGCGGTCCCGGCGAAGACGGCCGCGCGTTCGTCCCCGGAGAGGCCGGCGGTGAGGGTGTGCGCGGCCCGGAGCACCTCCTCGTACGAAGCGGCGAGCCGGCACACCGGCCAGTCCGAGCCGAACATCAGCCGTCGGGGTCCGAAGCCGTCGAGCAGGACGTCGGCGTACGGGCGCAGGTCGTCCACGGTCCAGTGGCGCGGGTCCGCCTCGGTGACGAGGCCGGAGAGTTTGCAGACCGTGTTGGGGAGTGCGGCCAGCGCGCGCAGGTCGTCGGCCCAGGGCCGGAGCCGTCCCCGGGCGACGGGTGGCTTCCCCGCGTGGTCGAGTACGAAGGTGAGTCCGGGCAGCAGTGCGGCGGCGGCCGTCGCGGCGGGCAGCTGGTGGGGCCGGACGATCAGGTCGTAGGCGAGCCCGGCGTCGGCGACGGCGGCCAGGCCCCGCAGCACGTCGGGGCGGAGCAGCCAGCGCGGGTCGCTCTCGCCCTGGACCTGGTGGCGGATTCCGGTGAGCAGGTCGCCGCCGGGCAGGGCCCGGAGGGCGGCGAGGGTGTCCGCGACGTCCGGGGCGGTGAGGTCGGTCCAGCCGACGACCCCGGCGACGAGGTCGCTGCCCCGGGCGAGGGCCAGGAACTCCGGTGTCTCCTCGGCGACGGAGACGGTCTGTACGAGAACGGTGGCACCCACGCCCGCGGCCCGTGCCTCGGGTTCCAGATCGGCCAGGGTGAAGCTGCGCCGGATGGGGGCGAGCTCCTCGCCGGTGATCCACTCCTGGTCGCGCACGGAGAGGTCCCAGACGTGGTGGTGGGCGTCGACTGTCGTCGCGGGCGGGGTCATGTCACCGCTCGCCGGGGTTCCGCGCTCCGGTGGGCGCACCGGGGGCCGGGAGGAGGCCTTCGGAGCGCAGGTCGTCCCAGAGCGCGGGGGGCGGCGGGGTGCGCAGCAGGGCGGCGGCGTCCCGCACCTCGGCCGGCGAGCGGGTGCCGACCAGCACGGTGGCGACCGCCGGGTGGGCGAGGGAGTGGTGCAGGGCGGCAGCGCGCAGCGGAACGCCGTGGGCCTCGGTGACGGCCTTCATCCGCAGGGCGCGCTCCAGCAGCTCGGCGGGGGCGGTCGCGTAGTCGTACGGGGCGCCGGGGCGCGGATCAGCGAGCAGGCCCGAGTTGAAGACCCCGCCGACGACGACGCTGCGCCCCCGGGCCCGGGCCTCGGGGAGCAGCTCGTCCAGTGCGCTGCCGTCGAGGAGGGTGTGGCGCCCGGCGCAGAGCACGACGTCGACGTCGGTGTCCCGCAGGAAACGGGTGAGCAGGGCGGTCTGGTTCATTCCGGCGCCGATCGCGCCGACGACGCCTTCGCCGCGCAGCCGTTCCAGGGCCGGGTACGCCTCGCCGAAGGCGGCTTCGGCGTGGTCGTCCGGATCGTGGAGATAGACCACGTCGACGCGGTCGAGGCCGAGGCGCGCCAGGCTGTCCTCGATGGATTTGCGCACCCCGTCCGCGCTGAAGTCCCAGCGGCGGCGGTGCGTCACCGGCACCGCGAACCCGTCGTCGAGACCGTCCGCTGCGGGCGTCCCTCCGGCGGCCAGCGGGTCGAGTATCCGGCCGACCTTGGTGGAGAGGGTGTACGAGGCGCGGGGCCGGGACCGCAGTGCGGCGCCGAGCCGCCGCTCGGAGAGGCCGAGGCCGTAGTGCGGGGCGGTGTCGAAGTGCCGGATGCCCTCGTCCCACGCGGCGTCCACCGCGAGGGCCGCCTGACCGGGGTCGACGGCACGGAAGAGATTGCCGATGGCCGCTGCGCCGAAGGACAGCTCGGTGACTTCGACGGCGGTACGTCCGAGTGTGCTGGTCCGCATGGCGTGCCGCCCTCGCTGAATGATCGCTCTACCGTACAGAGCGAATATTCATCGGATCACTGAGGCAAGTCAACCGAGCAGGCACCGCTCAGCTCCTCTCTTCACCCGCCATCAGTCCGATCGCTCCCTCACTCCCGCCCGATCGCGTACGCGCGAGGACGCTCCGCTCTCTCGAGCCGCGAGTTCCTGGAGCTCTGCCAGCTCGTCCGTCATCGCCGCCGCGAGCAGCTCCAGGTCCGGCAGCGCCCGGCCGTCGGCGACCAGGCCGACCTGCACCCGCCCGCCGTACGTGGAGAGCGCCACGGCCAGCGACTGGCCCCGGGCCAGCGGGGCCATCGGATAGAGGGAGCGCAGCGGGCAGCCGCCGAGCGACAGTTCGGCGCGGGGCAGCGGGACGCTGGTGACCAGGAGGTCGAAGAGCATCCGGGCCGCGTTACCGGCGAGGGGAGCGCCGAAGCGGTGGGCCAGCGGCGGGAGCCGGTCGGCCAGTACGGCGACGGCTCCCGCCCCCTTCAGCGGGCCCGCCGCCTTGTTGCGCTCCATCGCGACGCGTACGGCCAGCAGCCGGCGGCGGGCGTCCGGCTCGGAGACGGGGAGCCCGAGGAGGTAGGCGGAGAGCCGGTTGCCGTTCTGGGCGGCCCCGCCCGGACGCCGGCGCGAGACGGGTACCAGGGCCCGGGGATCGCCGGGCAGCTCCTCGCCGCGGCCGGTCATCCACCGCCTCAGCGCCCCGGCGACGACGGCGAGCAGCACGTCGTTGGCCGTACCGCCTTCTGCCCTGCGGACGCGCTGTACGGCCTCCGCGTCCAGGTCCGCGGTGACGAGCCGCCGGGTGCCGCTGGAGCCTGCCGCCAGGGCGCCGGAGCCGCCCGGCGCCAGCCGGCTCGCGCGCACCACCGACGCCCCCACCCCCAGTGCCCGGCCGACCTCTTCGAGGCGGCCGCGCGCGAGGCCGGCGACCTCCCGGGGGCCGGGCATCCAGGAGCGCGGCGGGACGGGGGTACGCCGCACGGCCGTCGCCCGGCGGGAGGCGACGGCCGCGATCTCGTCGAAGATGCCCGCGCCGATCGCGACGGCGCGCATGCCGTCGGCCAGCGCATGGTGCAGTTTCACGAGCACGGCGAACGGGTCGTCACCCGACCCGCCCTCCAGCAGGTACATCTCCCAGGGCGGCAGTCCCCGGGCGATCGGGCGTTCCATCAGATCGCCCGCGAGCGAGGTCGCCGCCGCCATGAAGTCGCCCGCAGGCAGCACGCGTCGGTGCACGTGGTGCCGGACGTCGAAGTCCTTGTCGGTGGACCAGGCCGCGCCACCGAGGGGCAGCAGGACGTCCCGTACCCGCATCCGGAGCCGCGGGACGGCCGCCGCGCGCTCCCGGAGCAGTTCCAGCACGTCCTGTCGCGGGCCGCCGGGCACCGGGGAGAAGACCGCGAGCGCGCCCAGGTGCATCGGGTGGGCCTCGGACTCCAGGTGCCAGAAGGCCAGGTCGAGAGGGGCGAGCAGTTCGGTACCCATGGGGGTCCTCATGTCATCGGGGGAAGATCCGGACCGCCGTACGACCCCAGTCAAACCAGGTGATCGATTACGGTCAAGAACGGACATGTTACGTTCCGCTACGGTGCGGCAGGGGGCGGACTCTGTTCACGGACCAGCAAAGAATCCGGCCCCGCCCGTCAGCGCCCGTCAGCGCCCGTCAGCGGCGAGACTCGCGTTCGGGTCGGCCCGCCCCACCGGACCGCTCGGACCCGTCGGACCGTTCGGACCCGTCGGACCGTTCGGACCGTTCGGACCGTTCGGGGATGAGGAACTCCCCCCAGACGCATTTGCCGCCGCCCCGGGACTCCACCCCCCAGACGTCGGCGAGACGGTCCACGAGCATCAACCCGCGGCCCGAGACGCCCGCGTCCCCCGCGTCGCGACGGCGCGGCAGCGCACTGGAGCGGTCCTCCACGTCCACCCGCAGCCGGCGCTCGCCTCCGGCGAGGATCCGGATGGTGACGATGGCTCCGCCGTCCGTGTGCATCAGGGCGTTGGTGATCAGCTCGTCGGCGGCGAGTTCGATTTCGTCCGCACGCTCCTTGGCTCCCCAGGCGCGGACCGCGGCTCTGATCATGTGCCGGGCCGAACTCAACGCCTCGGGGTCGTTCTGGGCGACGTGCTGCCGGAGCCGCCCGCCGGGCTGCGGCGTGGGCGTCGTGTCGCGCCGTAGCAGCAGGACCGCCACGTCGTCCTCGCCGCCGTACTGGTCGACCGCCTCGCAGAGCTGGTCGGCCAGCCGCCGGATGTCCTGCGGGCCGTTGCGCACCATGTCGGTCAGCAGTCGCATTCCGGCGTCGAAGTCGGTGTCGGGCAGCTCCACCAACCCGTCCGTGTAGAACACCAGCGTCTGCCCGGGGTCGAGTTCGACGGTGCTCACCGGATAGTCGAGCCCGCCGAACTCGGCCGAGAGCCCGAGCGGGAGGCCGCCTTCGACGTACAGCTTGTGGCAGCTGCCGTCGGGGTCCCGCACCAGGGGCTCCATGTGCCCGGCCCGGACCATCTGCATCACGCCGGTGGTCAGGTCCACCTCGGCGTAGTTGCAGGTGGCGAAGCGGTCGGTGTCCAGTTCGCGCAGGAAGACGGAGGCGCGGGCCATGACCGTCGCGGGGCTGTGCCCTTCGGCGGC
The DNA here is from genome assembly GCF_042871745.1 of Streptomyces sp. NPDC005576. Lineage (NCBI taxonomy): Bacteria > Bacillati > Actinomycetota > Actinomycetes > Kitasatosporales > Streptomycetaceae > Streptomyces > Streptomyces sp. NPDC005576. Next base: position 117,899 of record NZ_JBIAJC010000018.1, on the reverse strand, counting down.
GTAGGCGCGCAGCACGATCCGGAGCTGCCCCATCACGGCCGCGGCGTGGGTGTCGTGCCCCTGGACGTCCCCGATGACGGCGCCCACCCGGCCGCCGGGGAGCGGGATGACGTCGTACCAGTCACCGCCGATGTCGCGCCCCATCCGGGCGGAGCGGTACCGGACGGCGACCTGCGCACCCGGCACCTCCGGGATGCGGCGCGGCAGCATCGCCTGCTGGAGCCCCTCGGCGAGGTCGTGCTCCTGCTCGTAGAGCATCGCGCGCTGGAGACTCTGCGCGATGGAACTGCCCAGGGCGACCAGGAGGTTGCGCTCGTCGGGGGCGAAGCCCGACCGGTCGTCGTACAGCAGGCCGAGCGCGCCGATGGGGCGGGCCTGGGCGATCAGCGGCAGGTACGCGGCGGAGGTGACGCCGAGATGGCTGATCCGCGACCAGAGCTCGGGGTAGGAGAGGGCGAAGTCGTCGGGCGTCCCGATGAACCGGGGAGTCAGCGTCCGCAGGACCTCGCTCATCGGATACCGCTCGTCCACCTTCGTGTACCGGGTGCCCGGCACGTACGCCCCCTCGGGCCCGTCCGCCACCAGGTGGATGCGCCCGGCCTCCAGAAGGCCCATGACGATGCTGGCCGCCCCCAGGTGGGCCAGTCCGCGCGAGTTCTTGAGGACGTCGATGACGTCCTGCACGGTACGGGCGTGGGCGAGCGCCGCGGACGTGGCCTGCACCAGATTGGTCCGCCGACGCCGTTCCTCGGCGAGCTCCTGCCGTGCGGCGGAGTCCGCCAGCTCCTGGGAGGCGTCCCGGACGATGCCGAGGATGCGGCGGGGCCGTCCTTCGGCGTCGCGGCGGATGAAGCCCTGGGTGTGGGTCCAGCGCAGCGAGCCGTCGCGGAGCCGGCAGCGGAAGTAGGCGCCGTAGCTCTCCCGTCCCGTCTTCAGCGCTTGCGTGACCATGGCGTCCAGCCGGGCGCCCTCTTCCTCCGGCACCCGCAGCGCGAGATTGGCCGGCTGGTCGTCGTACTCCTCGGCCCGCAGGTCGAACACGTCGAGTGCGGGCTGGTCCATGTGCATGAGGCCGCTGTCCAGATCCCAGTCGAAGCTGCCCATACGGTTCAGGGCGAGGCTGAGGTCCGGGTGGGCGGGCCAGTCTTCCGGGAGTGACAGGGCACCCGCTACCCGATCATCCATGTCGGCCACTTTGCCACCATTTGTCAGAATCTTCGAGCGGTTCGCCGGGCGGCAGGCGAAGAGAGGTGCGGCGCGCGATCTCCTCGGATCACTCGTCGCACCTAAGGGCTGGCCCGCAATGCGTGGTGGATCAGTGCGCGGCGTCGGATGCGGTGCATCGCAAGGCGGAGGGGCGTCCGCATACTGGACGTATGCGGACGTTCCGACAACGCGGCGAGGTGCCGTTGCTGTCGTCGCGCACCCGCCAGGAATTACGGGACAGCCCTTAAGAGGGCCTGTACGGGGTTGGCTCGCGGCGCCGCGGAAGGTCACGCCGTACGGGGGTCGCCGGTGTGGTCCCGGACCGCGGGGTCCGCACCGTCGGTGAAATCGGGCAGACCCGAGTACGTGTCCGTGGTGAAGTCCGGCAGGTCCGCCGCCCCCTCGGCGTCCCGGGTGAAGTCGGGGAGGGCGGACGGTCCGGAGTCCGGGTCACCGGTGAAGTCGGGCAGCCCTTCGACGGACTCTTCGCCCGTGAAGTCGGGCAGACCGGACGCGGACTCGTCGCCGGTCTCGTCGCCGGTGAAGTCGGGGAGGCCATCGGCGGACGCGTCACCCGTGAAGTCCGGCAGCCCCTGCGACCCGTCCTCCGCATCCGGGGCACCGGGAGCGGCCGCGCCGTCCGGGCCGTCCTCGGGGGCACCGGAATCCGCAGCGCCTTCCGCCTCCTGCGGCGACAGGTCCGAGACGGCGGGAGAGAAGGGGAAGAAGGTGTCACCCGGGTCTGCCGCGGGCGGGGCTGCCGGGTTCGTGTCCTCGGCGCTCTCGCCGCTCGGTCGCTCGATCCACGTCCCCTCGACGAGATCGGCGATGACCAGGCTCTCCAGCACCCGCGCGCTGGGCCGGACGTCGAGCACGCGCTCGGGCGCGTACCCGGCCCAGCGCTCGCCCCGGTCGGCGACCCGTCCGGTGAGGGGCGCCGCGGGGGCGAGCGGATTGCCGGAGGCGCACCGCACGCGGGGCAGCCCGCGGCTGTCGACCATCACCGCGGTGCCGGACTGGAGCACGGTCTGGAAACTCGTGGGGGCACCCGCCGCGAAGCCGTGGTCGGTGACCCGTACGTCGGCCCGCAGCACCACCGGGGTGAGCGCGCGCAGGTATCCGGGGATCTGCACCGCCTCGATGTCCGCCACCCGCGCGAAGGCCCGGGCCCGGCCGGAGTCCTCGGTCAGCAGGTCGGCCTGCGCGCCCACGTCGCAACTGGGCGTGTTCCGGACGCCTCCGTACAGCCCCGCCGCGTCACCGCTGACGGTGTGGACGGCCGGAGCGCCGGCCGGGGCGCCGCCCGCCGGAAGCGGCTGCACCTCCTCGCCGCCGGGGACCACTCCCGCCGTGGACCGGGTGAAGGGCGCCGGCCCCCGGGCGCCGGCCGGCTGGAGCACCACCTCGTGCCCGACGGTCGTCGCGGCGGGCCGGCCCGCCCCGTCGCGGGGTGCGCCGGAACATCCGGCCGCAGAGAGGGCCGCCACGGAGACCACGGCGGACAGGGCATACGGAAGTCGTCGGGACGAGCGCACGGTGCTCTCCTGTCAGTACTAACGGGTGGTCGGTCCACTCATGTCTGACGCACCCGCGCACCGGCCGCAAGCCGGGATACGGCCGCCCGGCGCAGCCTTGAACACGTTCAACCGAGGTATTAGCCTCGGTTGCGGACGACCGCGTCGTCCCCGTAGTCACGGCCCGACGCGTACGCACCGGAAGGACGGCCAGCATGCACACCTTCACCTACCAGGAGACCGGCGCCACCCGCGCGGGCCCACTGCCGCGCGGGTACGACCATCTGCGCCACCGCGCCAGGGTCGGCCGGGGCCGGGCCGCATTCGAGGCGGCCGGTGCGGCGGTGACCGAGTGGCGCATGCACCGTGCGGCGGGAACCCTCGTCGACGCCTCCGCCGACCGCGCCGAGGCGGGCGTGGCCGTCGAAGTGACGCTGCGCGTGGGGCCGTTGCGTTTCACGGCTCCGTGCGAAGTGGTGTGGGCCGACTACACGCCGGAGCGCATCGGCTTCGCGTACGGAACACTCGACGGCCATCCGGAGAGGGGCGAGGAGTCCTTCGTGGTCGAACTCGCGGACGACGGGACCGTCTGGTTCGCCGTCACGGCGTTCTCCCGGCCCGCTCTCTGGTACACCCGCCTGGCCGGACCGCTCGTCAGGGTGTTCCAGCGGAGCTACGTCCGGCGCCTGGGACGGACGCTGCGCCGTATCGCCGCGGAGGGCTGAGCGGGCGAGCTCCTCTCGAGCGCCGCGTCGGTCACGCGGTGCCGGGCCGGACTGACCGATACTGACGCCGGTGGACTGGTTCACCGCGGAAAACTACGGGCTGAGCAGGCTGATCTTCCAGCGGGCTCTCGCCGCCGTCTATCTCACCGCGTTCCTCACCGCGGCCCTCCAGTTCCGCGCGCTCATCGGCGAGCGGGGCATGCTGCCGGTGCCCGAACTGCTGCGGCGCACCGAGTGGACCGCCGCCCCCGGCCTCTTCCGGCTCCACTACTCCGACCGCTTCTTCGCGGCCGTCGCGTGGTCGGGCTGCGCGGTCTCCGCCGCGCTCCTGGCCGGAGCGGACGGGCTGGTGCCGCTGTGGGGTGCTCTGCTCCTCTGGGCGCTGCCCTGGGTCCTGTACCTCTCGATCGTGCAGGTCGGCCAGGTCTGGTACGGATTCGGCTGGGAGTCGCTGTTGCTGGAGACCGGCTTTCTGGCGATCTTCCTCGGCAACGACGGGACCGCGCCTCCGGTCCTGGTGCTCTGGCTGATCCGATGGCTGCTGTTCCGGGTCGAGTTCGGGGCCGGGCTCATCAAGATGCGCGGGGACGACTGCTGGCGCCGGCTGACCTGCCTGGACTTCCACCATGAGACGCAGCCGATGCCGGGTCCGCTCAGCTGGTTCTTCCACCATCTGCCGGCGCGTGTGCACCGGGTGGAGGTCGCCGCCAACCATGTCACCCAACTCCTGGTCCCTTTCCTCCTCTTCACCCCTCAGCCGGTGGCGAGCGGAGCGGCGGCCGTCATGGTCGTCACCCAGCTGTGGCTGATCCTCTCCGGCAACTTCGCCTGGCTGAACTGGCTGACGGTCACCCTCGCGCTGTCGGCCGTCGACTGGTCCCGGGTCGCGGGCCCTTCCCGGCCCCTTCCCGACGCCCCGCTCTGGTACGAGATCGTGGTCTGCGCGGTCACCGTCCTTCTGCTGGTGCTCGGTTACCGGCCGGCCCGCAATCTGCTCTCCCGCCACCAGGTGATGAACCGCTCCTACGACCCGCTCCATCTGGTCAACACCTACGGCGCGTTCGGCAGCATCAGCAGGGTGCGGCTCGAAGTCGTCATCGAGGGTACGGACGACATGGTGATCCACCCGGGCACGCGCTGGCGGGAGTACGGCTTCCGGGGGAAACCCGGAGACCCGGGGCGGCTTCCCCGCCAGTTCGCCCCGTACCATCTGCGCCTCGACTGGATGATGTGGTTCGCCGCACTCTCTCCCGCGTACGCCCGTTCCTGGTTCGGCCCGCTCACGGAGCGGCTGCTGCGCGGCGACCGGGACACTCTGCGGCTGCTGGGCCACAACCCCTTCCCGAGTGGGCCGCCGGCGCAGGTGCGCGCCTCGGTGTACCGGTACCGCTTCACCGACGCCGCCGAGCTGCGGAGCACCGGCCGGTGGTGGCACCGCACCTACGTGCGGGAGTTCATGCGGCCGGTGGCCCGTCCGGTGCCGCTCCGGCCGCCGGACGACTCCGGGTGAGCTCCCCGGACGTGCGAGAGCCCGGTCCCACCCGAGGGGTGGGCCGGGCTCTCGCACGGCGGGCGACCGGAGGTCAGTCGATGCCGGGCAGGATGTGCGGCTCGGCGAGGTCGTCCTCGTATCCGGCCAGCCGGATGGGGGCCGACCTGGCCCAGACCTCGATGTTCCGGAGCTTCTCGGGCCTACGGGTCCGTGGGCCGGTCCGTTCGGCAGGTCGCTTCTCGTCGGTCGTCAGTTCAGGTGTCACCGCGCACTCCTTCGCGTCGCGCAACCCCCGGCAGTCGGGGTACCGCGGCTTCTCCACCGGGGACCGCCGCAGGCAGGGGCAAGGGCATGGGCATTCGGTCGCGGTGGCGCCGGTACGAGCGGGACGACGGTCTGGTTGCAGACCTGTCCCGGGACGATCGAGGAAGGTTTGTGGATCCCTCGGTGTCGTCCGTTCGCCCCAGCGTAACCAAATGAGCGCCATCCCGCTCGACGGAACGTGTGCCTTGGGTCACTTTCGGCCAGACATATCCGCTCAGCGGGGCAGCCCAGGAGGTTCCTGGGACGGCCGGGGCGGGTGGGGTCACCGGGAAGACGGGACGGCCGCACCCCGGCAGGGGCGCGGCCGTCCTGTGTCCTCCTGCGGGCGCCGATGTCCTTCCGGGCGCCCGGTGCGTCACCAGCCGGCGGGGGCGTAGTCCTTGAGGAAGCAGCCGTAGAGCTCCTCGCCCGCCTCGCCGCGCACGATGGGGTCGTAGACCCGGGCGGCGCCGTCCACCAGGTCGAGGGGAGCGTGGAAGCCCTCCTCGGCCAGGCGCATCTTGTCCGGGTGCGGGCGCTCGTCGGTGATCCAGCCGGTGTCCACGGCCGTCATCAGGATGCGGTCCTTCTCGAACATCTCCTGGGCGCTGGTGCGCGTCAGCATGTTCAGCGCGGCCTTGGCCATGTTGGTGTGCGGGTGTCCCGCTCCCTTGTAGCCGCGGCCGAAGACACCCTCCATGGCGGAGACGTTCACCACGTAGGCCCGGCCCGCGGCCGCTGCCATCGCCGGACGCAGGCGGCTGATCAGGATGAACGGCGCGGTGGAGTTGCAGAGCTGCACTTCCAGGAGTTCGATCGGCTCGACCTCCTCCACCGTCTGGATCCAGCTGTTGGTGTGGTGCAGGTCGGGTACGAGCCCGCCCGCGTCGATGGCCGTGCCGGCCGCGATGCGCTCCGGCGAGGCGGACCCGGTGACCAGCGCCAGACCCGTGACGTCGTCGGCGGTCAGCCCCTCCTTGCGAGCGGCGGGCAGCGCGGCCACCCGGTCGACGCTGCCGCTGCCGAAGGTACCGATGACCTCCGCCGGGGGCAGCACCCCCGCGGGGAGCGGCGCCGACTCGGCGGCGACCAGCTCGCTGTACGCCTCCGGGGAGCGGCGAACCGTCTGGGCCGCGTTGTTGATCAGGATGTCCAGCGGCCCCTCGGCGGCGACGGAGTCGGCCAGCGCGACGACCTGGGCCGGGTCGCGGAGGTCGATGCCGACGATCTTCAGCCGGTGGATCCACTCGTCGCTGTCCGGCATCGCCTTGAAGCGGCGGATCGCGTCGTTGGGGAAGCGGGTCGTGATCGTGGTGTGCGCACCGTCGCGCAGCAGCCGCAGCGCGATGTACATGCCGATCTTCGCCCGGCCGCCGGTGAGCAGCGCGCGGCGGCCCGTCAGGTCGGTACGGGCGTCGCGCCGGGCCCGGTTCTCCCGGGCGCAGTCCTGGCAGAGCTGGTGGTAGAAGGCGTCCACCTCGGTGTAGCGGGTCTTGCAGATGTAACAGGAACGCGGCCGCTGGAGGATGCCCGCGATCTCCGCGGTGGCCGAGGAGGAGGGCAGCACGCCCTGCGTCTCGTCGTCGATCCGCTCGGCGGAGCCGGTGGCGGTCGCCTCGGTGACCGACTTGTCGTGGGCCGTCTTCGCGGCGCGGCGCTCCTGGCGGCGGCGCTGCTTCACGGTCCGGTAGATCCCGGCGGTGGCCCGTCGCACCCTGATGGCGTCCGGGTGGTCGACGTCGATCGTGTCGAGCTCGTCCAGCACGCTCAGGCAGACGGCCAGCCGTTCCGGAGCGATACCGGGACCGAAGTCCTCGATCCCGGGCGCGAGTCCCTGGCTTTCCTCTGTCACCGTCATGCTGCTTCCTCTGTCGTCCTGACCCGCGGGCCACTGGTCGTCGCGGGCCCAAACACCCGGTCAAGTCTGCCATGCGCGCGCGCCTCCTCCATCCGGGTGCACAGGACTCCGCCTGCGCCGGGCGCGGGCGGAGTCCGGGGCCGTGACGCGGCCCACTCGCCGGCCTCCTCGCGATGCCGACGGGATCTCCGCAAAACTTTTTTTGGATCGGCATGCATGAGTCCTCGATCCCCGGGCAGACGCCGGACCGACAGCTACGGCAACAGGGAGGGCGACACCATGACGGCGATGTCAATGCGAACCACCGGAGCCGACGCCGCGACGGCGTCGTGGCACGACCGGGCGGGAACGCGGACAACTGCCGGTGTCGGTACGGGGGCCGAGCAGGGCGAGCTGCCCTGGATCGAGGACGCCGGGAAGGTGGCCCCGCAGGACGCGCGGGCTCTGTCGAAGATCTTCTTCGACCGCCTCCAGACGATGGAGGAAGGCACCCGCGAGCACCAGTACGCACGCAACACCCTGATCGAGATGAATCTCTCACTGGTGCGGTTCGCGGCTTCGCGCTTCCGCAACCGGGGCGGGGACGACACCGAGGACATCATCCAGGTCGGCACGATCGGCCTGATCAAGGCGATCGACCGGTTCGACCTCTCGCGCGAGGTGGAGTTCGCCACGTTCGCGGTGCCCTACATCGTGGGTGAGATCAAGCGGTTCTTCCGTGACACCACCTGGTCGGTGCACGTGCCGCGCCGGCTCCAGGAGCTCCGGGTCGAACTGGCCAAGGCGAAGGAGCAGCTCTCCTCGCAGCTGGACCGTGACCCCACGGTGAAGGAGCTCTCGGCCCACCTCGACCTCTCCGAAGAGGAGATCATCGAAGGGCTCGTCGCCGCCAACGGGTACTCCGCCGGCTCGCTCGACACCCCGTCCTCCGACAGCGACGACGGCCAGGACCAGCGCGCCTACGCCGAGATGCTGGGCGAGCGGGACCCCGCCATGGAGACGGTCGAGAACCTGCACACCCTCGCGCCGCTGCTGGAGCAGCTGGACGACCGCGAGCGCCGCATCGTGCAGATGCGGTTCGGGCAGGAGATGACGCAGGCGCAGATCGGTGCCGAGCTGGGCGTTTCCCAGATGCACGTGTCGCGGCTGCTGAGCCGGATCGTGGCGCGGCTGCGGGCCGGAATGTCCGTCGAGGAGTAGTCAGAAATTCCCGCCGGAGGTACTCCGGCGGTGCTTGCCCGTGACCCACGCCCGGCGCTCCGGCGTCGCGCGTGGGTCATTTATGCTTTCAGGCGCGGCGTGGGGAAACCCGCGCCTTTGTGACGAGGGGGTGGAGAGTGACCGAGCTGCCCACGAGGGGCTTGCCGGTCCGTCAGGCGGGACCCGCCGTGGTTCCCGCTCAGCAGGCGACGGCTGTTCCGGCCGCCGACGGTTCCGTTTGGGGCATGGACGCGGTGATCCTTCTGGTGGAGGACGACGCCGGGGACGCCCTCCTGGTCGAGGAGATGCTGTCCGACAGCGATCTCGACCCCTCGCTCACCTGGTGCAAGACGCTGGCGGAGGCACGACAGTTCCTGCGGACCTGCCGCACCCCCGTCTGTGTGTTGCTCGATCTGCACCTTCCGGACGTGCACGGTCTCGACGCCGTGACACAGATCGTGGAGGCGTCGGGTGACGCGGCCATCGTCGTGCTGACCGGACTGACGGAAGCCGGTACCGGTCTCTCGGCGGTGGCCAACGGCGCCCAGGACTACCTGGCCAAGGGGCGGCTCGATCCGGAGGCGCTGGGCCGTGCGATCCGGTACGCCCTCCAGCGCAAGCAGGTGGAGCGCGCCGCGGCGGCACTTAGGGCCAATCAGCAGATGGCCCGGGAGAACGCACGTCTGGAACGGGGGCTGCTGCCCGTCCCCCTGTTGCGGGACGACCGCTTCGAGGCGGTGGCCCGTTACGAACCGGGACGGGTCCACGCGCTGCTGAGCGGTGACTTCTACGACGTGGTGCAGACCCCGGACGGCACGGTCCACGCGGTCATAGGTGACGTGTCCGGCCACGGTGCCGCCGAGGCCGCGCTCGGCGTGTGTCTCCGGGTCGCCTGGCGTACCGCGGTGCTCTGCGGGACCAGCCCGCTCGACCAGACGAACCTTCTGGAAGAGATCCTGGTGGCGGAGCGCTCCGACCCGCACCTCTTCGCCACGGTCACCACGCTCACCTTCCCGCCTGACGGGACGCGGGTGGGCATCGTGCGCGCCGGTCACCCCGGACTGCTGCTGCGCGAGGGCGACAAGGTCTCCTGGGTGGAGCCCGAGACCGGTATGGCGCTCGGGCTGCTGCCCGGGGCGCGGCACTGGTCGGAGAGCGAACTGGTGCTCGGCCCGGACAGCAGTCTGGTGCTCTTCACGGACGGTCTCTTCGAGGGGCGTACGGGCCCCGACAGCCGCCTCGGCGAGGAAGGGCTCCTCGCGATGGCGCAGGGCTCCTCGTCGCTGGCGGCCAGACCGTTCATCGACGCCCTCGTGGCGGGGGCCACGGCCGGAGCCGCGCCCTTCGGGGGTCTCGCGGACGACGTGGCCGTACTGCATCTGAGCTGGGGAAAGGTGGGAAACGATGGCTGACCCCAAGGGGAAGCCCCTGCGCGGTGGAGGTGCCTCACGGCTGTCCGTGCAGAGCTGGGTCCACCTCATCCTGGGTGGATTCGTCGTCGTGGTCGTCACGTGTCTGGTGATCGGCGCGGTCGTCCTCAACGACATGTCCGCGCGGACGACGGACCTGGTCGACCGGGTCCAGCCGGCGCGTTCCGCCTCCTTCCAGCTGCAGAACGCGCTGCTCAACCAGGAAACCGGTGTGCGGGGCTTCGTGCTCACCGGCGACGACTCCTTCCTCGAACCGTACCGACAGGGGCAGCGCGACGAGAAGAAGCGGCTGTCCCAGGTGCGCGGGCTGACCGGGTCCGAGCAGCCCTACGCCGGTGACCTGGACCGGATTGCGGTGGCGGCCGAGGAGTGGCGCACCACGCAGGCCGAGCCGCTGATCGCGGCGGTGCGGGCCAGCGGCCCCACCGGGGAGGCGTCGGCGCCGCTGCTCCGGAGCAAGGCGGAGTTCGACGCGCTGCGGGACCTCTACGGCGCCCAGCAGACCCACCTGGACCAGGCCCGGGACCGTGTCCGTGAGCAGTTGGACGACGCCCGCGCGACCCGTGACCGGGTGCTCCTCGCGCTGATCGCGGGCTTCCTCGCCTCCGTGATCGCCCTGAGCCTGCTCTTCCACCGGGTGGTCGGCAGGCCGCTGAACCGGCTGCGGGCCGCTTCGGACGAGGTCAGGTCGGGGGCGTACGAGGGGAAGATCGACGTACGCGGCCCGTCGGACGTGCGGTCGGTGGCCACGGCCGTCGAGTCCATGCGATCCCGTCTGGTGGACGAACTCGCCGAGTCCAGGAACCGGGAGACACTGCTCGCCGAGCAGACGGAGGAGCTGCGGCGCTCCAACGCGGAGCTGGAGCAGTTCGCCTACGTCGCCTCGCACGACCTCCAGGAGCCGCTGCGCAAGGTGGCGTCGTTCTGCCAGCTGCTGGAGAAGCGGTACGGGAACGAGCTGGACGCGCGCGGAAAGCAGTACATCGACTTCGCCGTGGACGGCGCCAAGCGGATGCAGGTCCTCATCAACGACCTGCTCACGTTCTCGCGGGTGGGCCGGGTGCACGAGAGCTGGCAGCAGGTCGACATGGAGCGCGGGCTCGACCGCGCCCTCGCCAATCTGACGCTGGCGATCGAGGACGCGGGCGCGGAGATCGTCCGGGAGGAGGCCCTTCCCGAAATCCTGGGCGACTCCACGACGCTGGCGATGGTGTGGCAGAACCTGATCGGCAACGCGGTGAAGTTCCGTCGCGAGGACGTGCCGTGCCGGATCACGGTGGGGTGTCTGCGTGAGGACGAGGTGTGGCACTTCACGGTGGCGGACAACGGCATCGGCATCGCGCCCGAGTTCGCGGACAAGGTGTTCGTCATCTTCCAGCGGTTGCACGCCAGGGACGCCTACGACGGAACCGGCATCGGGCTCTCGCTCTGCCGCAAGATCATCGAGTTCCACGGCGGCCGGATCTGGCTGGACCCCGAGCCGGGTGAGGGTACGCTGATCCACTTCACCCTGCCCGTCAGTCCTGATGCCCCTACGCACACCACGGCGGAGCTCCTCGCTCCCGCCCTGCTCGCCGCCCCGTCGGGAGATGCCACGTGACCAGTTCCGTAGAACCCATCGAAGTCCTCCTGGTGGAGGACGACCCCGGCGACGAGCTCATGACGCGCGAAGCGTTCGAGGACAACAAGATCCGCAACACCCTGCACGTGGTGCGCGACGGGCAGGAGGCGCTGGACTTCCTCTACCGGCGTGGCCCCTACGCGGAGGCGCCCCGGCCGGATCTGATCCTGCTGGACCTGAATCTGCCGAAGTACGACGGCCGCCAGGTGCTGGAGGAGATCAAGAGCGACGCGGAGCTGGCCACCATCCCGGTGGTGGTGCTGACGACGTCCTCCGCCGAGGAGGACATCCTGCGCAGTTACAAACTGCACGCCAACGCCTACGTCACCAAGCCGGTCGATCTGGACCAGTTCATCGCGGCGGTCCGGCAGATCGACGACTTCTTCGTGACGGTGGTGCGGCTTCCCGGACGCAAGTGAACCCGGTCCGGTTTTTTACGGGATTCACCAGGAGTGGGATACCCCGGCCCGGGTAGACGGCTTCCGTGACAAAGACACTCACCTCCCCTGCCGGGCCTTGGCTGGAGCACATGAACGAACAGGGCGCCTCGCTGCCCGACGTACCCGGACCGGGCATCCCCTCCACCGGCGTACTGCTCACGGCGGAGGTTTTCGACGGTGAGCCCGGGTGCATCGCGCAGGCGCGCGCCTTGGCGGACCGGTTCCTCACCCAGCTCGCCGCCGAGTGGTTCGCCCCGCTGGGGGTCAACACCCGCAGCGATCTGATGCTGACGGTGAGTGAGCTGGTCACCAACGCGGACCGCTACAGCCACGGCCCGTACCTCCTGGAACTGGAGGGCACCGCTGAGCGCGTGAGCGTCACGGTCTACGACAGCAGCACCGCGCTCCCCGTGCTGTACTCCCCCGACCCCTCGCGGCTCGGCGGCCACGGGATGGAGATCGTGGTGGCGCTCTGCGACCGGGTGACGGCGGAGGCCGTCCCGGTGGGCAAGCGCATCCGGGCCGAGTTCCTGCTCGGCTCCTGAACCTCGGCCGGTGACGGCCTCGGCCCATGGGCCGCCGGAGAGCCGGCCCGGACGCACCGGGCGGCGGCCCCTCAGCGCACCTGCTGGCCCTTGCCCAGGGCGATGACACCGTTGCCGGAGACCGTGTAGAACTCCCGGTCCCGCTCGGGATTGACGCCGATCGCCGCCCCCGGGGGCACGTCGACGTTCTTGTCGAGGATCGCCCCCCGCACGATGGCCCCGCGCCCCACCCGCACGTTGTCGTGCAGCACCGCCCCCTGGACGACGGCCCCCTCGGCGACGACGACGCCGGGTGAGAGGACCGACCGGGACACCTGGCCGCGGATCACGCAGCCGGGGCTGATGACCGACTCGCTCGCGATCCCCCCGGCCACGATCCTCGCGGGCGGCAGCGGACCGGCGTGGGTGTAGATGGGCCAGCGGCGGTTGTCCAGGCTGAAGGCGGGCCGGTCGGAGAGCAGGTCCATGTGGGCGTCGTAGTAGGCGTCGAGGGTGCCCACGTCGCGCCAGTAGCCGTGTTGTACGGACGTCTCGCCGGGCACGTGGTTCTCGTCGAAGTCGTAGACCTGGGCCTGGCCGCGCGCGGTGAGCATCGGCAGGATCGAACCGCCCATGTCGTGCACCGAGTGCGGATCCTCGGCGTCCCGGTGCAACGCGTCCACCAGGACCTTCGTGGTGAAGAGGTAGTTGCCCATGGAGGCGAAGACCCGGTCGGGGTCGCCCGGCAGACCGGGCGGGTCGGTGGGCTTCTCCAGGAATCTGTCGACCTGGGTGCCGTCACTGCCGGGCGTGATGATCCCGAACGCGGACGCCTCGGCGCGCGGCACCTTGATCCCGGCGACGGTGACGCCCGCCCCGTTGTCGATGTGCCGGGCCAGCATCTGTCGCGGGTCCATGCGGTAGACGTGGTCGGCGCCGAACACGGCCACGTAGTCGGGCTGTTCGTCGTGCACCAGGTTGAGCGACTGGAGTATGGCGTCGGCGCTCCCCAAGTACCAGCGCGGACCGAGCCGTTGCTGCGCGGGCACCGGTGTGACGTAGTTGCCCAGCAGGCTGGACATCCGCCACGTCGTGGAGACGTGCCGGTCCAGCGAGTGAGACTTGTACTGCGTCAGTACGCAGATGCGCAGCACGTCCGCGTTGACCAGGCTGGAGAGTACGAAGTCGACCAGCCGGTACGTGCCGCCGAACGTCACCGCCGGTTTGGCCCGGTCGGCGGTGAGCGGCATCAGCCGCTTGCCCTCCCCTCCCGCGAGTACGATTCCGAGCACCGAAGGTCCACCGCGCATCGCCGCCCCTTTGTCCGGTCACATCCGTCCGGCCGAATCCGTCCGGTCGCTTCCGCCGGTCGCTGTCGCTCCCGCCGGGTGGTAAGTCACTCGTTCGTCGCGCTGAACTCCCGGTACAGCTCCGCGGTACGGCCGGCCACCCGGTCCCACCCGAACTCCCCGACGGCGCGCCGCCGTCCGGCCGCGCCCATCCTCCGGGCACCGGCCGGGTCGCCGACCACCGCGTTCAGCGCTTCGGCGAGCCGGAGTTCGAAGAGATCGGACTCCTTCTCGTCGTAGGGAACGAGTACCCCCGTATGCCCGTCTTCCACCACCTCGGGGATACCGCCGACGGCGGAGGCGACCACAGGGGTACCGCAGGCCATCGCCTCCAGGTTGACGATGCCGAGCGGCTCGTACACCGATGGGCAGACGAACACCGCTGCGTGGGTGAGGAGTTGGACGACGTCAGGGCGGTCCAGCATCTCCGGGATCCAGTGCACTCCCTTGCGGCCGGCGCTCAGTTCGTCGTACGCGAGACGGAACTCCTCGGCGAGTTCAGGGGTGTCGGCCGCTCCCGCGCACAACACCACCTGCGTTCCCGGCTCCAGGAGGCGTGCCGCGCGCAGCAGGTGCGGGACGCCCTTCTGGCGGGTGATGCGTCCGACGAACAGGACGTACGGCCGGTCCGGGTCGATGCCGAGACGGAGCAGGGCGTCCGTGCCGGGGTCGGGGGCGTAGAGACGGGTGTCGATGCCGTTGTGGATGACCCGCACCCTGGCCGCGTCGAGCTCGGGGTAACAGGCGAGGATGTCCGCGCGCATCCCGTGCGACACCGCGACGACCGCATCGGCGGAGGCGAGGGCGGTGCGCTCGGCCCACCCGGAGAGGGCGTATCCGCCGCCGAGCTGCTCGGCCTTCCAGGGGCGCAGCGGCTCCAGCGAGTGGCAGGTGACCACGTGCGGGACGCCGTGCTGGAGCTTGGCGAGGTGGCCGGCGAGGTTGGTGTACCAGGTGTGCGAGTGGACCAGGTCACGGTCGCCGAGGGCGGCGGCCATCGACAGGTCCACCGAGAACGCCCGCAGCGCGTCGTTGGCCTCGGGCGGGAGCGCCGGGGTGTGCCAGTGCACGCCGTCCTCCCGGCCGTCTGGTTCGCCCCACGCGTGCACGGCGAGATCGACCAGTGGCCGCAGTTCGCGCGCCAGGAACTCCACATGCACACCGGCGCCGCCGTACACGCCGGGGGGATACTCGCGAGTGAGCAGTCCGACCCTCATGCCTTGATGGTCACTCACCCGGGGCGAACGCGAAAGACCCCGTCACGTGTCAGGGGGCGACGCCGTCACTTTGCGGGTACGGCGGGTGGCGGTGCGGCACTCCTCCGGCGGTCCTCGGCCAGGGGGTCTACCGTCGAAGGAAGGACGTCGCACACCTGCCCGTACTACGGAGGCAGTACGCCGGATCGCCCCCTCTGGGACGACGACCCGGCCGCTTTCGGAGGACATCGTGGTCACATGAGTTCCCTCGCGCTTTCGGTGCTGCTGTCCCTGATCTCCGCGGTCGCCTACGCGGCCGGGGCGATCGTGCAGGAGCGGGTGGCTTCCGGCGGGGACGGGCGCTCGTACCCGCCGCTGCGCGATACCGCCTGGTGGGCGGCGGTGGGGCTCAACGGGGCGGGGGCGCTGCTGCACGTGGTGGCGCTGGCGTACGGCCCGCTGAGCCTCGTCCAGCCGCTCGGGGCGCTGACGATCGT
The DNA here is from genome assembly GCF_042871745.1 of Streptomyces sp. NPDC005576. NCBI lineage: Bacteria > Bacillati > Actinomycetota > Actinomycetes > Kitasatosporales > Streptomycetaceae > Streptomyces > Streptomyces sp. NPDC005576. The sequence goes on along the minus strand of NZ_JBIAJC010000018.1, from coordinate 102,544 downwards.
CTTCGCGCTGCCGATGGCCGCGCTCTTCGTCGGGCGGTCGGCGGGGCGTACGGCGTGGCGCGGGGCCGTCATGGCGACGGTGGGGCTCGCCGGGTTGCTGGCGCTCACCGGGAGCGCCGAATCGCACGCGCTGGGCGGTGCGGACCGGTTGCTGCTGGCGACCGCGACCTTCGGCGCGGTCGCGGCCCTCTTCCTCGCGGGCCAGGGTCTGGGGGCCCAGCGGCCGATGATGCGCAGTGTGGTGCTGGCGACCGGCGCGGGGGTGGCGTTCGGGATGGCCTCGGTGTTCACCAAGACGGTCGCCGTCGAGTGGACGTCGGGCGCGCTCGGGGCGGGGCTCCCGTCGCTGCTGGTGATCGCGGTGTTCGCCGCCGCGGGACTCCTGCTGTCCCAGGCGGCGTACCGGGGCGCGGGGCTGGCCGCACCGCTGGCCACGGTGACGGTGGTGAACCCGGTGGTGGCCGCAGTGGTCGGACTCACACTCTTCGGGGAGCACTTCCGCTTCGGGCTGGTGGGCACCCTGCTGGCGCTGGCGAGCGGCGCGCTGGCCGCGGCCGGGCTGGTCCTGCTGACGACCGAGCGGGTGGCGGCCGAGGGGCAGGACGGGCCCCCCTCCGACGGCGCCGACGGGGCGGACGGCACTGACCGGGCTGACGGGACGGATTCTGGCGCGACGAGGCGTAGGCCGCCCGGTCCGCGGCAGGGCGGACGGCGTCAGGGCGGTGAGAGCCAGGTGGCGTTGCCGGAGCGGGCCGAGGAACCCGAGCCGCCGGCCCGCGGGCCCGGCAGGGCCGAGCGGACGCGGTCCGGCTCCCGGGCGGTGGGCCGGCCGGCGTCCGCCGCTCCCTGGCTCAGACCTTGACCCCGCCGGCCCTCAGGTAGCTGAGGGGGTTCACGTCGGAGCCGTAGGCGGGTCCGGTCCGGATCTCGAAGTGCAGGTGCGGGCCGGTGGCGTTGCCGGTCGAGCCGGACCGGGCGATGCGCTGGCCGGCGGAGACCGACTGTCCGGCACGGACGTTGAGGGCGGACAGGTGGGCGTACTGGCTGTACTTGCCGTCGCCGTGGCGGATGACGATCTCATAGCCGTACGCGCCGGCCCAGCCCGCGGAGACGACGGTGCCCTTGGCCACCGACTTCACCGAGGTGCCGGTGGCTACCGGGAAGTCGACGCCGGTGTGGTAGCCGCTGGCCCAGGAGCCGGCCTGGTGGTACGCGGTTCCGGTGGACGCCTCGACGGGGGCGACCATGGCGGCGGCCTTCGCCGACTGCTTGGCGGGGGCGGACTTGGCCGCCGGCTTCGCCTCGGCGGGCTTGGCGGTGTGTCTGGTGGCGGTCGGCTTGGGGGTGGCGGGCTTGGGGGTGGCGGGCTTGCCGGCGGCGGGCTTGGTGTCCGGCCGGGCCGACGCCTTCGACGTTCCGGCAGAGTTGCCGGACCCCGTTCGGGCGGGGGCGAGGTCGAGTCGCTGGCCGGGGAGGATGAGGTCGGGGTTCTCGCCTATGACCGAGCGGTTGTCGCTGTAGAGCCGCTGCCAGCCGCCCTGGAGCCGTTCGGCGGCGGCGATGGCGGAGAGCGAGTCGCCGCTCGCCACGGTGTACGCCTCGCGCTTGCCCGGCACCGTGGTGGGGGTCGCGGCGGAGGTCTTCTTCGATGTCTGCCCCGGTGTGGCGGCCGGCGTCTTCCCCGCGGTGCGCTCGGGTCCCTGCGCGGCCTTGACCGGTGACGCCGCGGGGCGGGACCCCCCGGTCTGCGCGACCGTCCCGGAGTCCGCGTCGTCGCGGGTCAGCCCGGCCTGCCCGGAGCAGACCGGCCAGGCGCCGGGTCCCTGGCCCTCGAGGACCTTCTCGCCGATCGCGATCTGCTGGCCCTCGGTCGCGAGATCCGCACGCCCGGCGAAGGCGGTGCCCCCGTACGCGGCCCACGTGGACCCGCTGAACTGAAGCCCGCCGTAATAGCCGTTGCCGCTGTTGATGTGCCAGTTGCTCGTCGACTCGCAGGCGGCGACCTTCTCCCACGTGTCCACGGACGCGGCGTGCGCCGTGCCCACCGTGATCAGCGGCAGGGCTATCCCCGCACCGCCCGCCGTCACCGTGAGCGACGCCCGGTTGATCCGACTCGGCTGGTATCTGCGGTGCCGTCCGTTCGCGGCCATGATGAGGCTCCCCCGCTGGCAGTTGGACAGAGTTCAGGCGTCAACCTAGGTGCGCACAAGGGCTCGTGACAAGTGCACGACCCATCCGGCATCTCCCCCGGCGCCGGGGCCACGGCCCGGAACGCCCTCCCGGGGTGCCCGACGAGGGCCGCGAACGTCAATCGGTACCGGTCGGCCGAGGAAGGTCGGCCGAGGAGGGTCGGCAGAGGACGACGGACTCCCACTGGTTTCGGGTCGGGCCGTCGTGCCGTGGCGTGAACTCCGGGCGGCCGGCCGGAGTTCACGCTGGACGGCTCGGCACCCCTCCCGACCGGTCTGGTCGGGAGCCGGCTCTTCGAGGAACCGTGCGCCTTGGTGCACGCCGCGGGCCATGCTGCCCCGCGTTCCCTTCCGTTGATGGACTGGGCCGAGAACTGCGGCTCGTACACCCGCGACCGGTGTGCGGCGCAGGACTGGATCCCGGAGGCGACCGTCGAGGCACAGGGGTTCTGTCCACGGAGCGGTCCTCGCCCTGGTGGCCGGAGGCCACGGCATGGCGATCATGCCCACACTGTCCCTGACCGGAGCGCCGGAGTCGGTCGCGGTCTTCGGCCTCGGATCCGACCGGCCGTCCCGCACGATCGGTTGCGTCGTCACTCCCGAATCGGCCGTGTCCGCCGTCGTGCGTGCCGCGGTGCCGGAGTTGAGGGCCGCGGCCTGGGAGCGTGTTGCAAAACTAGCGCCGTCCGCACGCCGGACAGGCGGGACTCCCCCACCCGCGCGGCGTGGAGACTCCGGCGTCTCCGGGGTTGGTCCGGTCCGTGCGGCGCACCGAACCGCTCACCGATGGCAGTCGGCCGAGTCCTGTGCCCCGGGCACAGGTCCACCGCGAGGCAACGGTGAACGCTCCCGCACCACGTACCGTCACCGCTCGTCACGATGGGTGAGCCGACCGTCCGTGAGCCGCCAGAGGTGCCGGTGCGGCGTCAGTTGCCAGGTCTCGTCGGCGGCGATCGCCCGCGTGATCCACGCGTGGAGCTGGGGCAGGGCCTGCGCACGCAGGAGGGTGCGGGTGGCGGCACGCCCGCTGGTGTCGACGGGGTGGACGTCCACGCGGAAACCGACCATGTCCGGGTGCGTCCCGCGTCCGTAGTTCCAGGGGGCCGGGGCGATCCACTCCGCCCCCAGGACGATGGTCCCGCTGTCGTGCCCGGTGAGGAACCGCAAGTCGGTGACGCGGTCCGTGTACGGGCCGAGGCACTCGCCGATGTCGGTGGTGGTCAGCGGCCAAGCGCGGTGGCGGGGCAGTCTTCTACGGGAAGCGGGCATGGCTGGAAGCATGACATCGAGTCGTCTGCGCCACGCGTGGGACGGTCCTGCCGTCGGATCCTGCGGCCATCGCCGCGCACGACCGCACCTCGGCCCGGACGCGGCGGCCGGAGAAGTGGCACGACGGAATCCGCGGGTCGTGCCACTGTGGGGGCATGACGGTGGTCGAGACGGTGGGGCGGAAGAACGACTCCTTCCCGGGAGATGGGCGTCCTCACACGTACCGGGTTCGCGGGCACGACCGCAGTGCGGTGGTCCTGTGGATCGGCGGGCAGGCCGACGAGCCCGATCGGGTGTACGCCCTCACGGAGAGCGGCCACCCGCGCGTGCCTGTGTTCGTGACGGTGCGGCAGGCACGGCTCTACGCGAGCCGGCGGGGGCGGCCGGCCGTTTCGGACGCCGCCACGCTGGAGCTCTTCCGGGTCCAGCACTGGCTGGCGGATCCGGTGCGCCGGAAGGTCCCGCCCGGTGCGGTGCTGGACACGTGGAACTTCTCCGAGGATCTGGCCCGCGGCCTCGACGCGTCCGGCCGGCTGCCGGAGCAGGGAGTGGTCCACGACAGCGCCTACGAGAAGCTGTTCGGCGGCGAGTGCGCCACGTGGACCACCGACGAACTTCGTGCGGTGGTGGAGCTGATCGCGGCCGGGGTGGAGCTGTGGAGCTCCTGCCCGGTGGCCGTGAATCCACGGTCGGTGAATTTCCCGGGCGGTGGACCGGGTTTTCTCCGGGGTGCATGAGCCGTGCGTCGGCCGGCCCGCCACAGCGGCGCTCGGCTCCCCAGCGGGACCGGCGCGTCGCGAGCCTGCCGAGCACTCTTCGATCCCCGGCCCCCCTCGTCCGCCCCGCGCCCCGGTCACCGCTCAGGACCGGCCGGGAAAAGACCGACGCCCCTCCGCGTCACACGCCTTCGGCGACCACCGCCCTGGCGCGTACCGCGTCCGCCGGGCTACGGGCGGGACCGGCCGCAGCGTCGGGGGCGGGTGACGGGGCGGGGCGACTGCCGCCGCGGGCGAGGAAATCGGAGAGCGGCAGGGTGGCCGCGCCCACGGTGACCGCGTCCGGACCGAGTCGGCCCATCTCGATGGTGACGCGGGCGGCCGCGTGGCGGAGCGCGTACTCGTCGGCGTACCGGCGGATCGCGGGAAGCAGATGGGGGCCGATCAGCAGCCCCGCCCATCCGCCGAGCAGGATGCGCTGGGGCAGGAAGAGGTTGACGAGGTCCGCCAACGCGGCGCCCAGGCATTCGGCGGTCTCGTCGAGCAGGGCGACGGCAACGGGGTCGGGGTCGGGGCCGCCCGGGGGCGGGTAGGCGGCGGCGAGGAGGGCCGCGAGCGCCGCTTCGTCGTCGGTGTCCTCGGGGAGGGGGCCGCCGGCCTCGTACCAGCGTTCGCGCATCGCCTCGCCGCCGGCGTACGCCTCCAGGCAGCCGATGGAGCCGCAACGGCACCGGCGGCCCCTCAACTGGACGGTGGTGTGGCCCCATTCGAGCGGGACGCTGGTGCGGTTCTCGTCGAGGACGCCGCCACGGTTCACGCAGGCGCCGACGCCGGAGCCGATGAGGGCGATGGCGGCGGCGTCCGCGCCGCGTCCGCCGCCGAACCACATCTCGGCCTGCCCGAGCGTCTTGGCACCGTTGTCGATGAAGAACGGGACCTCGGCCGGGAGGTCGACGGCCTCGCGCAGCAGCCGCTCGAAGGGGACGGCGCGCCAGCCGATCGTCTGCCCGTGCACGACGGCCCCCTCCCCGTCGGGACCGTCGCCCCCCGAGGGGGGCGGGCGTTCGATGATGCCGGGTACGCCGATGCCGATGCCGAGCAGCCGGTGCGCGTCGGCGCCCGCGTCGGCGAGCACGTCCGCGACCGCGGCCCGTACATGGCCCACGATGCGCTCGACGTCGTATCCGTGCTGCGCCAACGGCCGCTCAGTACGGGCGAGTTCGGTGAGCGCGAGGTCGAACAGCTCGACGCGCACCCGGGTTTCACCGATGTCGATCCCGATCAGTAGACCGCCGCCCGGGGCCACCCTGAGGAGGGTGCGCGGCCGGCCGCCGTCCGAGTCGACGACCCCCGCCTCTTCGAGGACCCCCTCCGCGACGAGTTCGGCGACGACGTTGCTGATGGAACCCGAACTCAGCCCGGTCGCCGGGGCGAGCTCCTGGCGGCTCAGGGGGCCGTCGAAATACAACCGTTGCAATACCCTTGCCCGATTGCCCCTTCGCAGGTCACGCACGGTCCGTCTGTTGCGCTCGGCCATGTTGCTCCCTTCCTTCCGGCAACATACCCCGGTCCAACCCCTTGACGCGACCTTCCTTCAGCTCTTAGATCACGACATAAATTAAGTCATGGAGGCCGTTCGGTTCCCGGACGCAGCCATCCCCGGAAAGGGGCCATCCCGTATGCGCAACATCAGAGCCGCCGCAGCCGTCACCCTCGCGATCTCCATCGCCGCCGGAGTCACCGGCTGCGGCGGCGGGTCCGACTCGGGCGGCGGCAGCAACGAGTCGCCGAAGACGCTCACCTACTGGGCCTCCAATCAGGGCCCGAACGTCGAGGCGGACAAGAAGATCCTGACTCCCGAGCTGAAGAAGTTCGAGAAGCAGACCGGCATCAAGGTGAAGCTGGAGGTCGTTCCCTGGTCCGACCTCCTCAACCGCATCCTCGCCGCCACCACGTCCGGTCAGGGCCCGGACGTGCTGAACATCGGCAACACCTGGTCCGCCTCGCTGCAGGCGTCCGGCGCCCTGCTGCCGTGGGACGCGAAGAACTTCGACGCGATCGGCGGCCGGGACCGGTTCGTCGACTCGGCGGTCGCCTCGGCCGGTGCGGAGGGTCAGGACCCCGCCGCCGTGCCGCTGTACTCGCTGTCGTACGCGCTCTACTACAACAAGAAGATGTTCGCCGACGCGGGCATCGCGACGCCGCCGAAGACCTGGGACGAACTGGTCGCCGACGGCAAGAAGCTGTCCAAGGACGGCAAGTGGGGCCTGGGCGCCGAGGGTGGCAACCTCTCCAACAACATCCACCAGGTGTTCGTCCTCGGCAAGCAGCACGGCGCCGACTTCTTCGACTCCTCCGGCAAGGCGACCTTCACCTCGGACGGTGCCGTCGCCGCCGTGAAGCAGTACGTCGACTTCATGGCCAAGGACAAGATCATCGCTCCCGGCAACGCGGAGTACGCGCAGAACCAGTCGCTCACCGACTTCGCCAAGGGCCGCACCGGGATGGTGCTGTGGCAGGCCGCCGCCTCCACCTTCGCCGCCCAGGGCATGAAGCCGGAGGACTGGGGCGTCGCCCCCGTGCCCGTCCCGTCCGGGACCCCGGGCCAGGGCGCGCAGACCAACTCCATGGTCGCCGGCATCAACATCGCGGTGTTCAAGAACACCAAGAACATCGACGGCGCCAAGCAGTTCGTGAAGTTCATGACGAGCGACGCGGAGCAGAAGCTCCTCAACAAGACCTACGGGGCGATCCCGCCGGTCAAGGCGGCCCAGGCAGACGAGGCGTTCGGCGCGCCGGACCTCTCCGTCCTGCGCGACACCCTGTCCACCAGCGCGGCCCCGCTCCCGCAGGTGCCGAACGAGTCCCAGTTCGAGACGGCCGTGGGCACCGCGGTCAAGGACCTGTGGGCCGACGCGGCGGCCGGCAAGCCGGTGACCACCGAGACCGTCAAGGCGGCCCTCGAAAAGGCCCAGCAGACCATGGGGCAGTGAGGCACCGAACATGACTTCCACCGTGACCGCCGACCCCCGGGTCGGTAAGTCGGACAGCGGTGGGGGCCGGGGCACCGGGGGTGCGCGCAGGAGACTGCCGCGCATCCCCGACCGCATCCGCAACGGCGGACTGCCCTATCTCCTGCTCCTCCCGGCGATCCTGCTCGAACTGCTCGTCCACCTGATCCCGATGATCGTCGGGATCGTGATGAGCTTCCGCCAGCTCACCCAGTTCTTCATCAGCAACTGGGGCAACGCGCCCTGGATCGGACTGGACAACTACCAGGTCGCCGTCGACTTCGACGCCCCCCTGGGCAAGGCGCTGCTCCACTCCTTCTTCGTCACCTGCGTCTTCACCTTCTTCGCGGTCGGCCTCTCCTGGCTGTTCGGCGTGACCGCCGCGATCATGCTCCAGGAGAACTTCCGGGGCCGCGGCGTGCTGCGGGCCATCTTCCTCGTGCCGTACGCGCTGCCGGTCTACGCGGCCGTCATCACCTGGGCGTTCATGTTCCAGCGGGACAACGGTCTGGTGAACCACGTCCTGCACGACCAGCTGGGGCTGACCGACCAGCCGTCGTTCTGGCTGATCGGCGACAACAGCTTCATCGCACTGCTCGTCGTCTCGGTCTGGAAGGGGTGGCCGTTCGCGCTGCTCATCCTGATGGCCGGGCTCCAGAACATCCCGAACGAGCTCTACGAGGCCGCGTCCATCGACGGCGCCGGCATCTGGCAGCAGATCCGCAAGATCACGCTGCCGTCGCTGCGGCCGGTCAACCAGGTCCTCGTGCTGGTCCTCTTCCTCTGGACCTTCAACGACTTCAACACGCCGTTCGTGCTCTTCGGCCGCGCGGCACCGGAGAACGCCGACCTCATCTCGCTGCACATCTACCAGTCGTCGTTCGTCACCTGGAACTTCGGCACCGGTTCGGCGATGTCCGTCCTCCTCCTGCTCTTCCTGCTGCTGGTGACGGCCGTCTACCTGCTGCTGACCTCACGCAAAAGGAAGGGTTCCGGTGTCTAGCGTCATCGCTCACAAGCGCCGTTCACCGATGGCGGCTCCGGCGTCCTTCGTGTGGACCCGCCGGATCGTGCTGACCCTCCTGACCGGTTTCGTCCTGCTGCCCGTGTACGTCATGGTCAGCAGCTCGCTCAAGCCGCTCCAGGACGTGTCCGGCAAGTTCCACTGGCTGCCGTCGAGCATCACCATCCGGCCGTACATCGACATCTGGTCGACCGTCCCGCTCGCGAAGTACTTCGGGAACTCGCTGATCGTGGCGGGCGCAGCCACGGTCGCCTCGGTGATCATCGCGGTGTTCTCGGCGTACGCGGTGAGCCGGTACGCCTTCCGGGGGAAGCGGGTCTTCACCATCACGGTGCTCTCGACCCAGATGTTCCCCGGCATCCTCTTCCTGCTGCCGCTCTTCCTCATCTACGTGAACATCGGCAAGACCACGGGCATCGAGCTCTACGGCTCGCGCGGCGGTCTCATCCTCACCTATCTGACGTTCTCGCTCCCCTTCTCCATCTGGATGCTGATCGGGTACTTCGACGCCATCCCGAAGGACCTCGACGAGGCCGCCAAGGTGGACGGCTGCGGTCCGCTCGGCGCGCTCTTCCGGGTCGTCGTGCCGGCGGCCGTGCCGGGTATCGTCGCCGTGGCCGTCTACGCGTTCATGACCGCCTGGGGCGAGGTGCTCTTCGCATCGGTGATGACGAACGACGCCACCCGAACCCTCGCCGTGGGGCTCCAGGGGTACGCCACCCAGAACGACGTCTACTGGAACCAGGTGATGGCGGCCTCGCTCGTCGTCAGTGTTCCGGTCGTCGCCGGGTTCCTCCTGCTCCAGCGCTACCTCGTCGCCGGTCTCACGGCGGGCGCTGTCAAGTGACCATCTCAGAAAGGCAGTCCGTGAACGACCTCAACGCCCTCCCGGCCGATTTCACCTGGGGAGTGGCCACCGCCTCGTACCAGATCGAGGGAGCCGTCGCGGAGGACGGCCGCGCCCCCTCCATCTGGGACACCTTCTCCCACACCCCCGGGAAGGTGGCGGGGGGCGACACCGGCGACGTGGCGTGCGACCACTACCACCGGGTGCCCGAGGACATCGGCCTGATCAAGGAGGTCGGCGCGGGCGCGTACCGCTTCTCGCTGGCCTGGCCGCGTATCGTCCCCGGCGGTGACGGCCCGGTCAACAAGAAGGGCCTGGACTTCTACGACCGGCTGGTGGACGGACTCCTGGACAACGGGATCACCCCCTTCGCCACGCTCTACCACTGGGACCTCCCGCAGGCCCTGCAGGACCGCGGCGGCTGGACCGTCCGCGAGACCGCCGAGCACTTCGCGGCGTACACCTCGGCCGTCGTCGAGCGCCTGGGCGACCGCGTCAAGGACTGGGCGACCCTCAACGAACCGCTCTGCTCGGCGTGGATCGGCCACCTGGAAGGCAAGATGGCGCCGGGTCTGACCGACCTCACGGCCGCCGTCCGCGCCTCGTACCACCTCCACCTCGGCCACGGCCTCGCCGTGCAGGCGATCCGGGCCGCCTCGCCGGGCGCCCGGGTCGGCATCGTCAACAACCTCAGCCCGATCGAGCCGGCGAGCGACAGCCCCGCCGACATCGCGGCGGCCGTCCGCGCCGACGGGCACACCAACCGCTGGTGGCTGGACCCGATCCACGGCCGTGGCTACCCGCAGGACATGCTCGACCTCTACGGGGTCGAACTGCCGGTGCAGCCCGGCGACATGGAAACCATCGCGGCCCCCCTCGACTGGCTCGGCCTGAACTACTACTTCCGCCAGGTCGTCACCGCCGACGAGTCGGGCCCCGTCCCCCACGCCCGGCAGGTCCCGGTGCCCGGCGCCCCCGTCACGTACATGGACTGGGAGGTCCACGCCGAGGGCCTGGAGCAGCTCCTGCTGCGCCTGACCGAGGAGTACGGCGCTCAGAAGATCTACGTCACGGAGAACGGTTCGTCCTACCAGGACACCGTCGCGGCGGACGGGTCGGTCCACGACCCGGAGCGCACGAAGTACCTGGAAGAGCACTTGGCCGCCTGCGGCCGGGCGGTCGCCAAGGGGGCGCCGCTCGCCGGTTACTTCGCGTGGTCGCTGCTCGACAACTTCGAGTGGGCCTACGGGTACGACAAGCGGTTCGGACTGGTTCACGTCGATTACGACACCCAGCGCCGTACGGTGAAGACCAGTGGAAGGCGTTACGCGGAGATCATCCGCGAACTGTCCTCCGGGCGAGTGGCGGACCCCGCCTGACGTCACTCCTCCGGAAGCGGCCCCGGCCGCGACGGTTCTCCGTCGCGGCCGGGGCCTCGTCATGTCCGGCTCCGCCCGGCTCGGGGGTCGTCCCGCACTTCCCGCCGGGTTGTGCGGGGAGTGCGGGACCACTGTGCGTGAGCCTCGGGCCGTGTGCAGGGTCGGGCCGTGTGCAGGGTCAGGCCGTGTGCAGGGTCAGGCCGTAGCGGTTGAGGATCTCGTTGATCGGCTGGTACCAGGTCTCGCCGCCGGTGGAGCAGTTGCCCCAGCCGCCCGAGGTGACGCCCTGGGCCTGGTCGCCACTGATGAACGAGCCGCCGGAGTCGCCGCCTTCGGCGCAGACGTTGGTCTTCGTCATCTGGTAAACGGCGCCCTGGCTGTAATTGACCGTCTCGTTCTTGGCGAGCACGGTGCCGCAGTGCCAGTGGGTGGTCGAGCCGGACCGGCAGATGGAGGCACCGATCGGCGCTTCGGCGGAGCCGCGTACCAGCTGGTCGGAGACGGTGCCCCAGCCGAGGACCACCGGCACCGTCCACCAGCCGTTGGCGACGTTCACCCAGGCGTAGTCGTCACCGGGGAAGGTCGAGCCCTGGAAGTTCCCGATGGCCGATCCGTCCCAGCCCCGGACCGCCGCGCCGGCCTGGGCGCAGTGTCCGGCGGTGACGAACCCTCCGTACACCGAGAATCCTATGGAACAGCGGACGTTGCCCGTGTAGTACGGGTCACCGCCCACCGTGCCGGCGGAGAACGTTTGCGGCGCACGTGCCGTGTGACGGACCGTCACCGGCCCTGCTTCTCGGGCCTCCGTCAGGAACGAGCGGACCTCCTCGTCCTTCGCCGAAGCGGCGACGACGTTCACCACGACGGACCCGGCCTCGGCGTCCACGTGCCAGCTCGCGACCCCGTCGGGCGCGGCGAGCCCGTCGATCCTGGACTTGGCCCGGTCGAGGGCCCGTTGCGTGTGCGGGACGAGCTTGGCGTCCGCGCCCGCCGCCCGGACGGCGGCGGCGGCCGTCGCGTCGGTGACCCCGACGGTCAGCCTGCCGGTCCCGGCGTCGAACCAGGACCCTCCGTACGAGGCTCCGGCAGCGCGGCGCGCGGCCGGCTCCCGGGCGGTGGCGGTCTTCTCGGCGGCGAGCCGGGCCTTCACCTGTGCGGGCGTCAGGCCGAAGTCCTTGCTCATCGCTGTGAGCAGGCCGTCCGAGGCGGGCTGCGGAGTTGCGGCGGTCGCTGCTGCCGACGCGGGGAGAGCGCCATCGGCCGCCGAGGCCGAGGCAGGGCCGATGGTCGCCCAGGCGCCGACGACGAGGAGCGCGGACAGGCCGGCGCGCAGGGTGGTCAGGTGTCTCAAGGGAGTGCCCTTCTGGTGTTCCGATGTGTGGGGGTGGAACAGCAGGTGTCCGAGACCGCTCCCGGGACGTGGGGGTGGGGATTGAGAGCGCTCTCAGGCCGTGTCTGCGACTCTAATGCAGCGGAAAGGTCAGGTCCATGCCAAGCAAGTGATCGACTCGACCGGGCAGAACCCACAGGGGATTGATCGGCGGCCGCCCCGAGGGCAGTGGCACGAGCTCATCCAGGTGCTCGCCGGCAGGGACGCCCGTGCCGCCGAAACCCGCCTTCTGCCGGGGCAGTTCGTACGCGTCCACCGTCATCGCCCGGGATGGAGGCGTGGAACCCATGACCTCAGCGGGGCGTCTTGGGGGTGCGTGCCGCACGACCCGCCGGACCAAGAGCATCCACATCGGGCCGCCCCCGTACGGGCCGCGCGCCGCCACGGGGGCTCTCCTCACGGCCGGCCCGGCGCCGGCGACCAGGCACCCGCGCCCCTGCGGACACCTCACCCGCGGAGGGGCACCGTCGAAGGAACGGTTTGTCCCGCTCAGCCCCGGTCGGTGCGGAACGCCCTCGCGGTCCGCTCCAGCCGTTCCACGTACTCCTTCCACCATGTCGCGTCGTCCGTGGGGAGGTTGTCCCCCGGGGACCTGTAGCCGACTTCGCCGTCGACGAGCTCCCGGACGATGTCGGCGTGACCCGCGTGGCGGTGCGTCTCGGTGGCGACGTGCACCAGAATGTGATGAAGCGTCACCTCGCGCTTCTCCTTGGACCACCACGGCACGGCGCCGGGTGCGTCGAGCGGCAGCGCTGCGATGGTCGCGTCCGAGTGCTGCCACACGCGTCGGTAGCGTGCGACGACCTCCTCGCGGCTCTCGTCCTCGGTCGCCCACATGTCGGCGTTCTCCTCGGCGTCGTCGTCGAGCCACGGGAAGGGCTCTTCGGAGGGCCGGCCGAAGGTCGGGCCGAAGTAGCCCAGTTCGACTCCGGAGAGATGCTTGACCAGGCCCAGCAGGTTGGTCCCGGTCTGCGTCAGGGGTCGGCGCACGTCGTACTCGGAGAGTCCTTCCAGCTTCCGCAGGAGGGTGTCACGGGCGGCCTGGAGGGACGACTGAAGATCGTCCTTGGGGTGTGATCGACTCATCCGGGAAGTCTCCCACCTCGCACCGACAGCGCGCCGCCGGGCGGGTCGGCCCCGCCGCTCCGGAGCGTTCCCCCGAAGAGGCCCCTGCACCACCGGTGTTACGGGCGATACGGATGTCACGGGGTCAGGATCGGCAGGCCCGCGTCACGCCAGAGAGCGCGCAGCGCCGCCCCGGACTCCGCCCGCTCCGAGGACGGTCCACGGCCTCCGGCCTCGCCCGCAGTGCGCCAGTGATGGACGTCCGCGCCCGGGTCGCGCCCCTCCCCCAGCCTCTCCCAGCCGGGGTCACCACAGGTGGCGAAGTCCGCCCACGACCTCATCATGCGCGCGGAGAGTTCCCGGTCGGCGTCACCCGGCGGTCCTCCGACGAGGAAGTGGACGTCCTCGTCGTCGAGGGTGCCGAAGGCGAACGGGACGTCGGCGCAGTGCCACGCCCGTACCGGGCGGGCCGGAGAGCCGCCGGACCTGCGGTCGAAGTGCGCGAGGAAGGCCGTACCGCCAGCCCTCGCGTGGGCCTCGGCGAGCCGGTCGCTGTACTCGGCGAAGAGCAGGTCCCCCTGGAGTGCCTGGTACGTCTCACGGAACGACGCTCCCCCCGCACGGTCCCGGTACCCCCGCACCAGGGCGACAGGGAGCCCGAAGTCCCGGGCGAACGCGTCGAACCGGGCCTCCGTCGCGATGTCGGCGCTGCTGCCGACCGCTTCAAACAGGGCGTACTCCTCCGTGGTGCGGCAGACGAGGAGATCGATACCGGCCTCTGCTCCGGCGCCGGCGAACATCGCGGTCAGCGGGTCGGCGCGCAGCAGTGCGCCGTCGACGACCGGACCGAAGATCGCCGGGTCGTGGTGGCGGCGGCCGGACGCGGGGTCGCGACGGCACGCCTCGACAACGGCGTCGGACGCGGCGACGAGGGACTGCGGGGAGGCCGTCAGGAGCGCCTCACGGGTGGCGGGGACACCCGCGGCCCGTGCGACCTCCTCGGTGGTGCGGGCGGCGGACTCCGCCGTGGCACAGGAGTTGACGGCGGAGTGCAGCGCGGCTCGCCGGAAGAGACCGCGGGCACGGTCCATGGCGATGAGGCAGGCGACCGAGGTGGCACCCGCGGACTGGCCGGCCACAGTGACCCGGTCCGGGTCACCCCCGAAGGCGGCGATGTTGTCGCGCACCCACTCCAGGGCGGCGATCTGGTCGAGCAGTCCACGATTGTCCGGACAGATGTCACCGGTCGTGCCCCGGAAGACCGGGGCGTTGCCGGGCACATGGCCGAACCCCTCGAAGCCCAGGCGGTAGTTGCAGCTCACCACCACCAGGCCGAGCCCGGCGAGGGCGGCACCCTCGAAGTCGGGCTGGGCCGAGGAGCCGAAGGCGAAGGCGCCTCCGTGGATCCAGACCAGGACGGGGAGCGAACCACCCGACCCTCCCGGCGTCCATACGTTGACGGTCAGGACGTCCTCGTCCCCGGGCTTCCAGCCGGGCGCGCCCGGGAGTTCGGCGGACTGGGGGGCGACCGGACCGAAGGTGAGGCAGGGGCGGACTCCGCTCCACCCCCGCGCCGGCCGGGGCCCTCGGAAACGCCGGGGCCCGAACGGCGGTGCCGCGTACGGGATGCCGAGCACCGCCGTGACGGAGGCGGACCGTCCGGCCGGCGCTCCCCGTACCGCTCCGGACCTCGTCGTGAATACTGGCATCGCTGCTCCCCCTGGTGTCGTCCGGCCGACACCGCGCCGGGCCCTCATCCTGCCGACGGAATCGGGCCGGGCGCCAACACCGGGATCAGGGCGATTGACGCGGCTGGGCGGTGAATGGCCGCAGGGAGCAAGGTGCGTGCAGGCAACCCGCGCACGCGTCAACGGAGTTGGCAATCTCCCCGAAAGCCCGTAACTTGAACATGTTCACATTCGAACGTGTTCATTTCTTATGAGGTGTACGCATGGAAGACCGGCCTGTCCGCACGGCGCAGCGGGTGCTCGCCCTCATCGCGGCGGCGAGTACGCTTCCCGGGCTGGCCATCGGTCTGCCGACCGGTATGTTCTGGATCTTCCTGCTCGCAGCGACACCGGTGGCCGTGCCCGTTCTCCTGCGAGACGAACCGCAGCCCTTCGCGTGGGCTTCCCTCATCGTCGGGACGAGTCTGCTGGCCGGGGCCGTGGTGGGCGCCCTGCTGGGAATGTTCCTCTTCGTACCCACGGCGCTGATGCTGCTGGCAATCGCCTTCATGGATTCGCGCGCCCGGCCGAGCGTCCTGTGGGCGGTCGCCGCCCTGGGGATCCCGGCCGCCAGCGGCCTGGTGTTCTACGGCACCTACGACTTCTGAGGGGTCGGGAACGGCATCGAGCCACCGGGCCCGAAGGCGGCATCCGCAGCGGAGCCCGTGCGCCGCGACTCCCGGTACATGGCTCTGCCAGGTACCCCGCTCGGCGACTCCGATACCTGGTTGCCGCCCCGCTCACCGTCCGCCGAAAATGCTCCGATGACCGCACACATGACGCCTTCCGCACCGTCCGGTTTCGCCGTCAAGCCGGTACTCGTCGGGGAGAAGGCGCTGCTGCGTCCGTTCTCCGGGGACGACATCCCTCGAATGATCGAGATCCTGGACGATTCCGAGGTCGTCCGGTTCACCTTCGAGCCGGATACGGAGCTCACTCCGGAACTTCTGCGTGCGTGGTATGGCTCGCGCACCACGCCGGACGACCGTCTCGACCTGGCGGTGACCGACCGCGCCACCGGCGAGTTGGTCGGCGAGGTGGTCCTCTACGAGTGGTCGGCCGCCGACAAGAGCTGCAGCTTCCGCACCCTGATCGCGGCCGCCGGGCGCGGGCGTGGTCTGGGCACCGAGGCGACGCGCCTGGTCGTGGGGCACGCCTTCGAGTCGCTGGGCCTGCGGCGGGTGTCCCTGGAGGTGTACAGCACCAACCACCGCGCGCTCCGGGTGTACCGGAAGGTGGGGTTCCAGGTGGTGGGCGTCCGCCCGAGAGCCCAGTTCCGTGAGGGCGTGTGGAACGACGAGACGCTGATGGCGGTGACGGCGGACGAGTGGTCCGTCCACCGGGGCAGGCCGTAGGGCCCCGGCCCTGCCGTGGCGACGGACGGCCGGGCGGCCGATCCTGGAGTGAGCGGCCGGACAGGAGTGCTGTGCGGTCCGCCGGAGCCGGGGCGCGTGTGCCGGGCAAGAGACGTGCCGACCGACAAACAGGCCGACCGGCCGACAGAGGTGCCGAGTGCCGGCAGCGCTCCGGGTATCGCGGGAGGTTCCCGAGTGGCGGGATCGGCTCGCAGGGTGTGGCCGTCCCGTCGGGCGCCCCGGCCCCGTACAGCGCCTCAGGGCGGGGGAGCGTGCGACGCTTCGGCGGCCGCGATCGGGGCAGACCCGCCTCCGTGGCGCCGCCGCCCCGGCGTCCGAGGAGATCCTCCTTTTGCGGCGGGCGCGCGACCGGAGTGCAATGGCGGCAGGGGACGGCAGGGCTCCGCCATCGGCGAGAGGACACGCAATGAGCGACACCGACCGGGGGGACGACGTCTATCAGCCCCAGCCGGAGGAGGCGTCCGACCCCGACGAACAACCTGACATCGAGGACACCCTCGAGGACTCCGACCTCAGCGACGCACTGGACGAAGGGTATTCGCCGCCCGAGCGGCCGTGGGCCGTGGACGACGTGGGGACCACCGCGTCCGAACAGCACGACGGGGAGTCGCTCGACAGCAGGCTCTCCCGCGAGCGGCCGGAGGTGGCCGCGAGCGACAGTGACGGCGCCGGGGACTTGGCCGACGGTGAGGGTGAGCCGTGGGACGACGAGGTGGGTACGGACCGGGCCGGCAGGCTCACCCAGCAGGCGGACGGGACCGTACCGGCCACGCTCACCGCGAGCGACGTCGGTGTCGACGGGGCCGCCGCCTCCGCCGAGGAGGCTGCCATGCACGTCGTACCCGACGAGGAGCCCTGGCTCCCCGAATGG
Source organism: Streptomyces sp. NPDC005576 (assembly GCF_042871745.1). Taxonomy (NCBI): domain Bacteria; kingdom Bacillati; phylum Actinomycetota; class Actinomycetes; order Kitasatosporales; family Streptomycetaceae; genus Streptomyces; species Streptomyces sp. NPDC005576. The sequence goes on along the minus strand of NZ_JBIAJC010000018.1, from coordinate 85,680 downwards.
GACCCCGCCACCCCGCCCGACTCCGGTCCGGATTCCGTCGCCCCTGCCCCCGGCCCCGCCACGGGCACCGCCACCGACTCCGAGGCCGCATCCGGGGCCCCGTCCGCGGACGCCCCGACGGCCCGCACCGGTTGAACCGCGGGGTGCGGGGGTCAGCAAAGGGCCCAAGAGTCCGTACGCGCGCGACCGCGAGAGAGCGCTGAGTACCGTGACGCCGGACAGCACGCCGACGCGACGAGCCGAGACAGCCACTCCTGAGACAGCCACTCCCGAGAGAGCCTGGAGCACCCATGACCGGCACCACCTCGAGCAGCACCGCCCCGACCGGCACCGCTCAGATCGGCGTGACGGGACTCGCGGTGATGGGCCGCAACCTGGCCCGCAACTTCGCGCGCAACGGGCTCACGGTCGCCGTGCACAACCGCACGACCGCGAAGACCGACGCCCTGGTGGAGGAGTTCGGCGACGAGGGGGACTTCGTCGCCGCGCACTCGCCGCAGGAGTTCGTCGATGCCCTGGAGCGGCCCCGGCGGCTGGTCGTGATGGTGAAGGCGGGAAAACCGACCGACGCGGTGATCCAGGAGTTCGCCCCCCTGCTGGAGGAGGGCGACGTCATCATCGACGGCGGCAACGCCCATTTCGAGGACACCCGGCGCCGCGAGAAGGAGCTGCGGGAGCGTGGGCTGCACTTCGTCGGCACGGGCATCTCCGGCGGCGAGGAGGGCGCACTCAACGGGCCGAGCATCATGCCGGGCGGTTCGGCTGAGTCGTACGAGTCGCTGGGCCCGCTGCTGGAGAGGATCGCGGCACGTGCCGAGGACGGCACACCGTGCACCACCCACATCGGTCCGGACGGTGCGGGCCACTTTGTCAAAATGGTACATAACGGCATCGAGTACGCGGACATGCAGCTCATCGCCGAGGCGTATCACCTGCTGCGCGCGGTGGCGGGCTACTCCCCCGCCCGGATCGCGGAGGTGTTCCGGAGCTGGAACACCGGTCGGCTGGACTCGTACCTGATCGAGATCACGGCGGAGGTGCTGGCCCACACGGACGCGGCCACCGGGAAGCCGTTCGTCGACGTCGTGCAGGACCGGGCCGAGCAGAAGGGCACCGGCCGCTGGACCGTGCAGATCGCCCTCGACCTGGGCGTTCCCGTCTCGGGCATCGCGGAAGCAGTGTTCGCCCGGTCGCTCTCCGGCCACGCCGACCTGCGGGAGGCGGCCCGTGACCTCTCGGGGCCCACCCCGGCTGCGCTGCCCGCGGCGGAGGCGGCGTCGTTCGCGGACCAGGTGGAGCAGGCGCTGTACGCGTCCAAGATCGTCTCCTACACCCAGGGCTTCCACCAGATCCGGGCGGGCAGCGAGGAGTACGGCTGGGACGTCGACCTGGGCGCCGTCGCGGGGATCTGGCGGGCGGGCTGCATCATCCGGGCGGCTTTCCTGGACCGCATCCGGGCCGCCTTCGCCGGCCGTCCCGGACTGCTGAGCCTCCTCTCCGACAGGGAGTTCGCCCGGGAGATCGGCGCGGCGCAGGACGACTGGCGGGCCGTGGTCGCCCAGGCGGCGCGGCAGGGGGTGCCGACACCCGGATTCGCGGCTGCCCTCTCGTACTACGACGGGCTGCGCGCCGAGCGGCTCCCCGCCGCGCTGACCCAGGGACAGCGGGACTTCTTCGGGGCCCACACCTACCGGCGTACCGACCGGGAGGGGACGTTCCATACGCTGTGGGGCGGCGACCGGTCCGAGGTCGACGCGGGCTGACCCGCCGGCGGTTCGCCGGAGTCGGCGCCCCGTACCGGCCGGTGCTCGGCGCCGACGCCTGCACCGGGCGACCGGGACCTCGACCACGGCTACCCGGTGACCCGCCGTCCACCTGCACTTCCGGCAGGCCTTCACCTTCTGCCCGCCGCCCCCGGGGCGTGATCCCGCTCATCGCCTGATCCGCCCCGCCCGTCATCTCGTCACCCCTTCATTCCCTACGTCCGTCGTGTAGTGCACATTGCACCAACAGGTCCGACACAACGGTCCTTCAGCGGGCAACTGCCCCGACTCTCCACCCCTCGCCGACGCCCCGGGACGTTCTGGTCGATACTCGTCTCCCGTACCGGTCGCGGTCGGGATGCCCACCGAAGCGAAATGAGGGGCCACGTGGCGGAGAAGAGCCCGACCGGGCGGCGGACGGAACGCGGACCGGTGGACGATCCCGCCACGATCGGCCGGCGCGTGCACCGGCTGCGCGCGGAGCGCGGTCTCACCCAGCGCGAGCTCGCTGAACCCTCGTACACCCCCGCCTACATATCCACTCTGGAAGCAGGGCGCGTCCGGCCGTCCGAAGCGGCCGTCCGCCACCTCGCGGAGCGGCTCGGCGTGAGCTACGAGGAGGTGGCCACCGGGCGGCCCGCCCACCTCGCCACCGAACTCCGGCTGCGGCTGGTCGAAGCGCAGCGCACCCTGGCGACGAGCGCCGCCGAGGACGCGGTGGCCGACTTCACCGAACTGCTCGCCGAGGCCGACCGGCTCGGGCTCGACCAGGAGAGCGCCTCGGCGACGCTGGGGCTCGGCGAATGCGCCCTGGAGACCGGCGATCTCCCCACCGCCCAGCGGCACTTCGAGGCGGCCGAACGCCTGCTCGCGGACGCCCCGCTCTCCCAGCGGGCACGGGCCGTCCGGGGCCGCGCCGTCGCGCACCTGCTGGCGGGCGAACTCAGGTACGCCTGCTACCTGCTGGAGAGCACGATCGATGAGCTGAACGCGTCCGGTCTCCCCGATCCCGGCGCGCTGCTCCTCCTCTACACAGCGTCCATCGCGCCCTACATGGACATGGGCGCCCACGCGCGGGCGGCGCAGGCCGGCGAGTTGGCGCTCGCGCTCGCTCCCCGGGTCGACGATCCGGAGCTGGTGGCGGGCATGCACCGCAGTGTGGCCCGGTCCCTCATCGCCGCCGGCCGTACCGACGAGGCCGACGCCTCGCTGGCCAGGGCGGCGGAGATCTACCAGCAGCTCCAGATCCGTACGGAGATGGCGCACTGCCACTGGATGCGCGGCTACGTGCGGGCCCAGGACGGCGACCTCTCCGGGGCCGAGACCGAACTGCTGGCCGCCCGGGACATGCTGGCCTCGAAGCGGGCCGCCCTCTACACGGCCCAGGTCGAGGTGGAGCTCGCCGACGTGCTGCGCCGCCAGGGCAAGGCCCGCCAGGCGGAGGACCTGCTCCACCGGCTGCTGGGCGAACTCCAGCCGGACCGGGGGGCGGTGCACGCGGCCGGGGCCCACCGGCTCCTCGGACTGATCCACGAGGAGGACGGGGAGACCGACACCGCCGAGGAGCACTACGTCAAGGCACTGGCTCTGCTGGAGCGCGCCGGAGCGGCCGGAGACCTGGCGGACATCTGCCGGCTGCTCGGCGACCTGCTGCGCCGGGCGGGGCGCACGGAGGCGGCCCTGGACGCGTACCGGACCGGCCTCGGTCACCGGTCGGCCCCCGGTTCGACCACTCTCGGCCCCGCCCCGGTGAGCCCGCGCCCGGTCCTGGGGGGCGCGGGACGGTAAGAGCGCGGGGCGGTAGGGGCCGGAGGGCGATGAGGACGGGCGGTGAAGCGCGCGGGGCGGTGGAGCGCGGGGCTTCTGCCGCAGGATGGCCGACGCCATCCGGGCGGTGACATCGTCCGGGCGCGACGCCGTCCGAAGGCAGCGACGCCGTCCGGGCAGCGACGCCGTTCATCTCGCTCGGGGGCCGCCTCCTATTCTCGGTGCCATGACCAGTGTCCCGGGCCCGTCCGCCACCGCCCCCTCGGCCGAACCGGGCTCGTGCGTGCCCGGCGCCACGCTGCGGAGCGTCTTGACGTTCGACGACAGCGGTGCCCTGCGGTTGCTGCTCGCCCCCGCCGGACAGGACGTCCCGGTCCGTGGCACTGCTTTCGCCGAGAACGGCGCACCGGGGTCGGCCCGGGGGCTGCTGCTGCTCGCCGTGGGTGCCGACGCCGCTTCCGCGGAGGCCGCGACCGCCGTGCGACGGGCCGCCCGGCAGGGGGCGTGCGCCGTGGTGCTGCGCGACGGCGGGGACGCCGGCCCGGCGCCGGAGGTCCTGGATGCCGCGCGGGAGGCCGGGATCGCCGTACTGGCCCGCGCCGCTTGGGCGGACTGGACGGACACGGCGACGCTGTTGCGCTCGGCCCTCGCGTTCGAGGCGGCGGGCGGCGCCGCTGCGGACCCGTCGGCCGACGACCCTGCGCCCGGGGGGCTGGGCGCGCTCGCCGCGGTGATCGCCGCGGCCACCGGTGGAGCAATCACCATCGAGGACACCCGTTTCCGGGTGCTGGCCCACTCCGCCACCCGGCCCGAGGCGGACGGGGTCCGCCGCTCCACCATCCTCGGCGGCCGGGTCCCCGAGTGGCGGGTGGCCGAGCTGCGCCGCAGCGGCCTGATGCGCGCGCTCTGGACCTCGCACGAGGTGATTCACCGGCCGCCTGACGAGGACGGTCCCGAGCGCCTGATCGTCGCGGTGCGCAGCGGTCCGGAGGTGCTCGGCTCTATCTGGGTGGCGGTGGACGGCAGCCCCTTGTTGCCGGGTGCGGCCCAGGCACTGCTGTCCGCAGCCGCCACGGCCGCACCCCACCTCGTGCGCCACCGGCTGCGGGAGAGCGGGGAGGTGCGGCGGCGAGATCACGCGCTCCGGGGACTTCTACGGGGAGAGGGAGACCTCAGGACCCACGCCTGGTCGCTGGGGCTGGCGCTCGGCACGCCGTGCGCGGTCGTGGCGGTGGCCGCCGTATCGGCCTCGGATCCGGTGGCCCCCGCGCTGGACCGGACGCTCGACGTGCTGGCCCTGCACGCCGCCTCGTACCGCCCCGACGTGCAGGTTCTCCGGGAACGAGACCGGTTGCTCGCCCTGCTGTCCGTCGGCTCCGGGAAGGACCGGGAGGCCGTGGGGCTCGCCCGTGAGCTGGCCACGCTCGCCTCCTCGCTGCCCGGCGGGATGCCGGTGCTCGCGGGCGCGGGAGCCGTGGCGGATTCCGCCCTCGGCGCCCCGGCCTCGTGCGAGGAGGCGTCCCTCGTCGTACGGGTGCTGCGCGAGCGGCTCGCCAACCGGGACGCGGGGCAGAGCGGCGACCGGGCACCGGTGCGGTGGGCGGGCGCGGGCGAGCTGGGCCCGGTGGTCGACGTGCGGCGCATGCTCGACGCGGTCCGGCCGCTGTGGGAGGCGGGCGGAGGTCCGGTGCACGACCTGGTGCGTACCGATCTCGCGGCCGGCGGCGAACTGGTCCGCTCTCTCGCCGCCTATCTGGACGCGGCGGGTGACGTCCCTGCCGCCTCGCGCCGCCTGGGACTGCATCCCAACACCCTGCGCTACCGGTTGCGGCGAGCCCGGGAACGGCACGGGGTGGATGTGGACGACCCGGACACCCGGCTGTTGCTGACGGTCGCCGTCCGCCTCGCCGCCGGCTTCTGAGGCCCCCGGCCGGGGCTTCCCATCCCCTCCCGGCTCCTCCCCGCCCCTCCCAGCCCCTCCCAGCCCCGCCCAGCCCGGTCTCTGAGAGCCCGACGAGGCCCTGACCCGTCCGTACCTTCTATCACTTTCGTTCGTTCTGTTGCCGTTTGCCCGATGCTTGACCAGTAGAACAAGTGTGACCTTCAGGTTTGGCCCCGCCGACAAAGACCGGGCCCCGCCGATCGGCGATTCTCACCTTATGACCCAGACGCCTTCCGCCTCCGGCCCGCCGACCACCCCGAAATTCGCCCATGCCGTGCGGCGTGCGGTCGCCGACGGCCTGCTCGGCGAGTCTCAGCCCGTCGTCGGATTCATCGACACCCAGGGGGTGAGGGACTCGGTCGAGGCCCTTCAGGAGGCATTCGCCGGTACCCCGCAGGTCCTGCACACCTTTGCGGCGAAGGCGTCGCCGCTCGTCCCCGTGCTGCGCCTGCTCGCCTCGTACGGCATGGGGTGCGAGGTGGCGAGCCCCGGGGAACTGCGGCTGGCCGTGGACGCCGGTTTCGCGCCTTCGACGATCGTGCTGGACTCCCCCGCCAAGACCCGTGAGGAGATCCGGCTGGCGCTGGCGCTGGGGGTCGCCGTCAACGCCGACAGCCTCGACGAACTCCGCCGCATCGACGCACTGCGCCGGTCCGCCTCCCCCTCGGCCGTCGGGCTGCGGGTGAACCCACAGGTCGGTGGCGGTGCGATCGGCGCCATGAGCACGGCCACCGCCACGTCCAAGTTCGGCGTCGCGCTGCGGGACCCCGGGGCCCGCGCGGCGGTGGTGCGCGCATTCGCCGAGCGCCCCTGGCTGACCCGGCTGCACGTGCACGTGGGTTCCCAGGGGTGCCCACTGGACCTGATGGCGGCCGGTGTCGCGGAGACGTACCGACTGGCCGAGGAGATCAACGCGCACCTCGGCGAGCGCCGGGTCACCAGCCTGGACATCGGCGGCGGGCTGCCGGTGAACTTCGCGGACGACGAGGTGCGGCCCACCCACGGCGACTACGTGACCGCGCTGCGCACGGCCGTACCGGACCTGTTCGACGGACGGTACGCGCTGGTGACGGAGTTCGGCCGGTCGCTGCTCGCGAAGAACGGGTTCATCGGGGCGCTGGTGGAGTACACGAAGGACGCCGGCGGCCGGCGCATCGCCCAGACCCACGCGGGCGCGCAGACCGCGACCCGTACCGTCCTGATGCCCGGGTCCTGGCCGCTGCGGGTCGGAGCTTTCGGGCCGGACGGGCTGCCGAAGGGCGGTCCCGTGCTCGCACAGGACATCGCGGGCCCCTGCTGCTTCGCCGGGGACGTGGTCGCGTACGGCCAGGAACTGCCGGAACTGCGCGAGGGCGATTTCGTGGTGCTCTACGACACGGGGGCCTACTACTTCTCGTCCCCGTGGGCGTACAACAGCCTGCCGAGGCCGGCGGTGTACGGCTTCCGCACGACGGCAGGGGGCGGGGTGCGCTTCGCGCCGGTACGCGAGGCCCAGACGCTGGAATCGATCGCGGCGGAGAGCGGTCTCGGACATGCCGACGCACTGGTGGGGCTCGGGGGTGCGGACGGCAGGAGCAGCGCGGACGGCGGCAGCGGTGCGGACTCCGGGGGCGACGCGCACCGCGCTTCCGCTTGACCGCGGGCGCTCACGGGTTCATGCGCCCGGGCGGGCCTGCCCAACACCGCGTCGGACAGGCCCGCCGCCCGGGATCAGCCTGCGGGCTGCGGGGACGGCTCGGGGTCCGGCACCGGGTCGGGAACCGGTGCCGGCGGCTGCGGAATGGGGTCCGGAGCCGGGCCGGGCGGCACGGGCCCCGGCGGCGGAGTCGGCACCGGGGCCGGCGGCCCGGGCACGGGCGACGGACTCGGCACGGGCGACGGATGGACGGGATCGGGGTACGGCTGGGTCATCGCGGCCCTCCCATGGTGCGAACGGTACGAGTGGGGCTCATCCCCACCGTCTCCCGCTGCGGCTGCCCGCGCCTGCCGGGACCACACCTCGTACGCCCGGACCGCGCCCCGAACGGGCCCGCTGCGGAGGGAAGCGCGCCGACTCCGGAAGGCGCTCCCAGCCCGTACCGTCGCCGGTGCTCCAACGCCCCGTGCTCCGGCGCTCCGGCGCTCCGGTCAGCGAGCCGACGGGACGGCGTGCGGGCTGCGCTCGGTGGGGGTACCCGGCACCGGCGCGGAGGCGTCATTCCCCAGCGCGACGATCCGGTTGTCCGCGTCCACGTGCACCACGCTCGGAACGAGCGTGCGCGCCTCGGCGTCCTCGACCTGCGCGTAGCTGATCAGGATGACCAGGTCACCGGGGTGCACGAGATGCGCGGCGGCGCCGTTGATCCCGATCACACCGGAGCCCCGCTCGCCCTCGATGACGTAGGTCTCCAGCCGGGCGCCGTTGGTGATGTCGACGATGTGCACCAGCTCACCGGGGAGCAGATCGGCGGCTTCCATCAGCTCTGCGTCGATCGTGACCGAGCCCACATAGTGCAGGTCGGCCTGGGTCACGGTGGCACGGTGAATCTTGGACTTGAACATGGTGCGCATCATCGAGGTACTCCTGGACGTAGGCTCCCTGCCTGCATTTTTGCAGGTCAAGTGCTGTTTCCCCACCCTACAACGATTCGCATGTCCGGGCAGCATCCCCCGGGTTCTTCAGGACTCATGCTGACCACCTGCCGACTCGGCCGACACTCCATCAGGTAGCAGCGAAGGGCCTCCGCCCGCGCTCCAGGCCACCTGCCGGGCGACCGCGACCCGGAACCACTCTGCCCCTGGGGCTCGGCGACCGCCGCCGTGCGCACTCCCGGTACGCGCGCTCTGGGCATCGTGGTGATTCCGGGCCGATCTTGACAGGCAAAGCTAATGGGATTAGCTTTATGGCTATTGCAGCTAGCAGACCGGCGTAGCTGGTAGAAATCGGAGACAGCCATGACTGAGTACTTGACCGTCGGCGCCGGTACGATCGCGTACGAAGTGACCGGGGAGGGGCCGCTGGTTGTCCTGGCCCCCGGCATGGGCAACAGCCGCGACGCCTATCGCTTCGTCGCGCCGCGGCTGGTGGCCGCCGGTTACCGGGTCGCCGCGGTCGATCTGCGCGGCGCCGGCGAATCGAGCGCGCAGTGGCCCTCGTACACCCGCACCGACATCGCCGGTGACCTGCTCGCGGTGATCCGTCACCTCGACGGTCCGGCCGTGCTGGTCGGGCACTCGATCTCCGGTGGAGCCGCCACCATCGCGGCCGCCCAGGCGCCCGAACTGATCACCTGCATCGTCGAACTGGCGCCGTTCACCCGCAAGCAGGCCACGAAGCTGGGCGACCTGCGCAACAGCGGTTACCGCAAGGGCTTGGTCCGGCTGGTCGGGACGATGATGGGCAGCCTGTCGTCCTGGAAGAAGTACCTCGACCTCGCCTACCCGGGCACCAAGCCCGCCGACTGGACCTCCCACTTGGCGGCGATCGACGCCATGCTGCGCGAACCGGGGCGTATGAAAGCGCTGCGGGGCATGATGCAGTCGACGCCGGCCGACGCCGGAGCGCAGCTGGGCAACGTGCGCTGCCCGGCCCTGATCATCGAAGGTTCGCTGGACCCGGACTGGGCGGACCCGAAGGCCGAGGGCGAGGCGATCGTGGCCGAGATGCCGACTGGCCTGGGCCACCTCGAGACGATCGACGGGGCGGGCCACTACCCGCACGCGCAGTACCCCGAGGAAGTGGTTGCGCTGATGCTGGCCTTCCTGCAGGCGAACGCCCGTGCCTAGGGCCGGCCTCGACCCCGCCGCCCTCGTCTCCGCCGGCGCGAACCTCGTCGACGAGGTCGGCTTCGACGGCCTGACCATGGGCCTGCTTGCCGAGCGGGTCGGTGTGAAGACGCCGTCGCTCTACAAACATGTCGCCTCCCTGGAAGCCCTCCGGCGAAGCATCGCCAACCAGGCCAAACGCGAACTCACCGAGGCCGTGGCCCGCTCCGCCGTCGGCAGGTCGGGCCCGGACGCGGTACGCGCATGCGCCGACACCTGGCGCCGCTGGGTCCTCGACCACCCCGGCCGCTACACCGCCACCGTACGGGCGCCCACGGCCGACGAAGAGGAGGAGGATCGCCGTGTGGCCAACGAGGGCCTGCAGGTCCTGTACGACGTCCTCGCCGGCTTCCCTCTGCGCCACACCCACCGAATCGACGCTGCGCGCGTCCTGCGATCGGCCCTGCACGGGTTCGCCACCCTCGAAAGTGCCGGCGGTTTCGGGCTCCCCCGTGACGTGGACCGCAGCTTCAGCTTCCTGGTCGACACCCTGATCGCCGGCCTGCAGGCCGACCTCCCCACTTCGATGGACGACGAGCACGACGCAGGACCACTCACACATGACATCTGACCCCGGAGCAGCCGAAGTGGGCAGAGACGACCGCACCACCATGTGCGACAAGTGCACCTGAGCCCAAGCTCAGCGGTGGTCCCCCCTCTGCGGTGGCCTTGAGGCCGTCGCCCGCTCTGCCGGCCCAGCGCAGCGCCACCCGCTTCCCCGACATCCCGGCACCCGCATCCTGCCGTTTCGCATCCTCCTCACCGCCGGCGCGGTGCTGCGTCCGACCGGGCGGCCGGATGCGAGTCGCAGCACGGAGTTCCAGCCGACGTGATCGACGTGGAGGTGAGTGTTGAGGACGACATCCACATCCTGCGGGCGAACACCGGCCCTCGCCAGGAGGTCGAGGACATCGGACCGCGAGTGGTGGAACGGGCCCATGCCCGGCCGTTCGCGCCCGTTGCCCGCTCCGGTGTCGACCATCACGGTCCGCCCACCCCTGCGCAGCACCCAACTCGGGAGGGGCCGTCGCAGACCACAAGCGCACCGAGCTCGTCAGCGCAGCCCTGACCGCCGTGGCACGCACCACGCACCCGCCACAGCCTCGACGGCGCAGCCCTGCACACCGACCACGGCGCCCAGTGGACCAGCGGCGCAGCATTCGCTGACGCCTGCCGCAGAGTCGGCGCCCGCCAGTCCATGAGCGCCATCGGCGGCTCAGCGGACAACGCGCGCGCCGAATCCTTCAACGCGACGCTCAGAAGAGAGACGCTCCAAGGCCGAAACGCCGGTCGAGCGGGCACGAGGGCCGCCTCGACGCGTTGCACCGGCTGAACCGCTACAACCCAAGACGCCGTCATGCCCGCTTCGGACCCCGCAACCCGATCGCCCATGAAACGGCCTCCAGGCTGAAATCAACTACGTTCGCGCCAGCCGCATACCCCGTGTTCCGAACTCGGAGTCAAGGCCCCTCATTGGTCCCGCATCCGTGCTCGCAGGTGTTCACTCAGCACGACGTCATGCGAAAGCCCGGCCAGCTCCTGCGCTTCCACATCCACGCCCTGCCGCGTGAGAATGTCGGCCAGGGAGTTCCAGTGGTCAGCCGCCGCCTGCTCGGTGGTTTCGCCACCGACCGGCTCGTCCGGCCCGACAACCATCCGGGCCTCGTCCTCGAGTTCTTCGGCCGAGAAGTGCGACTGGGTGCCCATTGGAGCCGATGAGGTCCACCACCACCCCCGGTCATCCAGCAGCACCACACTGCGGTCATCTTCGAGTACAGCCTCAAGCCGTGCAGTCACCGACGTGCGCTGAGCGTCCGTGGCAACCTCATCCAAGTCGACATAGGTGACCAAACGAGTCACAGCAATCACTTGCCCTCCTCTCGGCTCACCAACTCCTGGCCGAGCCATTGCGCGGAATGGCCACGATATCGGGGACCGGTTTCCAGCCCACGCACTCGCGTCCCGGCCCGGCCTTCGTCAACGACCGAGCACCATCTACCCTGACTGCGCCTTCACGCCCTCTGTGGTGCGACGCCCACTGGAATCCGCCAAGTCGCGGGAGGGGCGTCACATCGTTCCCCTGGCAGGGAAACGCGCAGGCAGCAGGCGCCGAGAGCAGCACCAACGCGGGCGCGCCGACTATTACCCCCGAGTGATACCTGCCTGCGCAATGTGCCCCTGGTACACAGGAAAGTGCAGCAGGGGCACTTTCGTCAGCGACGGGGGGGGGGGGGGGGGGGGGGGGGGGGGGGGGGGCGGGGGGGGGGGCGGGGCGCGCGCCCCCCCCCCCCCCCACGGCCGGACGGTGGGCCCGGGTGGGTCAGACGGTACGGCGGCGGGAGAGGACGCCGNNCGGACGGAGCGGGGAGCACGGACGGAGCGGGGAGCACGGACGGGGGAGGGAACGCGGCGGGGGGGGGGGGGGGGGGGGGGGGGGGGGGCCCCCCCCCCGCCCCCCCCCCCCCCCCCCCGTCGCTGCCTCCGGTGCAGGGGCCATCCGCGCTGCACCGGTGAGGCCGGCCCTGCTTCCGTGCAGCACCCGTGTGCCGCTCGGGGCGGGTGAATGCCGCACCGCGCGCCGGACGACCTGGGCAGCGCCCGGCGTTGCACCCCTCCGCGGCCCTTGCACCCTGTCAACAGTCACGGACTCCCTCACCTTTGGCCGTTTCCGCGTCACGAAATTCCCCCCCTCGTGGTCACGATTCCCCAGGGGGATGGCGATCGCAGACCGGTGCGCCAGGCAGGTCGTGGCGGCAGGCAGGGATCACCCCGGTCGGGGCGCGGTCGGTGTTCTCACGCCTGCTGTGGCGTGGTATGCAGGCCCTCGAGGAGTGTGGCCAGGTAGCGGTGTGCTGCATCGAGCCGGTCGGCGGGTTTGCCGCCGTGGACGTTGACGGCGTAGGCGATGCCGCACATGAGCGGGACGAGGTCGGTGGCGGCCAGGTCACGTCGGACCGTTCCGGCATCGCGAGCCCGGCCGAGGAGTGCGGTGCCGACCGACCGAAGCGTCTCTTTGAGTTCCGTGGTGCGCGGCAGGGTGTCGGTAGCTGCCGCGCACACCGGGGCGAGGGACGCGTCGGTGACCTGCGCTTCGACAGTGCGGAACAGGAAACCTTCGAAGGCGCGCCAGGGGTCGGTGCCGGTCAGAGCTTGCCGGCCATGGTCAGCCAGCGCTTCCAGGCAGGGGGTGGCGACGGTCTCCAGTAGCGCCTCGGGGGTGGCGAAGTGCCGGTAGACGGTGCCGACTCCGAGTCCGGCGCGGCCCGCGACGTCGTTCAGCTGCAGGGGTGCGCCCTGGTCGACCAAGGCACGGGCGACCGCCACGATCCGGTCCCAGTTGCGGGCCGCGTCCTTGCGCAGGGGCATCGTCATGGGGGACATGCTAACCGGATTCTTCATCCGCTGGTGCCGCCGACAGCACTCCCACCGTCTGGGGGGGGCAGATGACGGTGAGAGGTGCGTACCGTTCACTGAGCCGGCGCACGTCCCGGGCGAGGTGGGGGTCGGTCGCCGCGCGCAGCGGCGTCACCGGGTGCGTCTGGGCCCCGATGACGATACCGGTCCGGCCCGCGAGGGCTGCGTCGGTGGCGGCGACGATCGAGGACCGGGCAGCCACGGACGCCGGACCCGACGTGGAGCGTTCGAACTTGCGGCGCACCAGCGGCCACAGCAGTCGCAGGGCAGGTGAGACGACCTTCGGGTCGGTCAGGGTGCCGTTGGTCATGTCGGTCGCGGCGCCTCCCGGGTCGGCGGCGAAGACGGAGGCGGCCGTGCCCTCCAGTCGGTTCGCCAGGTCGAGCGTGTAGGCGAGGTTGGCGAGCTTGGCGCGACCGTACCAGTGGAAGCCGTAGTAGCCGCCGGGCGGCTCGACGGCGTCGAAGGCCCTCTTCGCGAGCCCGACCGCGCCCGAGGTCACGTTCACGATCCTGCTCGGCGCCCCGCCGGTCAGCGTGGGCAGCAGCAGTTCCGTCAGCAGGTAGGGCGACAGGTGGTTGACGACGAACGACGCTTCGATGCCATCCAGGGTCTGTCGCTGCGGGAACATCGCCCCGACGTTGTTGACCAGCACGGTCAGCGGGTCGCCGGAGGCGGCGTGCTCAGCGGCGATCCGGTCGGCGAGCACGCGCACCTGGTCGAGCGAGCCGAGGTCGGCGGACAGGAACCGTCCGGGATGCATCGGGTTCGTAGCGTTGATTCGCTCGACCGCCCGGGTACCGCGGTCGGCGTTGCGTCCGACCACGGTTACCGAGAACCCGGCATCGGCCAGTCCCAGGGCCGTCTCCAGTCCGATGCCGGCCGTGCCTGCTGTGACCACAGCTGTCTTTCTCATGTGTGCCCCTCCACCCAGATATTCGGATAGTTCATCCGCTTGATAGGACGCTAGCACACAAATGGATGAACCATCCGTTTAGAGGTGGCGGGCGGCGGGACAGTCAATGCCGGGCGCCATGAAGCCGTGCCGATCCGAGCACGCCGGACGGCCCGGACCCTCCTGACCGTGACGCTTGCCCTGGGAGTCACGTGACCGTCCACCAGCAGAGCTCGCGACGGGAAGGACGAGGACGCCGGCGCCGGAGACGAGCCGCGGCAGGCGGCCAGGAAGCTGCCGGGGCACCCCGGATCGCGCGAAGCGCTGTACGCCCCGTGAGCACGCGAGAGGCTCCCGATCGTCCCGCTTCGGCACGGAAGCGCTCAGAGGGGAACAGCACCGGGAAACATCAAGCGCGCTCGGGGTGACAGGTGCGGCGGCACCTTGGATTCGCCCACCACTGGCCCTGGACCTACCTCATCACCGCCGCGATCCAACGACTTACGTCCCTGCCCGATCCCGGCTGACCAGCAACTCCCGTCCCTGCGAACAGCACCACCCACCGGGGCCGTGGAGCCCGACGCCCACCCGACGCGACAGCCGGGCCACCCGTCTGCCCACCACCACTCCAACAAACGAAAACGGCCCACCGGAGAACCAGCAGGCAGTCACGAAAGATCGAGGTCAGTACTCCAGCCGTAAATCGTGATCTTCATGCCCGAGTGGCTTGCTGCCGGTAGTGGCCGGCCTGGAATCGGGCCTGGCGGGGGCACCGCCAGTGTGACCGACCGAGCCGGTGGGCTGTGTCGTGGACGGGTCGGACGACGAGGGTGATGAACAGGCGCGGGATCTCGTTGCAGGTGAGCGGAATGAGGGCATCGGGTACGGGGCGGGTGTGCTCGTCCGCGCGTACGACGGCGAGGAAGGCGTGCGCGAGGAAGGCGTGCGCGAGCATGGCGAGGGTGACCCAGCGGGACTAGGAGGTATAGCAGCGGACCTGGTGCTCGTCGAGTGCGGCCAGGCCCTTTCCCGACTGGAAGAACTCTTCCACCCGCCACCTTGATCCCGCGATTGTGACCAGCACGGTCAGCGGCACGGATGCGGGCGAGTAGCAGCGGTAGTAAGCGAGTTCGCCGGTGCCGCGGTCGCGGCGGACAGCAGCTGCCGACTCCCGGGGCGGGGGTCGGCGAGGTCGATGACGGCCCATTCGTAGAAGCGATGGCCCTTGGCCCCGGCCCCTCACGCTCATCGAGGCGGCGAAGGCGGCGTTGAGCAGTAAGCCGACGTTCAGGGTGGCCGACACACCTCTTCTCGGTCGTTCAAGGCACTCGCCAGCGTCACGCCTGCCATATGAGCAGACCCCGGCCGGCGAACGCAAGGCGCTGCCCAGGGAATGGAATGAGCCGTCAGGACCACTCTTGACAGCTTCAGGACTTCGATAGATCTTGAAACGGCGAAAAACACCGAGCGCGCATACCTTCGACGGCCGACCCGACGGCACAGGCCTTTGTCGCCCACAGACCGTTCCGGTCCGGGGCGCCCTACCAGGGGTTGACGTCATGAACAGCCGGACACGTCGGCATACATCATGTCCATCCCCAGAGAATGCTGTGCCACCCGGAACGCACCTGGGATCATAAATGCGCACGTCCGGCACAGTCCACACGAAAGGCAGATGTCCGAAAAATGACCGAAGCCGTACGAGACAGGCTCAGAGGTATTCCCGTCTTCGCCGAGGTGACACAGAAACACTTCGAGGAATCCGACCTTCCGGCCAATCCCCTTCCGGTCGTGGCTGAATGGATTTTCGCCGCCCACGCCGTCGGGCAGCCTGAGCCGCACGCGATGAGCCTGTGTACGGTCGACGCCGAGGGAACTCCGTCGAGCCGGGTCCTGCTGGTGAAGGACATCGACTCCGACCGCCTGTACTTCGCCACCCCCGCGGACAGCCCGAAGGGGCTCGACGTCGCGTCGAATCCGCGGGTCGCCGCCCATTTCCACTGGCCTGCCACCGGGCAGCAGATACGCATCACGGGTACGGCGTCCCCGCAGTACCGGGACGCCTCCGAAAGCGACTTCGCCGCGCGGGGACGCGGATCCAGGCTCTCCGCGCATCTGCACCGGCCGGGGCCGCTGCCCGATCGCCGAACCGCCTTCGACGAGTTCGAGCGCCTCGGAGGGCTCTATCCGGACGAGGTTCCCTGCCCCCTGAGTTGGACGCTGTATGCGATCGAGCCCACTGGGGTGGAGTTCTGGGAGGCGAGCACGGATCGCGTGCACCACCGGGTGCGGTACCACAGGGATGCCGCAGACGGCGGTTGGCGGCACGAACTGCTGTGGCCATGAGCGACGATCACCACGGAGCCCATCACCACGGAGCCCTGAGCCACGCGCCGGGCGTGGGCGCGTCGACCGCCCCCTCCCGGGCTGCAAGATCCTGTTGTTCGTCGTCGGCCGACTGCGCGCCGACGCCCTGATCGCGTACGGCGATCCGGTGGCGCCCACCGGCCGACGACAACCGGACTTCGCGCGCCCTCTACAGCCGCTGGTGGTGCTGGAGAGGGCCCATGTCCACGACGCGGCCCTCTCCGGGCTCTCCCGGCTCGGCCTCGCCCGTCTCCCCGGCGCTCTGCTGTTCTCCGAATGCGACTTTTCGGAGGAGTACCGGCAGACAGCCGCAGCGCCACACCCCGTGAACCGGGAACGCGACGCGATCCTCTCCTCCACGCGCCTGACCCGCGCCCCTCTCCCGTCCCGCCCTGCCGCGCGGCAGGGCGGGACGGGGGATAGTCCGGCGGCCTTCTCCGTCGAGCCTGCCGGGAGTCTTTCGCCCGGCCACGGCCATCCGGCAACGGGAAGGCCGACTGGAGATAGACCCCGCGGTACCGACCGCGCTCCCCCGTACGCCGCCTGGTGATCCGTCCGCGGTGGTGCCGCGTCGGCCGATGCTGTGTGAGTGAACGTGGGCCGGCCCGGTCGCCGGACGCACGGGAGGCTGTGCTCCTGCCGGTGGTGTCCCGCGCGAGGTGTCCCCGGTTTCCCCCACGACACGGGGGCACGAGAGAACGAGTGCCGGGAAACGCGGGCGGGCGCCCGGGAGGGAGTGTGCGGGTTGGTGTGGAACGTGCGGTGGTCGGCCGCGGTGCGGTGGGCGGGGCGCGAGTGGAAGGTCGTGCGCCGGTCCGTGCACAGCGCCTTCGAAGAGGCCGGTCCGGAGCGGGACACGCTCGTCCAGTCCCTCAAGGCCGCAGCGGCGGCCATCGCCGCGTGGGCGCTGACGGGATGGTGGTTCCATGCGCCGATGGCGCTGCTGGCACCCTGGACGGCCGTCGCCCTGGTCTGCGGCACGGTGTACCAGTCGTTGCGCAGGGGCCTCCAGCAGTGCGCGGTCATCGCCCTCGGCACGGTGTGGGCCTCGGCGGCCATGGCGATCACACGGGACCAGACCATGCCCGCGATGCTGCTCACCGTCCCGTTCATGACCCTGCTCGGGAACTACCGCAGGTTCGGGAACCAGGGCATCTTCGGGGCCACCACCGCACTCTTCGTGATCACCGCCGGTTCGTCCAGTGCCTCCACGGTCGGCCACCGCCTCCTGGAGACCCTGATCGGAGCGGCGGTGGGTATCGCGGTCAACGCGCTGGTCCTGCCCCCCGTGCACCTGCGCAGTGTCCGCGACCGGCTCGGCCACTTCGCCCGGGGCACCTCGGACCTGTTCGGCACCATGGCGCGCGGCCTGCGCGAGGAGGACGGACTCGACGGTGCGGAGAACTGGCACGGGGAGGCCACGCGCCTGGCGCTGTCGCTGCAGGGGGTGACGGAGGCCCGCACCTGGGCGATGGAAGGAGCCCGGCTGAATCCCGCCAGGCGGCTGCGGCGGGTGGGCCCGCCGCCCCCACCCGTCTCGGAGGACATGCGGTGGGGGCGGGTGTCCGCACGCGTCCTCGCCGTCACGCGCACGTTGAGCGGGATCGGCGGCAGTGACCCGGAGCTCCCGGGGCCGTCCCCGCACTTCCTCACCGAGCTGGCGGACGTACTGGATCAGGCGGCGCGTCTCTGCGCCCAGGCGGGCGCACGGTCCTTCGGCGGCTCGGCCCCGGAGCGCGACGAGCCTGCGGCCGAGGACGCAGAAGTCTCCCTGCGCGCACTGGCCGGCACGTTCCGCCGGCAGGAGGGCGCGGCGGCGGCCGTCGGCGGGGAGCTCCTGGTGGAGACGAGGCAGCTGCTCAAGGAGCTGACCCGGTCGCCCTGAGAGCCCGTGCTCCGAGAATCCGCTTTACGCTCCCATGGTCGTACGGCACCCGAGGGGCGGGTAGGGGCGGGCCATGATCGAAGTCGTGGAAGCAGGTGGCTGGGGTTTCCTGGCCGGTTCGGCGCTCCTTCTCGGGGCCGGGGTCGGGTACGCGTGGCGGTTGCCGCACTGGCTGGTCGCCTCGGTGATGGCCTTCGGAGCGGGTGTGCTCCTCTCCGCCGTCTCCTTCGAGTTGCTGGGCGAGGCGTACGACCAGTCGGGGCTGACTCCAGCCGTGCTCGGGACCGCTGCCGGGGCGGTGCTCTACACGGTGGGGAACATCGTGCTCGCCCGGCACGGCGCCCGGCACCGCAAGAGGTCCGGGGTGAGCCGGTCCCAGCCCAGCGAGGCCCAGCAGGCGGGCTCCGGCATGGCGCTGGCGCTCGGCGCACTGCTGGACGGCGTACCGGAGTCCGCGGTCATCGGCGTCGGGCTGACGGACGGCGGAACGGTGAGCCTGGTGACCGTGGCCGCCGTCTTCATCAGCAACATCCCGGAGGGCCTGTCGAGTTCGGCAGGCATGCGCGAGGCCGGGCGCAGCAAGGGGTACGTCTTCGGGGTGTGGAGCGCCATAGCCGGGGCCTGCACCGTATCGGCGGTCCTCGGGTACGTGGTGGTCGGTGGGCTGTCTCCCCTGGTGACGGCTTACGTCACCGCCGTGGCCGCCGGGGCCATCCTGGCGATGATCGCGGACACGATGATCCCGGAGGCGTTCGAGGACACACATCTGGCGAGCGGGCTGGTCACCACCAGCGGCTTCCTCCTGTCGTTCGCCCTCTCCCACGGGTGAGGGCGGGAGTGAGCGGCCCCGCGGAGCCGGGGCCGCGTCTCGCCACGCGAACTCTCCGTCCTCGCACGGACTCCGGAAGACGGTTCCTCGGGCGCGGACCAGCCATGCCGGCGGAGGCCCACGCCGGCCGCTCTGTCCTTCCCGCTCTCCGACGTCCGCCGCCGGACCCGGCGTAGGACTGTCCCGCAACGCTCGAGCCGTAGATCGCCTTGTGCCTTGGTCGTGAGCTGTCTGCCACGGGCGGAAACTCAGATGGCCTCGGCGCACGACGTGGGTAGGGTCGGGCGGTGCCCGAGTTGAAGCGGCTGCATGCCGGCCACGCCCCGGCGGTCCTGGCCTTCGAGCTGGCGAACCGCACCTACTTCGCCGCCTCGGTCTCCGACCGCGGCGACGACTTCTTCGACCGCTTCACCGACCGGTACAGCGCCTCGCTGGCCGAGCAGGAGGCCGGAATCTGCGCCTTTTACGTGCTCGTCGGCGAGGACGGGTCGGTCCTCGGCAGGTTCAACCTGTACGACGTGGAGGACGGAGCTGCCAGACTCGGCTACCGGGTCGCGGAGCGGGCCGCCGGCCGCGGCGTGGCGACCGCGACCGTCCGGGAGCTGTGCCGGACGGGGACAGCGCGGCACGGCCTGCGCATACTGCGGGCGGCCACCTCCCACGACAACGCCGCGTCCCGGAGAGTCCTGGCCAAGACCGGGTTCGTCCCGGTCGGCCCGGCCACCCCGGCCGATCTCGGCGGCACGTCAGGCACCTGGTACCAGCGCGACCTCCAGCCATAGAGCTCGATCCCGCGCGTGGGTCGGCTGCGGGAAGGCTGCGGTCACCGCCGAACATCGGTGTCAAGACCCACGATTCGCCATCGCTCGCACGTACGGACCTGCGGCCCGGGGACCATGGGCTGTTCCGGACCCCCTGTCACGCCGCCCTGCGCTCGGAGAAGGCATGTCTGGCGGAGGGTCCCCCGACGTCCACGTCTCGCGAGGGCCGTGCGGTGAAGACGGACTGGGTGGCTACTGAAGCTGTAGGACGCCGGGGGCCCGCTCCTCGAAGATCTCGATCAGCCAGTCGAAGACGGTAGGTCCTTGCCCCGTACGCGCCGCAGCCAGTTCCGCACTGACAGCAGGACGGTTCGAGGGATGGCACCGGGAGAGGCGAATCTCCAGCTGGCGAGCCGTCTCCGGATAGCTGAGATTCTCACGAGACGCCTGGTGGTCACGCCATTCGACAACGTAGTCACCGTCGTCGGGGTGTCCGAGGCCACCGCTGAGGCAGTCGGCGAGAGCGTCCAGGTTCCTGCCGAAGTAGCCTCCAGGACCGTTGACCGCCTCACCAACGATCCGCCAGAAGTCTTCCAGGGTCCTCACGCGGGTCCCGTCCAACACGTATGTCGCCGTCATGGCCCGCAGGATACGTCCGTCTGCCGGCTCGCCTCTCCCCCTGCGAACCCATGCTGTTCAGCCGCTGCCCGACGCAGGTTCGCCGGAACATGTGCGCTCCCCGAAGGGCACTTCCCGGCTGCGCTCCACCCGGGAAGTGGTGTGCGGCTGCGGATGCTTCAGGCATATGGTTCCGATGTTGTGCTCGGTGATCGACGGGAAAGGTGCGGCCGCCGTGGGCTTGCCAGGTCAGGAGCGTTGGACTCGGTCGGGGGTCCGGTTGCGTCGCGTCTCGGGCACGGAGGGGACGCGGAACTGGCTGTTCGTCCCTGGTGGCCCGGGTCTGGGCTCGGAGTCCTTGCTGGGGTTGGCCCGCGCGGTCGAGGTGCCGGGCACGGTCTGGTTGGTCGACCTGCCGGGGGACGGTTCCAACCGCGGTGGGCCGCAGATTCCTGAAAGCCCGTACGAGCTCTGGCCGCAGGTGTTGGCCGAGACGACGGACGAACTGGACGACGTGGTCATGGTCGGTCATTCCACCGGTGGGATGTTCATGCTGGCCACACCCGAGCTGGAAGGCCGACTGGCCGGCATGGCCCTGGTCAGCAGCGCACCCCACGCCGGCTGGCGCGAGACCTTCGCGCAGTGGGCCCTGGCCCATCCGCTGCCCGGACTCCAAGAGGCGGCCGCCGCCTACGGACAGGACCCGAACGACCGGACGCTGCGCGCACTCACCCTGACCGCAGCGGCGTGGAACTTCACTCCGGCAGCTCTGGCCGCCGGCCGCGCGGTGCTGGAGGACCTGCCTTACTGCCAGGACGCGGTGGCCTGGGCCGACA
Organism: Streptomyces sp. NPDC005576; assembly: GCF_042871745.1. Lineage (NCBI taxonomy): Bacteria > Bacillati > Actinomycetota > Actinomycetes > Kitasatosporales > Streptomycetaceae > Streptomyces > Streptomyces sp. NPDC005576. The sequence goes on along the minus strand of NZ_JBIAJC010000018.1, from coordinate 64,799 downwards.
CCCACTTCGATGGCACCTACCGGGCGCGCTGGACACCGGCCGCCGGCAGTGTGCCGACGCTGGTCGTCAGTGGCGGCCAGGACCGTGTGGTCGACCAGAGCCTCTGGTACCAGGACGCCGCGTACGACCGGCCCCACGTACTGCGGCGAACGGTCGAGAACGCGAGCCACTTCCCGTGGCTGGAGAACCCGCACGCGGTCCGTACGGCTTTCGCGGACCTGACCGCCCTGATGGAGCGCGCGTGAACCCGTGACCGGGAGCGGCGCCCCTCCACCGGGAGCGCGGGCGCAAGATCCGCAGGGGCCTTGACACCTCCGGTCTGGCAGGAGGAGCATCCTCCCGTCGTTGACAACGTTGTCGGGACAGGGTCGCCCGCGCAGGCAACGGTGCTCCCGCTCCCGCCCGTTGACCGTCCGTCACACAGGAAGGGCAGGATCGGTGTCAGACACGCACAACCGTCGGACCCACCCCGGGCTGAGAGTTGTCAGCTGCGTCGCGGTGACCGCCATGGCCGCACTCGGGCTCGCCGCCACAGCCGCCCCCGCGTCGGCAGCAACCTCGTACACCACCGTCAAGGACCCGGTGTCGTACGTCCACCCGCTGATCGGCACCGCGAACGCGGGCAACACCTATCCAGGTGCGGTACAGCCGTTCGGCATGCTGGCCTGGAGCCCGCAGAACTCGCGGGGCAAGCAGGTCTCGACCCCCGCTCCCGGCGGCTACCAGTACGACGCGACGAAGATCCGCGGCTTCAGCCTGACCCACCTGAACGGTGTCGGGTGCTCCGGCGCGAACGGTGACATCCCGATCATGCCGTACGTGGGTGACGTGGACACCTCGCCCACCTCGGACACCACCGACGCGAAGTACGCGAGCGGCTTCTCGCACGCCGACGAGACCGCGACCCCCGGTTACTACAAGGTGGGCCTGGCCGACGGCGCTTCGGCGGCGCTCACCACGACGGCCCGCACCGGGACGGGGCAGTTCGGTTTCCCGGCGGACAAGCCCGCCAGCATGCTCTTCCGCACCTCGAACTCGGAGAGCGGCAGCACCGCCGCCACCGTCAGGATCGACAAGGCCGGACGGACGGTGACGGGCTCCGTCACGGCGGGCAACTTCTGCGGTCCGCAGAGTGCGAACAACCGCAAGGACCTGTACACGCTCTACTTCACCGCCCACTTCGACAAGGACTTCGCGAAGGTCGGTACCTGGACGGACGGCACCGTCGCACCCGGGTCCACCTCCGCCTCCGGCGGTACGGGGTACAGCTCGTCCGGCAACCCCGTGGCGGGCAAGGGTTCCGGGGCGTACATCACCTTCGCCGACGGCACCACCAGCGCGCAGGCCAAGGTCGCCGTCTCCTATGTCAGTCCCCAGAACGCGGAGGAGAACCTCCGCGCGGAGAACGGGCGCCACGCGACCTTCGACTCCGTCAAGAAGCAGGCTGCCAAGACCTGGAACAAGGCGCTGAGGACGATCGAGGTGGGCGGCGGTACCGACGCCCAGCGGTCCATCTTCTACACCGCGCTCTACCACTCCATGCTGGAACCCACCCTCACCAGCGACGTGGACGGACGCTATCTCGGCTCCGACCGCAAGCCGCACCGCCTCGCCAAGGGGCAGAGGGCGCAGTACGGCACCTTCTCCGGCTGGGACCAGTACCGCGCGCAGGTGCAGCTGATGACCCTGATCAACCCCCGGGCGGGCAGCGACTACGCGCAGTCCCTCTACAACTACGCGAGCCAGAACGGCGGCGAGTGGGACCGCTGGCTGCTGGAGAACGGCAAGACCAGCGTGATGTCCGGTGACCCGTCCGACGCGGCACTCGCCGGGATCTACGCCTTCGGCGGCCACGACTTCGACGTCAAGGGCGCTTGGAAGTCGCTGGTGACGGCGGCCACGGTACCGACGGCGAACGATTCCGACAGTGCGGGCTGCAACGTCGAGTGCGTCGGCCAGCGGCCCGCGCTCGACAAGTACCTGGAGCTCGGTTACGTACCGGCGGACGGCTGCCACTGCTGGGGCGGTGCGGCCGAGACGCTGGAGGACGCGGCGGCCGACTACGGCCTGTCCGAGCTGTCCCGGCAGATCGGGAGGACCGCCGACGCCGCCACGTTCCTGGAGCGCTCCGGCAACTGGTCGAACGTCTTCGACGCCAACGCCACCGCCGACGGCGGCTACGTCCGCGACCGCAAGGCCGACGGCACCTGGGCGGGCACCTTCACACCCGGCACCGGCACCGGCTTCGTCGAGGGTTCCAGCGCGCGGTACACCTGGATGGTCTACTCGGACATCGCCGGGCTCGCGAGCGCGATGGGCGGTAAGGGCGCGGCGATGAAGCGTCTGGAGGCCTTCTTCCGTACCCCGGACGGGAAGTTCGACTTCACGGCGGAGGACGCCACCCGTTACGACCCGACCAACGAGCCCGACATCAACGCCCCGTACCTGTACGACTACCTGGGCGCCCCGTACAAGACGCAGGAGACGGTCCGCGCCGAGCTGGACCAGCTCTGGACCGACGCCCCGGGTGGCATCCCCGGCAACGACGACGCCGGCACCATGTCGTCCTGGTACGTCTTCTCGGCGCTGGGCATGTACCCGCAGAACCCCAGCCGGGCCGACCTGGTCCTCACCGCTCCGCTCTTCCCGCACGCCGTGGTGCACACCGGACACGGGAAGACGATCACGATCAAGGCGCCGGCCGCCTCGTCGGCCAACACCTACATCCACGGCCTGAAGGTCGACGGCCGCACGTCCGACAAGCCCTGGGTCCCGGCCTCGTTCGTCACCCGTGGCGGCACGCTGGACTACACGCTCGGCGCGACGGCGGACACCTCCTGGGGCAGCGCGGCGGCCGACGCCCCGCCGTCCTTCCCCGGTGGCGGCGTCAAGTACTTCACCGGCACGACCCCCGAGCTGGTGAAGACCGTGCCAGGGTCGGGCAGCGCGGAGACCACTGTCAGGGTGCAGACCCTGGAGACCATGGCCACCGCGGTGCACTGGACGGCGGCGGCTCCGGCCGGAGTCACCGTCACGCCCGCGGAAGGTGACTTCACCGTACCGGCGGGCGGTTCGGTGAGCGCGAAGCTCACCGTGTCGGCCGGTGCGGAGACAGCCGAGGGCCACTACACGATCCCGGTGACGCTGAAGTCGTCCGACGGCACCGAGCTCCCGAAGACCTCGGTCGCGGTGACCGTGGCCGAGAAGAACGGTGTGCTGTGGAACCGCAACAGCACCGCCATCTCCACCGACGACACGAACCCGCAGGCCGACTTCGACGGTGAGGGCTGGAGTTACTCGGCCGCCGCGCTCGCCGCGGCGGGCACGACGCCGGGCGGTACGGTCTCGTCCAACGGCTTCGACTTCGTCTGGCCCGAGGTGGGCGCCGGCGACCCCGACAACATCGAGGTGACCGGCACCACCCCGCAGGTGCTCAACGTTCCTTCCGCCGAGAGCGACACCAAGCTGAGCCTGCTGGGCAGCGCGGCCGAGGGCGCGGCGAGCGGCAGGCTGACGCTGACGTACACCGACGGCACCACGCAGCAGGCCGACATCGGTTTCAGCGACTGGACGCTCGGTGGCGGCTCCCAGCAGCCGTCGTACGGCAACACGGTCGCGGTCCACACCACGTACCGCGACGTCCAGGGCGGCGGCAAGGATCCGGTGGGCACGGAGGTGTTCTCCTCCGCCCCGATCGCCCTCCAAGCCGGCAAGCGGCTGGCGAGCGTGACCCTCCCCCCCACCACGAGCGGCGGCATCATCCACATCTTCGCGGTGGCCACCACCTGACGCGCCCGACCCGCTCGACCGGTCCGTCCTGATGGCGTCGACAGCCCGCCGCCCCTCTTCGGGGAGCGCACGGCGGGTTGTCGGCGTTTCGGCCAACTCCGCCCCAGGCATGGCCCCTTGCGGTGCACGGATGGATGTAACCCGCATGCGCGCGCACCCGCGGCCCTCCGGGGTCCGGCCGCGACCGAAATACACGCGTTCGAAGTTTCGCCCCTGTCGTTAGGCCCCACGAACCCGGCCGGACGACCACCAAAGGGGACTCTCATGACCACCGCACGGCATCGCCACCCACTGCCCCCGGCTCTCGAGCACGTCCCGCCCTCCGTCCCCGCGCGCCGGTGCGGAGGCTCCGGGAAGCGCCCCGGCGTGGGCGGTACATACCCCACCGCTTCCGCTTCCGCTTCCGTACGCGTGGACACGAGGTGGACCGCATGAGCGAGTCCGCCGACGCGTCGAAGGAGGGCGTCCCGGGGCCGCGCACCACTCCCGGATCACCCCGGTCCGCCCCGACCCCCGCGGCGCCCGATCAGGCGCGCGGCAACAACCCCGGTGACGGCACCGGCACCGGACCGGGCGCCGACGAGCCGCAGATGCGGTACGTCGACCTGACCGGCAGCCGTGAAGCGGCGGGCAGGTCCATCCGGATGCGCGACATGGCACGGCGGCTGCCCCAGCTGGTGCGCCGCTCGCTGGCCCTCGCCTGGCGGGTCGACCGGCGCGCGACCACCGGCCTCCTGCTCTGCCAGGTCGTCGCCGGAGTGCTGCAGGCCCTCGGTCTGGTCGCCATCAGCGGCACCCTCACCGCCCTGCTCACCGGCGGGGACGTCTACGACCGGCTCCTCGAAGCGTGGCCGTCCGTCGTCCTGCTGGCCGGTACCTCCGGGGCACGCGCCCTGCTGGGGATCACCGTCAGCTGGCTCTCTTCCCGGCTCGGCCCGCTCATGTCGCGCGAGGCCGAGCAGATGCTGCTCACCGGCTGCGCCGAGGTGGAACTGCGCGCCTACGACGACCCCGCCTTCAACCGGGACCGTGAGGCCGCCGACCGGGGGGCGCAGGTCACCGGCGACCTGATCGACGAGGGCCAGGACCTCATCGCCTCCGCCGCCAGCTTTCTCGCCGGGGCGGTCGTCCTGGCCGGCGTGCACCGGGTCCTCCTGCCGCTCCTGGTGGCGGCCAGCCTCCCCCAGGCGCTGGCCCAGGTCAGTGCCGCCCGGGTGCGCTACCTCGCCAACCTCCGCAGCAACGGCGACCAGCGGATGCTGTCCGTGCTGCGGTGGCACATCTACACCAAGGACGCGGCCGACCAGATCCGGGCCGGCACCATGGGCGGCTTCCTGTCCGGCCGTTACCGGCAGACCGTCGCCCGGATCAACCGTGAGGACCGGGAGGCGGCCGACCAGGGCGCCCGTATGTCCCTGGTCGGCGCGGTGTGCGGTGGCCTCGGATCGGCGTTCGTGTGGGCCGCGGTCGCGTGGCTGCTGGCCACGGGCCGTATCACCGTCGGGCACGCGGGGACTGCGGTCTTCGCCCTGCAGACGGTGGGCCAGTCGGTCCGGGGTCTGGTGGCCGTCGGTGCGCGTGCCGTCCGCACGGGCCTGTACATGGACGACTGGAGCGGCTTCCTGGACAAGGCCGGCGGCTACCGCATGCGCCGGGGCTCCCACCGCCCCGAGCCGCCGAAGACGATCGAAATCACCTCGGTCACCCATCGCTACGCCGGCAAGGAACTCGACGCGCTGTCGGACGTCTCCCTCACCCTGCGGCGCGGCGAGGTCACGGCCCTGGTCGGGTTCAACGGCTCGGGGAAGTCGACGCTGTCGAAGCTGGTCAGCGGGTTGTACCTGCCGACCGACGGGCAGGTGCTGTGGGACGGTACGCCCACCGGCGACGCCGACCCCCAGGCACTGTGGCAGCAGGTCGCCCTGGTGCCGCAGGACTACGCCCACTGGCCGCTGACCGTGCGCGAGAACGTCAACCAGGGGCAGCCCACCGCGCGCGGTGACGTGGCGGTGCGCGAGGCGTGCGAGGCCGCGGGTGCCGACGAGGTCATCGACAGACTCGGCTCCGGCCTCGACACCCTCCTCGCCCGGGAGTGGCTCAACGGTGAGGAACTGAGCGGCGGTCAGTGGCAACGCATCGCCCTGGCCCGGGCCTTCTTCCGCGAGGCCGGACTGCTGGTCCTCGACGAGCCGACCGCGAACCTCGACCCCCGCGCGGAGTACCGGATCTTCCAGCGGCTGCGCGACCTGGCCCGGGACCGGGTGGTGCTGCTGGTCACCCACCGCATCACCAACGTGGCCGTGGCCGACCGGATCGTGGTCCTCGACGAGGGCCGGGTGGTCCAGGAGGGCACCTACGCCGAACTCGCTCAACAGCCAGGTATGTTCCAGCAGTTGTTGTCCTACCAGGTCACCTCCGGGGCGGAGGCGGAGGCACCGGGCGAGAAGAACGGGGCGGTCGGGTGAGCCGACCGCGCGACGTACCGGAGAGCCTCGCGGAGAAGGCGTCACGCGCGTGGGGAGGATCGCCGCCCGAGTGACGCTCGCGGCACCACGGGCCGTCCCTGGTCATCCCTTCGCCTCCCCGGCGCCGCTCGGCTGCGGCCGGGTCCGCGTCCCCCAGCGGGCGAGAGGGGGGCCGGCGGCACCCAGCGCCGCGAAGAACAACGCCAGCAGCAGCCAGCCCGCCGTGCCGAGGCCGAGCACCACCGTGGTGAGGAGCGCGGGGGCGAGTGCCTGGCCCGCGTTGAAGCCGAGGCCGAGGAGACCCTGGTACTGGCCCTGGGCATGGTCGGGGGCAAGGCCGAAGCCCAGCGCGAAGCCCGCCGACGACTCCCAGACCTCTCCCAGGCTGTGGACGAAGACCGCCACCAGGATCAGTCCCACTGCCGCCCGGACGGGGGTGTACGCCGCGAGCGCCATCAGCGGGCAGCTGACGAGGAAGAGCAGGCCCGCGGTGCGGAACGCCCTGCCGCCGTCGTGCGGGGTTTCGATCCGGGAGCCGATCCTGGTCTGGGTCAGTACACAGAAGCCGGCGTTGACGGCGAAGAGTGCGGCCACCGTCCAGCGCGGCGCTTCGGTGTGCTCGGAGATCCAGATCGGCAGGAGGAGGGAGACCACCGGGTATTGCAGCCCCATGGCCGCGTGGAGAGCGGTGAACGTCAGGAACGGGAGGTCCGTGACAGCCGGCCGACGACGCTCGCGTGGCGGTGCGGCCCGCACCGGAGAGCTGGGCAGCAGGAGCAGCAGCGCCGCGCAGAGGGCGAAGCTCGCGGCGTTGCCGAGGACCAGCGCGACGTAGGCGCTCCGGCTGTCGGCTGCCAGCGCCAGCCCCGCACCCACCGTTCCGAGGAGGACGCCCAGGTTGACGAAGGTGCGCAACTTCGCCCGGAACCGGGCGGGGCGGTCACCCCCGACCCGGGCCACCAGAGCGCCCCAGGCCGCCCCACCGGCCGCCGCCGCGATCTGGTCCACCGTCGCGACGGCCGCGAGCGCGGCCCAGCTCTCGACGAGGAGGAGGGCCGCCATCGACAGCGCCTGGACCGTGAGGGCCACCATCATGACCCTGCGTGCTCCGCGCCGGTCGGCGAGATGGCCTCCGGGTATCCCGGCGCACAGGCCGATCACTCCGGCGATCGTGAGCGCGGCACCGACCTGTACCGCGGGCAGGCCCACGACCAGGGTGAAATAGAGCGCTGACGCCGCGTTGAAGAGACCGTTGCCCACCCGGTTGACGAAACTGGCGGCGATCAGCGCGCGCTCCGGCCTGCTCTCCCCCGCCAGGGTGGCTTTTCGGCCCGCCGGACCGCCCGTGATCATGGACGGCAGGATAGTGCCGCCGTCGTGGGAAAGCGTGGGAGGGGTCCCCGCACCGACCACATTCGGCCACACACAGCCACCGTCAAAACGCACCCGGTCATCGCGGCCGGTGGTTTCGGGGGCCGACGCACCACCCGGCGCCCTTCGGCGGCCCACGACGTCCTGTCCGGGCCCCGCACCGGGCGAGCGCCGTGGCCGTCCTGCCGAGCGGGTGGCGCACCCACTCCGTAAAGAGCCTCCGGAGCCTCCGTGACGCTCGTTCCGGAGCACGCTCGGGTGACAGAACTGGACAAAAACCCTTGGACCTCGCGGTGGCGGCTGCGGGAGACTCCGGTCTGCTCATTCACCACCGGACGAAACGGGTCGCGATGGGATCAATCGAATCGGGTGACGGACTACCGAGCAAGGGCTCGGTGCTCCTCGCCCTCCGCTACTACACCCGGGAACTCTCCCGCCTCCGACGGCTGTCGGTACCGGCCCTGCTGCTGCCGGCCCTGGGCAACATCGGCCTCTACTACATCTCCCCGCTGATCGTCGCCAAGCTCGTCGGCCGCGTGGCCGGGAAGGGCGGGGAAGGAATCGGCATCGGCCCGATGCTGCCGTACGTCCTCGGCTTCGCCGGGGTCCTGCTCCTCTCGGAGGCACTCTGGCGGGTCGGGTTGCACTGTCTGAACCGTCTCGAAGGCCGGGGTATCGCGCGCCTCTACGTCACCGGTATGGACGAGATCTTCGTCAAGGACTCCTCGTTCTTCCACGACAACTTCGCCGGATCGCTGACCAAGCGGGTCCTGAGTTTCGCGTCCCGCTTCGAGGAGTTCGTCGACACCCTGACGTTCTCCGTCATGGGCAGCCTCGTCCCACTGACGTTCGCCTCGGTGGTGCTGTGGAGTTACGACCCGATGCTCGTCGTCGGCCTCCTGACACTCATCGTGCTCACCGCGCTGATCGTGACGCCCCTGATCCGGCGCCGCCAGACGATCGTCGCCGAGCGCGAGCGGGCGGTGGCCCGGGTGTCGGGCCACGTCGCCGACAGCCTGACGAACATGGAGACAGTGCAGTCCTTCGCCGCCGAGGACCGCGAGGCCGCCGAACACCGTTCCAGGGTCGCGGAGTTGTCCCGGCTGATGGTGCGTTCGTGGGACTACGGGAACCTGCGTATCGACACGCTGGTGGCGCCGCTCTCCGTACTGACCAATGTGGTGGGCCTGGTGCTCGCCATCACGCTGGCGGACGGTGGCCTCGGGGTGGAGGCGATCATCGTCGCCTTCACCTACTACGCCAACGCCACGCGGATCATGTTCGAGTTCAATCAGATCTACCGCCGTCTGGAGAGCTCGATGACGGAAGCCGCGCAATTCACCGAACTGCTGCTGGAGCCGCCCACCGTCGTCGACCCGCCCTGCCCCGAACCGCTGCTGCGCGCGGGGTCGGACGTCCGCTTCGAGAAGGTGACCTTCGCCCACGCGGGCGGAAAACCGCTCTTCGACGGGCTCGACCTGGAGGTCGCCGGCGGCACCAAGATCGGTCTCGTCGGCCGGTCCGGCGGCGGCAAGACCACGCTCACCCGGCTCCTGCTGCGGATGGCGGACATCGAGGGCGGACGCATCCTGATCGGTGGTCAGGACATCAGCAAGCTGCGCCGGGCCGACCTGCGCAGCCTGATCGCGTACGTCCCGCAGGACCCGGCGATGTTCCACCGCACGCTGCGGGAGAACATCGCCTTCGCCCGGCCCGGCGCGACCGCGGCCGAGGTCCGCCGGGCTGCCGAGGCGGCCCACGTCACGGAGTTCGCGGACGCCCTCCCGGAGGGCTTCGACACCATGGTGGGCGAGCGCGGGGTGAAGCTCTCGGGCGGCCAGCGCCAGCGGGTCGCACTCGCCCGGGCGATCCTCCGTGACGCACCGGTCCTGCTGCTCGACGAGGCGACCAGCGCCCTGGACTCCGAGAGCGAGATCCTGGTCCAGGACGCCCTGTGGCGGCTCATGGACGGCCGGACCGCCCTCGTGGTGGCGCACCGGCTGAGCACCGTCGCCACCATGGACCGGCTCGTGGTCCTCGACCGGGGCCGCATCGTCGAACAGGGCACGCACCAGCAGTTGCTCACCACCGGCGGCGCCTACGCCAAGCTGTGGCAGCACCAGTCGGGGGGCTTCCTCGACGAGGCCGACGCCAGGCAACCCGTCACTGCCTCGGCTCCGGGCGCCGCCGGGGAGTCCCTCGCCGGCACCGTCGTGGAGGCCGAAGTGCGCTGAAACCGGGGGCGGCCCCGGAGCCGCCCCCGGCCCCTCGCGGAACGGGACCGGGGCCGGGACCGGGGCCGGGCGTCCGCCCGGCTGATCACCGCTGCCACCTGCGTGTACAGCGGGAGTCGCGGACCGGGGCCGTTCTACCGTTCACCGATGCGATACGTCCCCTGGTGGGTTCTCTTCTCCTCGTTGTGCGCGCCGATCCTGCTCGTCGGAGGCTGGTCGGTCTCGGCGGAACTCGAAGGGCCCCGGTACGACCCCGCCTCGACCACCATCAGCATCCTCGCCGCGGACGGGACGCGCGGCTACTGGGTGATGACGTCGGCGCTGGTCGCGCTCGGAGTCTGTCATGTGGTCACCGCCTGCGGGCTGCGTCCCGCCGCACCGTTCGGCCGGGTGGCGCTGGCGGGCGGCGGGCTCTCCGCGATGCTGCTGGCGTTCTTCCCGGCGCCGGTCAGCGGCGGGTCGTTCGCCCACGGGGTCGTGGTGACGGTGGGCTTCTCGCTCCTGGCGCTGTGGCCGGTGCTGGCCGCGCGACGGGACGCCGCGCGGCGCCCGCCGGGGCGGCTGGTCCCGGTCTCCGGAGGGAGCGTTCCGTGGGGCCTGCGGCCCGGTCCTTCCGTCGGTGCGACCACCCTGATGTGGCTGGGCGGGGCGTGGTTCCTGCTCGCGCTCTTCGTCCTCGACATCGCGGGAGCGGCCGAGCGCGTCATCACGTTCGCCCAGTCGTTCTGGCCCCTCGTCGTCGTCCTCTCCTGTGCCCGGAGGCTGGGGGGCGCGGCTCCACGGAACTGAGCGTTCCACCGGCCACCCGGCCCCCGGCAGCCGCCGCATCCGCATCCGCGTGCGGGGGCCGCGCCGCTACTGCGGCGGAGGGGCAGGGGCGCCTCGGGTCGGTACCGTGACTCCTCCTCGCGCGGCGCGCCTGCCCCGTCAGCTCCGCCACGCCGGTACGGCCGGCAGCGGGCCGGGCGGATCGACCTTCAGCCCCTCCCCGGCGGTGCGGCCGGTCAGCCAGCCGAGGAGGTCCGCTTGCCGACCCATCACGCGCGGCCCGTTGCCGTCGCCGGTCCGGTACGGTGGCGCTCCGCCGTCCTCGGCGTGCAGCACCAGGCCGGGGGCGTCGACGCGCCCGCCCAGTTCCGCCGCCGTGGCGGTGAGTTCCCGGGCCACGAACGACGGGGGCCAGTCCGCCGGCAGGTGGCCGGTCCGCAGATCGGTGTGGTGCACCTCGACCTCACGCAGCATGCTGCCGACCGCGCCGCGGACGGGCCGCAGTCCCCCGCCGAGCCAGCGCACCGGTACGTCCCATGCGTCCTCGGGATGGTCGGCGGCGGCCTCCAGGAACCGGTGGAGGGCGGTGCCGAGATCCTTGGCCAGCTCGGCGGCCGGCCGGTCGGCACCCGCCTCGATCTCTCGTTCCCGATGGGCCTCGTCGGCGTACTGGGGCACGTCGGCGCCCGTCCGGGCCGCGGCGAGCAGCCGGCACCGGGAGTCGGCGCTGCGCGCCACGTGGGTGAGCACATGGGCGCGGCTCCATCCCTCGAGCAGTGAGGGGGCTCGTACGTCTCCGTCGCCGAGGGCCGTCGCCGAAGCGAGCAGCAGTTCCACGGACGTGCGCAGCGCGGGCAGCAGGGCGGCGGGGGTGGGCGTCCCGTCGGTGGTCATGCGGTCTCTTCTCCTCGGTCCGGGGTCTGTCTCCCTGTGCCGGGTGCCCTCTCCGGTGGGGTGAAGTCGCGTCGGGAGCGGCTCGTGTCCGGTGGTACTTCCGTACACGTGGCCGTGCGGCGGGTGCGGCAGGACCACGCGGACCGCACGGCATCCGGGGGATCGCTTCGCTGCGGGGCGACTCCCCGGGTATACGGCACCTCATGAAGCACTCTCCCACCACCCCACCCCCGGCTCCTTCGGCGGCGAGCTCGCCGACAGCACTGAGAAAGGCGCTCACCACCCCACTGCTCTACTTCTTCATCCTGGGAGATGTTCTCGGCGCCGGCGTCTACGTCCTGGTCGGCGAAGTCGCCGCCAAGTCCGGGGGGGCCGTCTGGGCGCCCCTGCTCGTCGCCCTGTGCCTGGCTCTGCTGACCGCCTGCTCGTACGCGGAGCTGGTCACGAAGTACCCGCGCGCGGGTGGCGCGTCGCACTACGCGACCTTGGCCTACGGGCCGTTCGCCGGGTTCTTCGCCGGTTTCTGCATGCTCGCTGCCGGCGTGGTGTCGGTGGCCGCCCTGGCCCGGGGGTTCGGTGGTGACTATCTCTCGGAGTTCGTCACCCTCCCCGTCGTGCTCGTGACGACCGTCTTCCTGGCGGCGCTGGCGCTGCTCAACGCGCGCGGCATCAGTGAGTCGACGCGGGCCAACGTGGTGGCCACGGTCATCGAGGTCGGCGGCCTGCTGCTGGTGATCGGGCTGGGCGCCTGGCTGGTACTGCGCGGGGACGGGGACCTCGGAAGGCTGACCGACCTGGGCACCCCGACCGAGGGACCCGTGGCGGCCCTGCTCAGCGGGGCGGTCCTCGCCTACTACTCCTTCGTCGGGTTCGAGACGTCGGTGAACGTCGCCGAGGAGACCCTCAACCCCCGCCGCTCGTACCCGCGCGCCCTCTTCGGCGCCCTGATCACCGCCGGTGCGGTGTACGCCCTGGTCGGAGCGGTCGCCGCGGCGGCCGTACCGACCGAGCGGCTCGCCGGGTCGAGCGGACCTCTGCTGGAGGTCGTGCGCGCCGCGGGCGGAGTGCCCACGGAGGTCTTCAGCGCCATCGCGCTGGTGGCGGTGGCGAACGGCGCCCTGCTCACCGGCATCATGTCCTCCCGGCTGGCCTACGGCATGGCGCGGGACGGACTCCTGCCACGCTTCCTCACGGCGGTACTGCCCGGCCGCCGTACACCCTGGGCCGCCATCGCCCTGACCACCGGCCTCGCGCTGCTCCTCGCGCTGACCGGTGACGTGTCGACGCTCGCCTCGACCCTGGTGCTCCTCCTCCTCGTGGTCTTCTTCATCGTGAACACCGCGCTCCTGGTGCTGCGCCGGGACACGGTCGACCACGACCACTTCCGGGCGCCGACCGTCGTACCGTTCCTCGGCGCCGCGTCCTGTGTCGGGCTCGCCACGCAGGTGGAGGGCGAGGTCTGGCTGCGCGGACTGCTCGTGCTGGCGGTCGGCGCGGTCCTCGGCGCGGTCGCCGCGATTCGCGCACGTCGGGCCGACTGAACCGGTCGGGGGGGGCCGGCCCCCCCCCCCCCGGGGGGGGGGGGGGCCCCCCCCCCCCCCGCGCCCAACCCCCCGGCCCCCCCCCCCCCCCCCCACCACCCCCGGGC
>NZ_JBIAJC010000018.1:0-51620 GCF_042871745.1 Streptomyces sp. NPDC005576 | reverse complement strand
CGCGGGTTGGGGGGCCGGGGGGGGGGCGGGGGGGGGGGGGGGGGGGGGGGGCCCCCCCCGGGGGGGGGGGGCGGGCCCCCCCGACCCTCAGGATCTCTCCTCCGGGCCCGCCGACCCTCAGGATCTCTCCTCCGGGCCGCCGCCGCGCCGCTCCTCCTCGTCACCGCGTCTGTCGGCGAGGTGGTCGTCCCGCGCCGCGGCCCGGTGGTCCTCGTCGGTCCATTTCCGGGTGTCGCGCGGTTCCACGTACGGTTCGTTCTCCGCAGGGTGGCCGCTGACGGCAGCCCGTTCGCGGGCCATCTCGGCGTCGAACTCGAGGCCGAGGAGAATCGCCAGGTTGGTGATCCACAGCCACACCAGGAAGATGATGACGCCGGCGAGCGCACCGTACGTCTTGTTGTACGAGCCGAAGTTGGCCACGTAGAAGGCGAAGGCCGCCGACGCGACCAGCCAGATCACCAGGGCCAGCAGACTGCCCAGGGTGATGAACTTGAAGCCGCGGCCCTTGGCGTTCGGCGCGGCCCAGTACAGGACCGCCAGCATGATCGCCACCAGCACGACGAGAAGGGGCCACTTGGCGATGGACCAGACGGTCATCGCCGTGTCACCCACGCCCAACGCCGTGCCGACCTGCCGGGCTATCCCTCCGGAGAGCACCACGATCAGGGCACTGGCACACGCGAGGATCATCAGCAGGAGGGTCAGCCCCACGCGCACCGGAAGAACCTTCCAGACCGGGCGGCCCTCCGGAACGTCGTAGACGACGTTGGACGCGCGGATGAAGGCGGCGATGTAGCCGGAGGCGGCCCACAGGGCTCCGAGCAGTCCGACGATCGCCAGTACCGTGCTGGTTCCTCCGCTGGACTGGAGCTGGGTCACCGCGTTGGTGATCACGTCCCTGGCCGCGCCGGGCGCGAGCTTCTGGATGTTGTCCAGGACCGTCCGGGTGGCGGAGTCCCCGGCTATGCCGAGCAGGGCGACCAGCACCAGCAGGGCGGGGAACAGGGCCAGGATGCCGTAGTAGGTCAGTCCGGCTGCCCGGTCGGTCAATTCGTCCCGCTTGAACTCCTTGACCGTGCGCTTCAGGATGCGTCCCCACGAGCCCTTGCTGACCTTGGTCGGTGAGTCGGGAGGCTTGCCTTCTCGAGTCGTCATGAGCGTCTACCCCACAGGTGCGACGAGCGTGCCGTGGCGGCCCTTCCCGCAGGCCGGTCGGGGCGGTGGTGTACGGGCGGTGTGGCGGGCAGGCCGCCCCGGACCCCCGCCCCGATGCACGGACGGGTCAGCCCTGTCCGCCGTCCGTCCGGTCCCTGGCCCCCTGGACGGTGTTCCGGCCCACCTCGCGCAGGCGGGACGCGGCCTCCTGTCCGGAGTCCTGGGCCTGTTGCTTGGTGGCCCCGGCGGCGTCGCGGGCGGTGCCCTTGACCGACTCCACCGCCTCCGTGGCGGGCCCGCGCATGCCCTCGCCGATCTCCTGGGCCGCTCCCTGCGCGGTCTCCTTGGCGGGCTGGAGCAGTTCGTCGGAGTGCTCGCGGAGCCGGGAACCGAGCCTCTCCTCCGCCTCCGAGGCGGGGAGGAGCGCCGCGGCGAGCATGCCCGCGCCGAACGCGATGACCCCGGCGGCCAGGGGGCTGCCCTGCGTCTGCCTGGTCACTCGGTCCGGGGCCGCGCGTACGGTCTGTCCGACCTGGTCGGCGGTGCGCCGGACGGCGTCGCCGGCGTCCGAGACGCTGCCTTCCGCGCTCTCCGCGAGGCCGCGGGCCTTCTGTCCGGTCTGCTCGCCCGCCGTGCCCGCCACACCCATCACCCGTTCCCTGACGCCGGCCAGCCGGTGCTGTGCGGCATCGGCCTTGCGCCGCGCGATCTTCTTCGGTGTCGCCCGGTCCGCGAGACGGTCGACGTTGCGTGCCAGCCGCGCCCGGGTGTCATCCACTTCGTTCTTCAGTTCGTCCGGTTCCGTGCCCATTGGGCATCCTCCTTGAGCGCTTCCGTGGTCCGTTCCGGCTTGACCTGGACCGTACGCATCCGTTTGCGTCCGTTCACCAGGAGTACGGCGGCCACCACGGCCCATATCGCGGCCACGATGAGAGCGGCCCAGGCGAGGTCGACGAGGTGCGCGAGCCCGAAGATCGCCGCGAGGCTGCCCAGGAGCAGCACCAGATGTCCGGCGTAGCCGGACCCGGCGAGCATGCCCGCCGCCTTGCCCGCTCTCGTCGCTTCCTGCTTGATCTCTGCCTTCGCGAGTTCGATCTCGCTACGGACGAGCCGGGTGAGGTCCTCGCTGATCTCGCCGACGAGTTCGCCGATGGACGGGTCCGCCGAGGGTGCCCGGGTGGCGCCGGTCAAGCCGGCGTCGTGCGGGGCGTCGGTGTTCCCGGGAGAGGAGATGGCCACGATCAACCCCCTTACGGCTGTTGCGGGTCAGGGTCGGGGTACGGGTCCGTGCCCGGGAGAGGCCCCGGGGGCGCCACCGGTCCGCCGTAGGACGGCGTGAGCCCCGGTTGCCCGTAGGAGTCCGGGGACTCCGGCGCGTCGTACGGTGAGGCGGCCGGGGCCGCCTCGGGCTCTCCCGTACGGCGCTCGTCGCCGCCCCGGGACGAACCCGTCGGCGCCCCGTGGGCGTGCGCCGTGGCGCTCGCGGACTTGACGCCCTTGCCGAGCCGGGCGGTCGCGAAGCCCGCCAGCGCGGCGCCCGCCAGAAACATGCCGGGACGGCGCCGGGCGAAGTCCTGAAGGTCATTCAGGAGTCCTTGCGGTCCCCGGTCCTCCAGTCTGGCCGCCACTCCCCGGCCATGATCCGCGACCTGCCGCACCGCATGGGTGGCCGGCGAGCCCTCCTTGCCGTCCTTTCCCATGTCACCCAGATCGTCGGCCAGTTGGCGGACCGCGTGCGCCAGACGCTCCGTCTGGGACTGTGCCTGGTCCCGTAGTTGGTCACGCAGCTCGCCCGCCACGTCCCGGGCCCGTGCGGACGCCTCGCCCGCCACGTCACCCGCGCGTTCTTTCGCGGTGCCCGCGACATCGGCCGCCTTCTCGCTCACCAGCCCTATGCCTTCACCGGCTCCCTCCTGCGCGGCCTGCTTCACGGCCGCCGCCTTGCCGTCGTCTTCCGGACCGTTCGCGCCGTCGAAGTGACTCAACATTCCTCCTCGGTCGTCCTGTGCGGGGGCGGGTCGTCCTGCGGATCCGGGCCGGCGCCGTCGTCCTCGGAAACCGGTGCGCCGCCTCGCCCGGCACGAGGGCTCCGGGCGCCGGCCGCGCTCACGAGTCGGCGCCGCACTGCGGACAAGGCCGCACCGCCTGACGCCGAACACGGTCCGCCGGCCACCCCGTGGTGTACAGGCACTCGTCCGTTGGTCCGACAGGCACCACTTCCATCATGACAACCGATGAGAAATGTGCCACATGACCGGATTCCTCCTCGCGGCCGTCCGACACCACCGCCGCCGTCCCGGAGCTCTGGATCGTTTCAGGCCGCCGGTCCCTCACGCCGGGCCGGGGCGGCACGGGTGATCAGCGGTTGACCGGCCGGTGATCGGCGAGGCACCGGCGGAGGCCGGCGGAAGACCGGCGGGGGCCCGGCCGATGGATCAGCGCGGAATGAGAGTCGACTGGCGCACGACCAGCTCCGGCTGGAGGACCACGTCTTCGTGCCGGTGGGCGAACGCCTCCTCGGCCGACTCCCGGAGCAGCAGCTCGGTGGCTCGCGCTCCGATGGTGAGTGCGGGCTGACGCACCGAGGTGAGGGGGACGGTCGCCGCGGCGGCGAACTCGATGTCGTCGTACCCGACGATGGCCATGTCTTCGGGGACCCGGACCCCGGCCGCGTACAGGGCCTGCAGCACCCCGAGCGCCAGCAGGTCGTTGGCGCAGAAGACGCCGGTGGGGCGCTGGGCCAGGCCGAGCAACCGGGCTCCGGCGTCCCGCCCCGCGGCGACGTCGAGGCGCGCGGCGGGGACCTCGCGCAGGGCCTCGGGAGGGAGGCCGGCAGCGGCGAGCGCGGTGAGGGCGCCGGCACGCCGGTCCCGCACCTGGTTCAGGTGGTCCGGCCCGCTGACGTAGGCGAGGGACCGGTGTCCGGCGGCCGTCAGGTGACGGATCGCCAGAGCGCCGCCCGCGACGTCGTCGACGGAGACGGAGCAGCCGTCGTCGTCCCCCGCCACGCGGTCGACGAGGACGAAGGGGATGCCGTGGCGGCGGAATGCGCGGAGGTTGCTTCCGTCGGAGTCGGCCGGGGTCACCAGCACTCCGCGGACGCGCTGCTCGGCGAAGAGGCCGAGGTACTCCGCCTCGTCCTGCGGGTTCTGGTCACTGTTGCAGACCATGACCCCCAGGCCGGCGTCCCTGGCCGCGCGTTCGGCGCCCCGGGCGATGTCGACGAAGAACGGGTTGCCCATGTCGAGCACGAGCAGCGCCATGATGCGGCTGCGCCCCGCCCGGAGTTGACGGGCGTGTTCACTGCGTACGTAGCCCAGGGCCGCGATGACCCGTTTCACGTGCCGCCGGGTCTCCTCCGACACCCGTTCCGGTTGGTTGATCACGTTGGAGACGGTGCCCACCGAGACGCCCGCCTCGCGAGCCACGTCCTTGATGCTCACCGCCCGTGCGGCTGCCGCCACCGGTCCCACCCGATCTCTCGTGACGCGGTCTCCCCCGCGGACACCACCCGGTCCTCAGACGAGGTGGAAGATCTCCCGGAGCGGTCGCATGGCCGCGTCGGGGGCCTGCCCGTCGAGCGCCTCGAAGAAGTCCGCCATCTCCGCCTGCCAGTGGGCGTTCACCTCGGTGGCGTCCATGGCGGCGCGGGCCTTCTCGAAGTCGGGCGTCTCCAGGTAACCGACCAGCAGCCCGTCCTCCCGCAGGAAGAGCGAGTAGTTGTGCCAGCCCGCGTCAGTGAGGGCTGTCCGCATCTCGGCCCAGACGGGCTGGTGCCGTTCGCGGTACTCCTCGATCCGCTCGGCCCGGACCTTCAGCAGGAAGCAGACACGCTGCACGGTGACGCCTTTCTTCGAACGGGAGTGGGGCCGCGCCGGCACGCGCGGCCCCACGGTTGCGGCAGGATCAGAACTGGAACTGGTCGATGTTGTCCCGGGTGAAGACGGTGGGCTTGCCGAGTGAGACGACCCCGTCCTTTCCGATCGTGAACGCCCCGAGGTCGCCGGCCGTGTAGGTCTCACCCTCCGCGCCGGTGATCCGGCCGGACTGCAGGGCGACGGCCGTGTGGGCGGCGAGCGCGCCGAGCTTGGCCGGGTCCCACAGCTCGAAGCCCTCGACGGTGCCGTTCTTCACGTACGCGCGCATGTCGTTGGGCGTACCGAGGCCGGTCAGCTTGACCTTGCCCTTGTACTTGGAGCCGGACAGGTACTGGGCGGCGGCCTTGATGCCGACGGTGGTGGGCGAGACGATGCCCTTGAGGTCCGGGTGTTCCTGGAGGAGGCCCTGGGTCTGCTGGAAGGACTTCTGGGCGTCGTCGTCGCCGTAGGCGGTCTTGACGAGCTTGATGTCCTTGTACTCCGGCTTCTTCAGCTCGTCCTTCATGAAGTCGATCCAAGTGTTCTGGTTCGTGGCCGTCTGGGCCGCCGAGAGGATAGCGATCTCGCCCTTGCCGCCGATCTGCTTCGACAGCAGCTGGATCTGGGTGCGGCCGAGGTCCTCGGCACTGGCCTGCGAGACGAAGACCTGGCGGCAGTCGGTCTGGGTGTCGGAGTCGTACGTGACGACGCTGACGCCGTTCTTCATCGCCTGCTTGAGGGAGGTGCAGAGGGCGCCCGGGTCCTGGGCGGACACGGCGATGGCGTCGACCTGCTGCTGGGTGAGGGTGTTGACGTAGCTCACCTGGCCGGAGGTGTCGGTGCCGCTGCTGGTGCCGACCTCCTTGTACGTGGAGCCGAGCTCGTCCAGGGCCTTCTTGCCGCCGTTGTCGGAGGTGGTGAAGTAGGGGTTGTTGACCTGCTTGGGCAGGAAGGCGACCGTGAGGCCCTTCTTGGTGGCGCTGTTCGGGTCGGCCTTGCCGGTGGCGGCGGCCGGGCCGGCCTCCTTGTTCGCGGAGTCCTTGGTGGTGCCCGAGCAGGCGGTGGCGCCGAGGGCGAGGACGGCGGCGGTGGCGAGCGCGGCAGTCAGCCGGACGCTGCTGGCGGTGTTGCCGTACATGGCGATTTCCTTTCGCTGCCGCGAACGGCAGGGGCTGCCGGGCGGATGCCCGAGAGGTGACGAAGTACGAGGTGCGACGAGGAGCGGGAAGGGGGTGGGCAGGGTCGAGCGCGCCCGCGGTGGTGTGGGCGTGAGGAGGCGCTCGGGTGGTGAGGCGGGTAGCGGCGGGTCAGGAGGCGCCGGGCGAGGGGACGACGGCCGGCGCGGTGGCTGTTCGCCTGCGGGCCCGTGCCTGGACGACCTGGCGGCCGACCCTGGGGGCGAGCACGGAGATCACCAGCAGGACACCGGTGACGACGATCTGGGACTGGGCGGACACGTTGACCAGGCTCATGACGTTCTGCAGGGTGCCGAGCAGCAGTACACCGGCGACGGCGCCGCCGAGGGTGCCCCTGCCGCCGTCGAAGTCGATGCCGCCGAGCAGTACGGCGGCGATGACCGAGAGTTCGAGTCCGGTGGCGTTGTCGTAACGGGCGCTGGCGTAGTGCAGCGTCCAGAAGACGCCGGTGAGCGCGGAGATCACGCCGGTGGTGACGAACATCGAGAGCTTGAGCCGCTTGACGCGGACACCGGCGAACCGGGCCGCGTCCTCGCTCGCTCCGGTGGCGAAGAGCGAGCGGCCGACCGGGGTGGCGTGCAGGACGAGTACGGCCACCACGAGGAGGGCGGCGAAGGGGACGGCGGCGTACGGGATGAAAGTGCCGCCGATCCGGCCCGCGCCGAAGTCGAGGTACTGGGTGGGGAAGTCGGTGACCGAGTCGGAACCGAGGATGATCTGCGCGATGCCCCGGTAGGCGGCCATGGTGCCGATGGTGACGGCGAGCGAGGGCAGTCCGAGCCGGGTGACGAGCACTCCGTTGACCAGGCCGCAGACCACGCCGAGCAGCAGGCAGACCGGGATGATCGTCTCGATCGCCATGCCGTTGTTCCAGAGCGCCCCCATCACCGCACCCGACAGGCCGGCGGTGGAGCCGACGGAGAGGTCGACCTCGCCGGAGACCACCAGCAGCGTCATGGGCAGCGCGATCAGCGCGATCGGCAGGGTGTTGCCGATGAGGAAGGACAGGTTCAGCGCGTTGCCGAAGTTGTCGACGAAGGAGAAGGAGCAGATCAGCAGGGTGATCAGCAGGGCGCCGACCGCGGTGTCCCAGCGGATCGCTCCGCCGAGGCGGGCGAGGAGCGGAGGCCGGCGGGCCACCGGGGGCCGGGCGGTCGCGTTCTTGGTGGTGTCAGGCATGGCGGGCGCTCCTCATCTGTGCGGCCTTCTTGCGCAGCCCTGCGGCCACCCGCAGGGCCAGGATCCGGTCTGCGGCGATCGCGAGCAGCAGCAGGAAGCCGTTGATCGCGGTGACCCAGACGGAGCTGACGCCGATGGCCGGCAGCACGCTGTTGATCGAGGTGAGCAGGAGGGCGCCGAGGGCGGCTCCGTAGACCGTGCCGGAGCCTCCGGTGAAGGCGACGCCGCCGACGACGACGGCGCTGACGACGGTGAGTTCGTATCCGTTGCCGGTGGCGGAGTCGACGTTGCCGAACCGGGCGAGGTAGAGGGCGCCGGCGAGTCCGGCGAGCACGCCGCAGAGGACGTAGGCGGTCATGATCCGGGCGCGGACCGGGATGCCGGCGAGCCGGGCGGCCTCGGGGCTGGAGCCGAGCGCGTAGAGGTCGCGGCCGCTGTGGTAGCTGCGCAGGTAGTAGGCGACGGCGGCCAGCACGACGATGGCGAGCAGGGCGAGGTAGGGCAGCACCCGGATCCCGTCGTGGCCGAAGGCGACGAAGCCGTCGGGGAGCGCGTCGGCGGTGATCTGGCGGGAGCCGACCCAGATGGAGTCGATGCCGCGGACGATGTAGAGGGTGCCCAGGGTGACGACGAGTGCGGGCACCTTGCCGAGGCTGACCAGGGCCCCGTTGAGGACGCCGAAGAGGATGCCGAGGGCGATCGCGATCAGGACGGCGACCAGGGGGCTTCCGCCGTCCTGGAGGTAGACGCCGGCGCCGAAGGCGGAGATGCCGAGGACCGAACCGACGGAGAGGTCGACGTTGCGGGTGATGACCACGACCGCCTGGCCGACCGCGACGAGCACCAGGATGGTCGCGTTGAGCATCAGGTCCTTGATGCCCTGCTCGGAGAGGAACTCGGTGTTGGACAGCTGGGTGACGCCCAGCATCACGACGAGGACGAGGGCGACGGCCAGTTCCCGCGCCTTGAACACTTTGTCGACAAGTCGCCGCGAGGCGACGGACTGGGGTGCGGGCTCGTGCCGCACCGGCTCTGCAGCCATGGTCATGCCGCGTTCCTTCCTCGGGCGGCACGGCCGGTCGCCGCCGCCATCACGGTCTCCTCGGTCGCCTCGGACCGGGGGATCTCGGCGGTCAGCCGTCCTTCGTGCATCACCAGCACCCGGTCGGCCATGCCGAGGATCTCCGGGAGGTCGGAGGAGATCATCAGCACCGCCACCCCCTCGGCTGCCAGCGAGGACAGCAGCCGGTGGACTTCGGCCTTGGTGCCGACGTCGATGCCACGGGTGGGTTCGTCCACGATCAGCACCTGCGGGCGGGTCGCCAGCCACTTGGCGAGGACGACCTTCTGCTGGTTGCCGCCGGAGAGGGTTCCGACGACGTCGGCGAGGCGGGCGTACTTGACCTGGAGCTTGACCGCCCAGTCGACTGCCCGGTCGCGCTCGGCGCCGCGGTCCATCACTCCGGCGCGGGTGGTCTCGGCGAAGCCGGTGAGGCCGATGTTGCGTTCGATGGACATGTCCATCACCAGGCCCTGGGCCCGGCGGTCCTCCGGCACCAGGGCGAGGCCGGCGGCCATCGCGACGCTCGGGGCCCCGGGCTTCAGCCGCTTGCCGAGCACCTCGACCTCACCACCGTCGAACCGGTCGACACCGAACACGGCGCGGGCCACTTCGCTCCGGCCGGCACCGACCAGCCCGGCCAGGCCGACGATCTCGCCGCGGCGGACGTCGAAGGAGACATCCGTGAAGACACCCTCACGGGTCAGCCGGCGCACGCTGAGGGCGACTTCGCCGATCTCCGTGACCTGCTTCGGGTAGAGCTCGTCCAGGTCGCGGCCGACCATGCGGCGCACCAGATCGTCCTCGCTCAGGCCGTCGATCGGCTCGCTGGAGATCCAGGTGCCGTCGCGAAGGGTCGTGACGCGCTGGCAGAGCGCGAAGATCTCCTCCAGGCGGTGCGAGATGAACAGCACGGCCGCGCCCTGCGCGCGGAGCGCCCCCACGACGCCGAACAACCGGGCCACCTCGCTGCCGGTGAGTGCTGCGGTGGGCTCGTCCATGATCAGGACGCGGGCGTCGAAGGACAACGCCTTTGCTATCTCCACCAGTTGCTGGTCAGCGATGGAGAGGCCGCGGGCCGGCTGGTCGGGGTCGAGGTCGACACCGAGGCGCTCGAAGAGTTCGGCCGCGGCCCGCTTGACTGCGCGGTGGTCCACCCGGCCCAGCGAGCGGCGGGGCTGACGGCCCACGAAGATGTTCTCCGCGACGGACAGGTCCGGGAAGAGAGTCGGCTCCTGGTAGATCACCGCGACTCCCGCGTCCCGGGCGTCCGCCGGGCCGTGGAACTCGACGGGCCGGCCGTCCAGGAGGACCGTGCCCGCGTCGGGACGGTGCACGCCGGCCAGGGCCTTGATCAGGGTCGACTTCCCGGCGCCGTTCTCGCCGGCCAGGGCGTGCGCTTCGCCGGCGTGCAGCCGCAGCGACACGCCACGCAGGGCTCGGACGGCACCGAAGGACTTGCTCACCCCCTCCAGTGCGAGCACCGGAGTCGTCTCCGGTTCGGGGTGCGTCATGGATTTCTCCCGTGCTTGTGTCGAGCGCAGAGCCCGACATGAAATGTTTCAGTGGAGTTGCCGGGAAGCTAGCCCCGCCTTGTCGGACCCGTCAAGGGGTGTTCCGCAGCGAACTCCCCGAAACCTCTGGCGCACCCGACAGCACCACCCTGCCTCGGCCCTGAACTGCGCATGTGGGGCTGGAGGGGTGGCGGGGGCCGCAGCGAAGACACGATGCGGTAACACGCCGGCCACCTCGCCGGAACTCTTGACGGCATTCTCGGGGACGACTAACTTCTCCCACGCAATGAATCGATTCATTGAATCTTCCGGCGGCTGCTGCCAGGGCCGCCCGCACATCCCGAGGTGGACATGCCCGACATCGCCGCAGTGAAGGCCGTACTTGCCGGCCAGCGGATCGAGACCCCGTCCTGGGGCTACGGCAACTCAGGTACGCGGTTCAAGGTCTTCGCGCAGGCCGGGGTGCCCCGGACCCCGTACGAGAAGCTCGACGACGCGGCGAAGGTCCACGAGTTCACCGGGATCGCCCCCGTGGTGTCGCTGCACATCCCCTGGGACCGGGTGGACGACTTCGCCGCGCTGGCCGCGTACGCGAAGGACCGCGACCTGGAACTGGGAGCGATCAACTCCAACACGTTCCAGGACGACGACTACAAGCTCGGCAGTGTCTGTCACCCGGACGCGAAGATCCGCACCAAGGCCCTGGCCCATCTGCTGGAGTGCGTCGACATCATGGACGCGACCGGCTCGCGGGACCTGAAGCTCTGGTTCGCGGACGGCACCAACTACCCCGGCCAGGACGACATCGCGGCCCGCCAGGACCGGCTGGCCGAGGCGCTGGCCGCGGTGTACGAACGCCTCGGCGACGACCAGCGACTGTTGCTGGAGTACAAGTTCTTCGAACCCGCCTTCTACACGACGGACGTACCGGACTGGGGCACCGCGTACGCGCACTGCCTCAAGCTGGGGCCGAAGGCCCAGGTCGTCGTGGACACCGGGCACCACGCGCCGGGCACGAACATCGAGTTCATCGTCGCGACGCTGCTGCGCGAGGGGAAGCTCGGCGCCTTCGACTTCAACTCCCGCTTCTACGCGGACGACGATCTGATGGTCGGCTCGGCGGACCCCTTCCAACTCTTCCGGATCATGCACGAGGTGGTCAAGAACGGCGGACTGGACCCCGAGACCAACGTCAACTTCATGCTCGACCAGTGCCACAACATCGAGGCGAAGATCCCCGCCGTCATCCGCTCGGTGACGAACGTCCAGGAGGCCACGGCCAAGGCCCTGCTCGTCGACATGGACGCGCTGACCGCCGCCCAGCGCGACGGAGACGTACTCGGTTCCAACGAGGTACTGATGGACGCCTACAACACCGACGTCCGTCCCCTCCTGCGCGAACTCCGCGAGGAGCAGGGCCTCGCGCCCGACCCGGTCTCCGCCTACCGGAAGTCCGGCTGGCAGGAGAAGATCGCGGCCGGCCGCGTCGGCGGCGACCAGGCCGGCTGGGGCGCCTGACCGCACGTCGCTCGCACGGGCCGACAGCCCCGGCCCTCCCCCCCTCGCGCTGTCCCGCACTCCCAGATCCCGAAGGACTCCTGCCATGGCCTCCGCCACGCACACCACGGCCGCCGCGCTGATCGCGCGCTCCCGCCGGCTCGGCTCCGACCCGCGCAACACCAACTACGCGGGCGGCAACACCTCCGCGAAGGGCACCGGGACCGACCCGGCGACCGGCGGCGACGTCGAACTCCTCTGGGTCAAGGGGTCCGGCGGCGACCTCGGCACCCTCACCGCATCCGGTCTGGCCGCGCTCCGCCTCGACCGGCTGCTCGCCCTCCGGGACGTCTACCCGGGGGTGGAGCGCGAGGACGAGATGGTCGCGGCCTTCGACTACTGCCTGCACGGCAGGGGCGGCGCGGCTCCCTCCATCGACACCGCGATGCACGGCCTCGTCGACGCCGCGCACGTGGACCATCTGCACCCGGACTCAGGCATCGCGCTCGCCTGCGCCGCGGACGGCGAGAAGCTGACCGCCGACTGCTTCGGCGACAAGGTCGTCTGGGTGCCCTGGCGCCGTCCCGGCTTCCAGCTCGGCCTGGACATCGCCGCGGTCAAGGAAGCCAACCCGCAGGCCGTCGGCTGTGTGCTGGGCGGCCACGGCATCACCGCCTGGGGCGACACGTCCGAGGAGTGCGAAGCCAACTCGCTCTTCATCATCCGCACCGCCGAGGAGTACCTCACGAGGAAGGGCAAGGCCGAGCCCTTCGGCCCGCTGCTCCCGGGGTACGAACCGCTGGCCGAGGCCGAGCGCCGGGAGCGCGCCGCGGCCCTGGCGCCCGTGATCCGCGGCCTGGCGTCCCAGGACCGCCCGCAGGTCGGCCACTTCGACGACACCGAGGCCGTACTGGACTTCGTGTCCCGGGCCGAGCACCCGCGGCTCGCCGCCCTCGGCACGTCCTGCCCCGACCACTTCCTCCGTACCAAGGTGCGCCCGCTGGTCCTGGACCTGCCGGCCGGCGCGCCGCTGGACGAGGCGGTCGCGCGGCTGAAGGAGCTGCACCAGGAGTACCGGGCGGAGTACCGCGCCTACTACGACCGGCACGCCACCGCCGACTCCCCCGCCCTGCGCGGGGCGGACCCGGCGATCGTGCTCGTGCCGGGCGTGGGCATGTTCTCCTTCGGGAAGGACAAGCAGACCGCCCGGGTGGCCGGGGAGTTCTACCTCAACGCCATCAACGTGATGCGTGGCGCCGAGGCAGTCTCCGTCTACGCCCCCATCGAGGAGTCGGAGAAGTTCCGCATCGAGTACTGGGCGCTGGAGGAGGCCAAGCTCCAGCGGATGCCGGAGCCGAAGCCGCTCGCCACCCGGGTCGCGCTCGTCACGGGCGCGGGAAGCGGCATCGGCAAGGCCATCGCGCACCGTCTCGTCGCCGAGGGCGCCTGCGTCGTCGTCGCCGACCTGAACGCGGAGACCGCCGTCGCCGTCGCCGAGGAACTGGGCGGCCCCGACAAGGCGGTCGCCGTCACGGTGAACGTCACCTCCGAGGAGGAGATCACCGAGGCGTTCAAGACGGCGGCCCTCGCCTTCGGCGGGGTGGACCTGGTCGTCAACAACGCGGGCATTTCCATCTCCAAGCCGCTCCTGGACACCACGGCCAAGGACTGGGACCTCCAGCACGACATCATGGCCCGCGGCTCCTTCCTCGTCTCGCGCGAGGCCGCCCGCGTCATGATCGCGCAGGGGCTCGGCGGCGACATCGTCTACATCGCCTCCAAGAACGCCGTCTTCGCCGGACCGAACAACATCGCCTACTCCGCCACCAAGGCCGACCAGGCCCACCAGGTCCGGCTGCTCGCGGCCGAACTCGGCGAACACGGCGTCCGTGTCAACGGCGTCAACCCCGACGGGGTCGTCCGGGGCTCCGGCATCTTCGCCGCGGGCTGGGGCGCCCAGCGCGCCGCCACGTACGGCATCGAGGAGGAGAAGCTGGGCGAGTTCTACGCCCAGCGCACCATCCTCAAGCGCGAGGTGCTCCCCGAGCACGTCGCGGGCGCGGTCTTCGCGCTCACCGGCGGCGACCTCACCCACACCACCGGCCTGCACATCCCGGTCGACGCGGGAGTGGCAGCGGCCTTCCTGCGCTGATCCGTGGTCAGGGGGGCCCGGCGGACCGGGCCGGGCACCCCCGACCACCGCCGGCTTCCTTCCCCTGACCCGTTCCCCGATCGGCCGTTCGCCGCGGAGGTAATTCCCGTGACCACCACTCCACCCTCCTCGGCCTTCCGCTCCGTGTTCGCCGCGGTCGATCTCGGCGCCACCAGCGGCCGCGTGATCCTCGGCCGGGTCGGCCCGGACAACCTCGATCTCACCGAGGTGCACCGATTCCCCAACACCCCCGTGACGCTGCCCGACGGGCTGCGCTGGGATGTACTCGCCCTCTTCCAGGGGGTACTCGACGGGCTGCGCGAGGCGGCCAGGGCCGGCGGCGTCAGCTCCGTCGGCGTGGACACCTGGGCCGTGGACTACGGGCTCCTCGACGCGGACGGCGCGCTCCTCGGTGCACCCCACCACTACCGGGACACCCGGACCGACGGCGTCGCCGAACGGGTGTGGGACACGGTCTCCCCCGAGGCCCTGTACCGGATCACCGGCCTGCAGCACCTGCCGTTCAACACCGTCTTCCAGCTCGCCTCCGCCGCCGGCAGCGCCCAGTCGGCGGCAGCACGCACCCTGCTCCTCGTCCCCGACCTGCTCGTCCACTGGCTGACCGGTACCGTCGGGGCGGAGGAGACCAACGCCTCCACCACGGGACTCTTCGACGCCCGCACCGGCGGCTGGTCCAAGGAGATCCTCGAACCGCTCGGGATCGACCCCGCCCTGCTGCCGCCGCTGCGGGCCCCGGGCGACCCGGCCGGCACGCTGTTGCCGCACGTCGCCGCGTACACCGGTCTGGACCCCCGTACCCCGGTGACCACGGTCGCGTCGCACGACACCGCTTCCGCCGTCGTCGCCGTCCCGGCCACCGAGCCGGATTTCGCCTACATCTCCTGCGGCACCTGGTCCCTGGCGGGCCTCGAACTGGACGCCCCGGTCCTGACGGAGGCGTCCAGGGCCGCCAACTTCACCAACGAGCGCGGCATCGACGGCACCATCCGCTACCTGCGGAACATCATGGGCATGTGGCTGTTCGAGGAGTGCCGGCGCACCTGGGACCAGCACGGACTGCCGACCCGCATCCCGACGCTGCTCGCCGACGCCGCCCGCGCCACCCCGTTCTTCGCGCTCATCGACCCGGACGCCCCGGAGTTCATGGCTCCCGGCGACATGCCCGGCCGCATCGAGGAGTACTGCCGCCGCACCGGCCAGCCGGTCCCCGGCGACCAGGGCGCACTGGTCCGCTGCGTCCTGGAGAGTCTCGCCCTGGCCCACCGGCGCACCCTGCGACAGGCGGCCGGACTCGCCGGCCGTGACATCTCCCGCGTCCACCTCGTCGGCGGAGGCTCGCGCAACGACCTGCTCTGCCAACTCACCGCCGATGCAACGGGGTTGCCCGTCGTCGCCGGACCCACCGAGGCCACGGCGCTCGGCAACATCCTCGTCCAGGCCAGGGCCGCCGGCCTCGTGGGAGACCTGGCGGCGATGCGCCGTCTCGTCGCCGCCACCCAGCACCTTCGGCACTACCGCCCCCGTGGCGACGCGGCCGCCTGGGACGCGGCCGCCGCCCGGCTGGACGGCTACCTGGTCGGGTGAGGGCCGTCCGCCGGCCGGGAGTGGAACGGTGGAGCGTAGAGAGGGCCGTGCCCTACGGAAGGGGCAGACCCTTCGGGTCGGTGAGGCCGGCCGGCTCGGCTCGGACCGCGGCGGTCCAGGCCGTGGGGTCACAGCCCTCTCCGTTGGGATGCTGTTCCTCCAGGGTCACCACGGTCGCGTCCGTGACGATCTCCTTGCCGTCGATGGAATCGACGCTGAGCCGGAGCCTGACGTGGTCGGGGCCGTCCGTGTCGGGGAGCGGTATGTCCAGCCCGGCCACGGGGTCGCCCGGGTCGCCGGATTTCCTTTCCTCGCAGACCTCGTTCGCGCAGAAGCGCAGGGTCGCCGCGTCCACCGCACCGAAGTCCGAGGGGCGCCAGACCAGCGAGACCTGGGAGTCCATGCCGATGAGGGTGCAGGCTCCCTCGCCGGTCCCGGAGCAGCCGGTCAGAACCGATGCCCCCAGCAGAGCGGGCAGCACGAGTCGTCCTGGGGACCGGTCCGGCCGACGAAAAGGCCGATGAACAGCTCTCAAGGATCCCCCCGGAAACGAACCGTCTGTGGAGAGAGCGTAACCCCGTTGGCACCCGCGCTCGTTCGACCGCGCTCAGGGCCTGTATGGGGTTGGCTCGCGGCGTGGCGGGCTGGGCACGCGCGCTCCGGCGCCTTGCGGCCGTACGCACCCAGCCCCGCTCCTTCTTCCGCCCACCAACCCCATACGGGCCCCGGAACAGGCCGGGTCCGCTCAGCGGATCCGGGCCGCCAGAAGCGCGATGTCGTCGGTCTTCCCCTTGCCGAAGGTCTCCAGCAGGGTGTCGCAGAGCTCTTCCAGCTCCGGTGAGGCACTGGCGAGGGTGCGGTCCAGGGCGGCCATGCTGTCGTCCAGGTCCTCGCCCGGTACCTCGATCAGACCGTCCGTCAGCAGCAGGAGCGTGGAACCGGCTTCGACCGCATGCGGTACGGCGGGCGCGTGCGGAAGGCTGAGGCCCAGCAGCGGGCCGTGCTCGGTGAGGTAGCGGGTGGATCCGTCGGGTTGCCGCAACAGCGGCGGAATGTGACCCGCGTTGGCGACGTGCACCCGCCGGCCGCCCGGTTCCACCAGCACCAGGCAGACGGTCACGGTGATGGACGGTCGCAGCCTGACCAGCAGGGCGTCCAGCCGGCTGAGCAGGGTCTGCGGGTCGTGTCCCTCGATGGCGTACGCGCGCAGCGCGTGGCGTACCTCTCCCATGATCATGGCGGCCTTCAGGGAGTGCCCGGCGACATCGCCGATGGCCAGCAGCAGCCCGGCCGGGGTCTCGATGGCCTCGTAGAAGTCGCCACCGATCTCCGCATGGTCGGCGGCGGGTTCGTAGCGTACGGCCATGTCGACGCCGGGAACGGCGGGCAGGCGGTCCGGCAGGAACGTGCGTTGCAGGGCCAGCACGAGCGCGTGTTCCTCGCTGTGGCTGCGCAGGGCCTCCAGGGCCAGCGCGCAGGCCTGGGCCAGCTGGGACAGCAGCTCACGGTCGTCGGTGCCCACGAGGGTCGCGGCGTCGACCGCGAGCGCGACCGGTGGCCGGCCGCGCTTGGTGCGGGCGAGGACCAGCGCGACCCGCTCCGGGAAGACATCGGCGCGGCTGTCTCCGTCCCGGCAGGTCAGTGCCTTCCAGTCGGCGCCGTCGAGGACGGCGATCTCCGTCCCGGTACCGTCGCCGAGGGCCTTGCCGGACAGGAGGTCGAGCAGCCGGGGGTCGCCGTGGGCGAGGGTGACGGGCGGTTCCTCGGCCCGGCGGGTGTGGGCGGCCCGCTCCGACTCCCGCGCACGGGCGGTCGCGAGGAAGACGGTCCGGCCGTCGGGGCTGAGGGCGACCGCCACGGTGGGCGAGTACATCAGCGTCGCGGCACCGGCCGCCGCCGCGTCGGTGAACGCCTCCCCGTCACGGGCCGCGTAGACGGCGAGGGTGCTGCTGTTCAACGCGGCGACCCGGGTCGCGAGCCGCTCGGCCCGCCGGCGAGCCCGGGCGTACCTGAGGGCGGCGGTGACCGTCGCGAGTAGTTCGTCGGGGGCGATGGGTTCGGTGAGGTACGCGTCGGCGCCCCGGTGGAGTCCCTGGGTGCGGTCGCTCACCTCGATCGCCGTGGCGGAGACGTGGATGACGGGCAGGTGGGCGGTGCGCGGGTCCGCCTTGATCTGCTCGCACACCTCGAAGCCGCTCATGTCGGGCAGCTTCACGTCGACGATGGCGAGTTCCGGGAGCAGGGCGTCGGGGGACTTCGCGAGGAGTGCGAGTCCTTCGGTGCCGTCGGCGGCCTCCACGACGGTGTGCCCGGCCCGGCGCAGCCAACTGCCCACGATGTAGCGGTTGGTGTCGTTGTCGTCGAGCACCATGACCGTGGCGACGGCGCCGTCCGCGTGGGACTGGGGACTCATGCGGTGCCGCTTTCTCCGGCTGCGCGGAGGGCTTCCTCCGGGGCGGGGGCCGGCCCGGGGACGACGTCCCCGAAGGCCGCGGCCAGCCGCGCGAAGGTCAGCGCGGACTTGTCGAGGACCGCCCGCGCGTGGCTCAGCCGCCCGTGGTCGAGGGTGTCGTCGACCGCCGAGGTGATGACGACCACCGGGGTGCCGGCGAGCCGGGGGTCACCAGCGAGCTCGGTCAGCACGTCGTAGCCGTCCATGTCGGGCATGTGCAGATCGAGGAGGACCGCGTCGGGTTGGTTCCGGCGGACCGCTTCGACGGCCCGGCCGCCTTCTCCCACCTCGACGACGCGATCGGCCAGCCGGGCGAGTACGGGACGGACGGTGGAGCGGAAGACCTCGTCGTCGTCGATGGTGACGAGGAGCGCGATCTGCGCGGGCAGGTGCTCCCCGTCGCTGTCCGGGCCCTCTCCCGGCCGGGTGGCGGGCAGGGTCACGACGACCTCGGTGCCCCGGCCCGGGGCGCTGGTCAGGACGAGGGTTCCGCCGAGCAGTTCGGTGAGGCGACGCGCGTAGGGGAGGCCGAGGCCGGTCCCGGAACGCCCGCGCTGGTGCGAGCCGCGCACCTGGTAGAACTCCTCGAAGACCTGGTGCTGTTCTTCCGCCGGGATGCCGATGCCGGTGTCCGACACCGTGAAGACCACGTACGTGCCGCCCTCGCCGTGTTCGGCCGCCACGTCGAGCCGGACGGTTCCGTCCTCGGTGAACTTCAGGGCGTTGGAGAGCAGGTTGCGCAGGATGCGCGTGACCATCACCTCGTCACTGACGAGGGTGAGGGCCGGGTCGGGATCGGCCACCGAGAGCGTGACGCCTCCCCGCGTCTCGTACCCCCGCAGGGTGCCGCGCAGTTGGCCGAGGGTGGCCCGCAGGTCGACGGCCTCCCAGTGCGGCTCCAGACGTCCGGACTCGGCCTTGGCGACGTCGAGGAGTTCGTCGACGAGGGCGAGCAGGGTGGCGCCGGACGCCGAGATCATCGAGACGCGACGGCGCTGTTCCTCGTCGAGACGGTCCCCGTCGATGTCGAGGAGCAGGCGAGCCAGGCCCACCACGGAGTTCACCGGGGTGCGCAGTTCGTGGCTGACGTTCGCCCAGAACCGGGTCTTCGCCTCGCTCGCCTCGTGCAGCTGGCTCGACTTCTCCTCGAGCTCGCCGTAGAGGGCGACCACCCCGCGGTTGGTCTCCTCCAGCTCTTCCGACAGTTCGGAGTAGAGCGCCACCACTCCCCGGTTGGTCTCCTCCAGTTCCTCGTTGAGGCGGCGCAGTTCCTCGCGCTGGGCCCGGGACTCCTCCAGCGCGGCGATCAGGTCGCTGGTCTGCGCGCGGGCGTCCTCCACCCCGGTCGATCCCCGGTGCGCGGCGAGGATGTCCTGGGCCCGCCGGAGGCGGTCGGGGGTGGTGGCGTCGAGCGAGAGCTGCTGCTCGATCGTCACGGACCCGGCAGCCGGGTCGAACAGGGTCGGTACAAGCCGGGAGGCCGCTCCGACCGACTCCTTCCCCGGTCCGGGGCCGTCCCGCCAGAAGACGACGACGCGCAGCAGGGGTGAGACCCCCGGCACCGTGCCGAAGGTGACCCGGAGCCCGGACGATCCCAGGAGGTCCCGGCCCAGTTCGCTGAGGGCGGTCGCCAGGCGTATCTGGTCCTGCCGTTCGACTCCGAGGGCCTCGGCGGCGGCCTTTCCGCTGCGTCTGAGCATGAAGATGTCCTGCTCGGTGGCGAGGGCGACGGTCGCCAGGAGGACGGCTCCGTCGGCCGTCGGGATCGTCACCAGGCCCCCTTCGCCACCACGACCCCGGCGTCGTCGCGGCGCACGCCGGCTTCGCGCAGCAGTTGCGCCGCGGCGACCAGGGGGGAGTGCGCCAGCAGCCCGGGCAGGGCGGCGGGCTGCCAGCGCTCGGTGAGTCCGTCGGAGTGCATGACCACGCCGCTGCCCCGCGGGAGTTCCTGCCGGATCGTCCGCAGGGTCGGAAGGTGGTGGCCGACGATCCCGGGTGCGGACGGCAGGGAGCGCCGGCCGGCCGTCGCGGGATCGACGACGAAGGTGCTGACGTTTCCCACCCCGCAGAACGACACGGCGCGCGCGCCGGGTTCGATGCGTACGACGGCCACGGCGCCCCCGCGTCCGCCGCGCAGCGCCGTGTGGAGCTCGCTGATGACCCCTTCGGGGGACTGGGCCCTGCCGTCCCGGAACGCCTGGACGGCGGCGTCCGCCGCCCGGCCTGCCAGCGGTCCGTGGCCGAGACCGTCGCAGAACATGACCAGCAGCGCGGAGGCGTCCACGTCACCGTCCCCGACCCGGTCCTCGGGGCGCTCCGCCGCTCTTGCGGTCGGGGCGGCGTCGGTGCGCTGCCTGCCGAAGCCGGTCAGCGCGGACCATCCCAGCGGGTCGGGTTCCTGCCGCCCGGGGGAACGGCGTGCGGTGTACGGCTCCGGAGCGCGGGGGACGACGGGCCGGGCGGCCCAGATGTCCCCGCACACCTCTTCGCCGGTGATCGGCCGGGTGAGCCCCGCGACCAGCGGTTCTCCCGCGGCGGCGGCGCGCCCGGCCGCCTCCTTGGTCCAGAAGCGGGCGGCCAGCACGGTCCCCCGCCCCGGTACGGAGTGGATGTCGACCGAGTCGGCGAGCCGGGTGATCGCCCCCAGGCCGATGCCGAGCGTGCCGGCCGAGGAGACGCCGTCCGTGAGCGAGTGGGTCACGTCGGCCATGCCGGGGCCCGCGTCGATGGTGACGCATTCGACACCCGCGTCGGCCGGGGTGCGGACCGCGCGCAGCAACAGGCTTCCGTCGACGGCGTGCCGGGCCAGGTTGGTACCCGCCTCGCTCACCGCCAGTGCGACCTCGGCGCAGCGCTGTTCGTCGAAGCCGAGGCGCCGCGCCAGCGCGGACGCGGCTCCCCGGGCGGCGGCGGGGAGGGACTGGCTGTCGCGGAACCAGGCGATGTCCTGCGCGTCCAGCATTTGGGGGGTCAGCGGGCCCATTTGGTCACCGCGATCTGGGTGCCGCGGCCGACTTCGGTGTCCAGGGTGAAGTCGTCCACCAGTCGGCGCGCTCCGCTGAGTCCGAGGCCGAGGCCGCCCCCGGACGTCCATCCGTCGGTCAGCGCCAGGTCCAGGTCGGGGATGCCAGGACCGTTGTCCTCGAAGACGGCGGTCACTCCGAGACGGCGGTCCCGGCGGACCAGACCGGTGCGCATGACACCGCCGCCGCCGTAGACGAGGGTGTTGCGGGCGAGTTCACTCGCCGCGGTGACGAGCTTCGTCTGGTCGACCAGGGAGAGCTTGCACCGTTGCGCGAGAGTGCGCACCAGTTGGCGGGCCCGGACCACGTCGTCGTTCGAAGCGATCGCGACCGTCTCGTGGTCGCCTTCGGCGACGGGCGGCAGCCCGCTCACGGCCGTGCCGGACGGCGGCTGTCCGGCCGGGCCAGGATCTCGAGCCCTTTTTCGAGGGACAGGGCGGTGCGTACGCCCCCGAGCGACAGACCCAGCTCGACCAGGGTGATGGCGACGGCGGGCCGCATGCCCACCACGACGGTCTCGGCGTCGAGCATCCGCGAGATGGCCGCCGTGGTGGCCAGCATCCGGCCCACGAAGGAGTCGACGATCTCCACCGCGGTGATGTCGATGACGACCCCGCGCGCTCCTGTGGCGACGATCCGGGCGGCGAGGTCGTCCTGCAGATCGAGGACGGTCTGGTCCTCCAGATCCACCTGGATGGACACCAGGAGGACCTCGCCGATCTTCAGGACCGGTACGCGCTCGCTCACGCCCGGCCGCCCGTCGACGCCAGGTCGGAGCCTGCGCGGCGCAGCGCGTGCTTGAGCGCGTCCGCGAGGGTCGCCTTCGTGACGATGTCGCCGAACTGGATGCCGAGCGCCACGATGGTCTGGGCGATCTGCGGACGGATGCCGGAGATGGTGCACTCGGCGCCCATGAGCCGGGCCGCCACCACGGTCTTGAGCAGGTGCTGGGCCACCTCTGTGTCCACCGCCGGGACACCGGTGATGTCGATGATGGCCTGCTCGGAGCCGGTGTCCACGAGCGTCTGCAGCAGCTTCTCCATCACGACCTGGGTGCGGGCCGAGTCGAGTGTGCCCACGAGGGGCACGGCGACCACGCCGTCCCACAGCTTCACGACCGGGGTGGAGAGCTCCATCAGCTGCTCGGACTGGGCGCTGATGATCTCCTCGCGCGCCTTGGCGAAGACCTCGATCGTGTACAGGCCGAAGGCATCCAGGAGCTTGCTGAACGCGAGGTACGCGTGGATGTCGGCGGACGGTGTGTCCACGGTCGGGGAGAGCAGTTCCTTGCAGGCGAAAACGCTGGTCGCCGTCTCCGTCGGGGTGAAACCCTGGCGCGCGCGGTTGCGTGACAGCTCGCCCAGGAGCGCACGTACCTCGGCGAAATCGTCGGCGTTCGCGTCCAGGCCGGCTCCGCGCAGCCCTTCCACCAGCGCCGTGTACAGCTCGCGCAGTTCACGGTCGAGTTCCGCCAGAGAAACGCGCCCCCGCAGCGTGCGCGAGACCCCTTCCACCCAGGCGGCCTCCAGCGTCTCCCGCTGCTCGGTGAGAAGTGCTACGACTCTCGCCGATATGTCTTGTTCCGCCACCACGGCGATCCCTCCAGTTGCTACCCGTGCGTACGGGTAGTTCTTCGCAGCGTAAGCCATCGTTTCGCCGCTTCGAGCGCTCGGCGACCGACGACGAACACCACAGGGTTCGCCCCGCGCGGGCGCGGCGGGGAGGGCCGGTAGCCCTCCTCCACCTCGGCCCGCGCACCGTCGAATCATGCCAGGGGCACGTGCCGGGGACACGGGATCGCACCTCTCGCAGATCGCCGTGCCGCCAGGCCGATCTTCTTCCGCGGCGAGGGCAGATCGCCCCGCCGCAGAGCTCGCCTGCCCCGCATTGCCACCCCTAATCCCCCGCAATCGGCCGACTTTCTTCACATAGTGGCGGGAACGGCCGATTCAAGGCCGTCGGCTCCACCCTCTCCGCCCGCCGCCCCGCCCCGCGCATCCCCGTGCGCCGCTCACGGTCATCCCCCCACCCCCGTACCCGAACGGCTGCGCGCCCGGGTCGCCCTCGCTTGCCTCCTGGACGCCCCGTGCGACGACAGGGCACCCGGGCCCGCCTGCAATGGAATCCGGACAGGCCGTACGGGAGAGTGCCGGAGGCGCGACTTCGTGACGCCGACGGGGTGCGAGGAGTCGCCGCCGGACCCGACCGCCACCAGCCTGACCTCAGATCCACGCCGCGTCGTCTTCCGCCGCCCGGCCCGGGTCCCACTTCGGTCCCCCGCTCCCGACCTCACCGGAGCCGGTAGCGCGACCCGAAGTCAATCCACAACGTGCGCCGTACAGGTGACGGAGCGTCAAATTTTGACCAGGCATACATCCAACGGATCGGGTCATCCGGACTCCTGACAGAAGGAGGCACCGATGCCGCTCACTTTTCGGAAGAGTTTCCAGATCCTGCCCGGCGTGCGACTCAACATCAATCGCCACTCCTGGTCCGTCACCACTGGTGGCAAGAACGGCCCGAAGCGCACCAGGAGCAGCACCGGACGCCGCACCACCTCGATGAACCTGCCCGGCCCCTTCGGCTGGCGCAAGACCCGGCAGACGCGCAGGGGTTGACCGGCGCGAAGGGCTGCGGCCGCCCTCCGGGGACTCATACGGGTCGGAGAGGTTCACGGCCAACATGCCTGTTCACGCACGGAAACGGGGATCCGCCATGCCGGGTCCCCGTTTTCGCACCTGCACATACGGATTTCTTCCTCCGCCCACGCCGGGTCGAGGTGCGGGTGAGACGTGCGGGTGAGACGTCTGCCGAGGCGGCTCAGGTCTTGATCGACATGTCGAGCCCCGGATAGCGTCGAGGTGTGGAAAGTACGCACCGGCGTGCCGCCCGGGTCATCTGCCTGGACGCTGCCCATCGCCTACTACTTCTGCGCTGGCGTGATCCGGTCGACCGGACGTGGCTCTGGGAGCCGCCCGGTGGCGGCATCGAGCCGGACGAGACTCCGCTGAGAGCGGCACGACGAGAGCTGGCCGAAGAAACCGGACTCGACCCTGCCGCGGTCCTCGACCGGTCGGTGCCCGTCGACCGCGACGTGCGGTGGAAGGGCAAACGGCACGTCGGGGTCGAACTCTTCTTCCTCGCGCTGTTCACCGAGGAACGACCACCGCTCGTGCGGACCGGTCTGCTCCCCGACGAGCAGACCGACCTGGATACGCACGCCTGGATCGCGTGGTCGGACCTGGGTTCGCTGGCCGACCCGGTCGAACCGCCGCAACTACTCGCCGTACTGCGCGCCTTGGCGCCCGACGGACCGTGGTGCGGTCGTGATCGCGCATGAGGTGCGGTCACCGTCTCCGCCTTGCAGCCGTGCACAGCCTGCCGCCCGACACGACGGATTTCGCACTTCGCTGACGCAACGAAGCGCAACGCAGGCGGCAATGTGCGTACATGGACGGCGCGACCCATCGCGGCCCCCACCGTTCGACTGCGGAGGGGACGCGGTTGAGCCGGCCCCGGACCACGTCCGACGCCGCTGCGCGAGGGGTCCGCGCGGCCTCACGACCGGCAGCCGGATCAGGCCGCATCACACTGCATCACGTCGGACCGCGGCGGTCGACGCGCTGCGGCGGTACGCACTCCGGATAGCCCTCCCAGTTGTCCCGAATGCCACCGATTCGCCACGCGACTCTCCTGTAACACCCTTGACACAGAACCCTCGCTGCCTCCCTACTGGTCTCCGCATCCCAGTTTGACAACGTTGTCCAAACATCGTCCGGGGAGGAACGGCTCGGTATGCAGCCACCACTTGATCTTCGTTTCCACGCGGGTCCGCGTCGGAGACACAGCGTCGCCGCCCTCGCCGCGGCGCTCGTACTGGTCGGAGCGAGCCCCTCACTCGCCGCCGTACCGCAGAACGGCTCCGGGCGGCCGTCGGCCGCCCAGGCGTTCAGCTCGTCCTTCGAGGCCGGCCAGAAGCAGCCCGACTGGCGCAGCACCGTGGAGACCGGCCCGGACGGCGAGGACCTCTCGCAGGGTGTCGACGGCGGGTTCGCCGGCGGCATCCCGGGCAACGTCACCGACCGGGTGACGGACCTCCGCGCCAGCGACGAGAACACCGGCGGCGGCGAGGTCAAGGAGAACCTGGTCGACGTCTCCTCCGCCACCAAGTGGCTGGGCTTCAAGCCCACCGGCTGGGTCGAGTTCGACCTCAACGAGTCCACGAAGGTGACGACGTACGCGCTGACGTCCGCCAACGACCACGACGAGCGCGACCCCGAGGACTGGGTCCTCAAGGGATCGGCCGACGGCCAGACGTGGACGACGCTGGACACCCGTACCGGTCAGACCTTCGACGAGCGCTTCCAGACCCGCTCGTTCGACATCGCCGAGCCGGCCGCGTACCAGCACTTCCGCCTGGAGTTCACCAAGAACCACGGCGCATCGGACGCGATCCAGCTCGCCGACGTCCAGTTCTCGGACGGCGACACCTCCGCCCCGGTGCCCGACGAGATGCGCACCGTTGTCGACAAGGGTCCGTCCGGGTCGCCGACGGCGAAGTCCGGTGCGGGCTTCACCGGCACCAAGGCGCTGCGTTACGCGGGTACCCACCAGGACAAGGGCCGCGCGTACTCGTACAACAAGGTCTTCGACGTCAACACGCCGGTGACCCGTACGACCCAACTGTCGTACCTGGTCTACCCGCAGATGACGAAGACGGACCTGGCCTACCCGGCCACGCACGTCGCGGTGGACCTCGCGTTCACCGACGGCACCTACCTGAGCAAGCTCGGCGCCACCGACACCAACGGTGGCGCGCTCACCCCGCAGGGCCAGGCGGACGCCAAGCGGCTCTACGTCAACCAGTGGAACAAGGTCGCCTCGGACATCGGTACGGTCGCCGCGGGCAAGACCGTCGACCGGATTCTGGTGGCGTACGACTCCTCGGCCGGCCCCTCGCAGTTCCAGGGCTGGCTGGACGACATAGCGATCGCCCCGAAGGCTCCCGCGAAGCCCAAGGCGCACCTGTCGGACTACGCGCTGACGACCCGCGGCACGAACTCCAGCGGCGGCTTCTCGCGCGGCAACAACATTCCGGCGACCGCTGTTCCGGAGGGCTTCAACTTCTGGACCCCGGTCACCA
Source organism: Streptomyces sp. NPDC005576 (assembly GCF_042871745.1). Taxonomy (NCBI): domain Bacteria; kingdom Bacillati; phylum Actinomycetota; class Actinomycetes; order Kitasatosporales; family Streptomycetaceae; genus Streptomyces; species Streptomyces sp. NPDC005576. Next base: position 25,787 of record NZ_JBIAJC010000018.1, on the reverse strand, counting down.
ACGCCGGTTCCACGGACTGGCTGTACGACTACGCGCGCGGCAACAACGCGGACAACCTGCCCACCCTCCAGGCGTTCAGCGCCAGCCACGAGCCGAGCCCGTGGATGGGCGACCGGCAGACGTTCCAGCTGATGCCGTCCGTCGCCTCCGGCACCCCGGACGCGTCGCGGTCCGCCCGTGCGCTGCCGTTCCGTCACGAGAACGAGACGGCGACGCCGCAGTACTACGGCGTGAAGTTCGAGAACGGCCTCAAGGCCGAGATGACGCCGACCGACCACGCGGCGCGCATGCGGTTCACCTACCCCGGTGCGGACACGAGCGTCGTGTTCGACAACGTCAACAACCTGGGCGGGCTCACGCTGGACCCGGCCACCAGCTCCTTCACCGGCTACTCCGACGTGAAGAGCGGCGGGTCCACGGGCGCCACCCGGCTGTTCGTGTACGGCGTCTTCGACTCCAAGGTCACCGCGAGCGGCAAGCTCACCGGTGGCGGCGGGGACAAGGTGACCGGGTACTTCCGGTTCGACGCGGGCAAGGACAAGCAGGTCGGGCTCCGTCTCGCCACCTCGCTGATCGGCGTCGACCAGGCGAAGAGCAACCTCGCCCAGGAGATCCCGGCGTCCACCTCCTTCGAGCAGGTGGAGAGGAGGGCCCGGCGCGCCTGGGACGACATCCTGGGCAAGGTGGAGGTCGAGGGTGCCACCGAGGACCAGCTGACCACGCTGTACTCCAGCATGTACCGGCTGTACCTGTACCCGAACTCCGGCTTCGAGCAGGTCAAGGGCGTGAGCACCTACGCCAGCCCGTTCGTCGCCAAGACCGGTACGGACACCGCGACCGACACCGGCGCCAAGCTCGTCGAGGGCAAGGTGTACGTCAACAACGGCTTCTGGGACACCTACCGCACCACGTGGCCCGCGTACTCCTTCCTGACGCCGAAGAAGGCCGGCGAGATGGTCGACGGGTTCGTGCAGCAGTACAAGGACGGCGGCTGGATCTCCCGCTGGTCGTCCCCCGGGTACTCGGACCTGATGACCGGCACCAGCTCGGACGTGGCGTTCGCGGACGCCTACGTCAAGGGCGTGGACTTCGACGCCGAAGCCGCGTACGAGGCGGCCCTCAAGAACGCCACCGTCGTCCCGCCGTCCTCGGGCGTCGGACGCAAGGGGATGGAGACCTCGGTCTTCACCGGCTACGCCAACACCTCGACGCACGAGGGACTTTCCTGGTCGCTGGAGGGCTACCTCAACGACTACGGCATCGGTCAGATGGGCAAGGCACTCTACGCGAAGACGAAGAACAAGCGCTACAAGGAGGAGTCCGACTACTTCCTCAACCGCGCGCAGAACTTCGTGAAGCTCTTCGACGGGGAGGCCGGCTTCTTCCAGGGCAAGAACGCCGACGGCAGCTGGCGCGTCCCGTCCGCGAGTTACGACCCGCGCGTCTGGGGTTACGACTACACGGAGACCGACGGCTGGGGCTACGCCTTCACCGCGGTGCAGGACACCCGGGGCCTCGCCAACCTGTACGGCGGCCGGGACGGCCTCGCCAAGAAGCTCGACACGTACTTCTCCACCCCGGAGACCGCCGGCCAGGAGTTCACCGGCTCGTACGGCGGTGTCATCCACGAGATGACCGAGGCGCGCGACGTCCGCATGGGCCAGTACGGCCACAGCAACCAGGTCGCGCACCACGTCACCTACATGTACGACGCCGCGGGTCAGCCGTCCAAGACGCAGGAGAAGGTCCGCGAGGTCCTGGGCCGTCTCTACGGGGGCAGCGAGATCGGCCAGGGTTACCACGGCGACGAGGACAACGGCGAGCAGTCGGCCTGGTTCCTCTTCTCCTCCCTCGGCTTCTACCCGCTGGTCATGGGCAGTGGTGAGTACGCGGTCGGTTCGCCGCTCTTCACCAAGGCCACCGTGCACCTGGAGAACGGCCGCACCCTCACGGTGAAGGCCCCGAAGAACAGCACGAAGAACATCTACGTCCAGGGCCTGAAGGTCAACGGCAAGAAGTGGACCTCCACGACTCTGCCGAACGACCTGCTCGCCAGGGGTGGCGTCCTCGACTTCGACATGGGGTCCAAGCCCTCCTCGTGGGGCACCGGCAAGAACGCCGCGCCGGTCTCCCTCACCAAGGACGACAAGGTGCCCACGCCGGAGCAGGACGTGCTGAAGGGTGACGGCGCGCTCTTCGACGACACCTCCGCCACGTCGGCCGAGGCCGCCACGGTCGAGCTGCCGGTCGCCAGGGCGACGAAGGCCGCGCAGTACACGCTGACGTCGGCGAAGAGCGGCGCGGCCCCGAAGGGCTGGGTGCTCCAGGGCTCCTCGGACGGCAAGACCTGGAAGGACCTCGACAAGCGGTCCGGCCAGACCTTCGCCCACACGCAGCAGACCCGGGTGTTCTCGGTGTCCCGACCGGGCGACTACCGGAGTTACCGACTGGTGCTCGACTCCACGGCGACCCTCGCCGAGATCGAGTTGCTCTCCTGAGCCGAGCGGGTCCGGGGGCGGCGGCCCCCTGACCCGCGTACTCGTCCCGCACCGGCGGCCGGCAACCCCTCCAAGGGTGCCGGCCGCCGGTCGCGCGTCCTGCTCCGGCCTTACCGGCGCGGATCGGGGGCGCCGGACGGACCGCGTCCGGCCGCCCGGCTCCGGAAGGAGCCCGGCCCCTGGCCGGCCCGGTCACTCCCGTCCCGGTGCGACGGGCCGGCCCCGCTCAGCTGATCGCCTCGATGGTGTTCCAGGCACCGGTGCCGACCTGCGTGCTCGCGCCGTCGACCGGGCCGTGGATGGAGGTCGCGCCCTTGTAGAACACGAGGTTGCCCTCGTCCGTGGTGGCCCACATGTCGGCGACGCCGTCGAGGTTGGCGTCGGAGGCGCCCGCGATCAGCGGCCGGTAGGCGACGGTGTACGCGTGCCCGTACTCGGTCCGGTCGCTGAACGATCCGTTGGCCTGGCCGAGATAGTGGTACAGGATGCCGTCGCGGGTGTCCCGGGCCAGCAGGTCGACCCGGCCGTCCTTGTCGGCGTCGCCGGGCGCCGTCAGCGTCAGCACGCCCCAGCCCCCGTTGCCGATGAGAACGGGCGCGGCGACCGAGGGAACGGTGCCACTGACGCCCGCGTACAGATACAGCTTGTCGTTGTACGAGATGACGAGGTCGGGCTGTCCGTCCCGGGTGTCGTCACCGACTCCCACGACCTGGGCGGTGGTGGGCAGGCCGCCTGCGATCTTGACCGGAGCGGCGAGCGTGCCGTCGCCGAGGTTCGCGTAGACGCGAAGATCGCCGCCGACGCGGGCGACGACGTCCTCCATACCGTCCCCGGTCCAGTCCCCGCGGTGCGTCACGGAGGCACCCGACCAGCCGGTGGTACCGATGGAGACGGGTGCTCCGAGGGCGCCGGTTCCCGTGCCGGGGTACAGACGCAGCTTGCCGAGGTTGTCGATCGCGACGAGGTCGGGCTTCTTGTCGCCGGTCATGTCGCCCGGGGCGGCGGACGATGTGCTCGTGATCCAGGTACGTACGTCGTCCACGCGGGTCGCGACGGCGCCGGTGCGGGTCTCCGTGGACGGCATGCCGAGGCATCCGCCCTGCCACGACCTGCTGGTGACGGCGACCAGTTCCTGGACTCCCCCGGCGCTGCGCAGGACGGGACCGCCCGCGTCACCCTTGCACACGGACGCACCGCCCACGGCCGTCAGAGCCACGTTCGCCGAACTGTCGCCGGACGCGGCGAACGAGGCCGTGTGGAGGGTGTCGGGAACCCAGGCCGTCGCCGTGCGGCCGAACCCGGCCGCCTGGACGCTCTCGCCCGCCGTCACGGGGGTGGAGGCCAGGGCGACGGGCTTCACGCCCGCCACGCCGGTGGTCAGCTTCACCATGACCAGGTCCCGGTCGGGGTGGGGAACGAGTTGGCTCACCGTCCGGGTGGTCCCGACCGTGGTCCCGGTCAGGTCCGTGCGGCCGACCGTGACGGTGGTGGGGGTCCGGGGCTTTCCGGCCGGGACACCGCCGGTCGAGTCCGCGAAACAGCTCGCGGCCGAGAGGACCCACTGGGGAGCGACGAGCACACCGGTGCAGGCGCGCTCGGCGTCGCCGATGACGATCTTGGTCGTATAGCTGTACGAGGCAGTGGCCTCGGCCCCCTGCAGGGCCTGTGCGGGCGAGCCGACGAGGCCGCCGGCCAGCGCGGCGGCGAGGGCGGCACCGACCGGCCGGAGGCGGCGTGTGGACGGATGTGACATGGGGTTCTCTCCAGGGTGGGAGCCACGGAATGCGGGCTGCTCGAAGTGACGGAGGAGTGGCGGCGGGGCGACGGATGAGAGACGCGCCGACGCCGCGATGAAGCGACGAATTCCTTCCGGTCCACAGAACCCGCCCCGTGCGGCAGCGAGGCGCTTTACCGATGGACCCGTCGGATGCGCGAACGGGGAAGGCCCCGGTCAGGTCCACTCGACGGACCGGTTTCCTCCAGTGTGTTTCTTTACGGGTGACGCGTCAGCCGGTCTCCCGGATTTCGACGAGCACCGGGCGCGCACCGCCGACGCTTCCTTCACCGGCGGGCTCGAATCCGTCCTTGTCGACGGCAGGGGTCTGGGTTGTCCCGTTCGCGGTGAGATCCGCGCCGAAGAAAAGGCCTGCGGCTTCCAGGGCAAAGACGCGGGAAAGTTCGAGCGCGAGAAATCCAGTTTTGCCCATTACCCGGAAACAATGGGCGTCATCCCGGTGAACACTGGAGTCCCCGACGGTCGGGACGGTGATCCGACCGGCCGACGCACCGCACGCGGGCGGCACGGCACGACCGGCGCCCCGTCCCAGCTCGACGCCTTGTACCGCCTCGATGTCCGCCGCGCCCGACGGGGCGTGGTCCGCGGCGGCACAGGGGGGCACCTCGGCCAGGAGCTCCGCAGATCCCGCAGCTGACGCGAGGGAGATTCCGACGATCGTGGCGAGCGCGCCGAGCGCTCCTGAGGAAACAGGCACGCGGGAACGGGAGAACATGGATCGTCCTTCCAGCGGACAAGGCCCCGCGATAAAGGCCGAGGGCGCACGTGAATACACATGATGGCAACGGCATTCAACGTGTCCGATGACGGTAAGTCAATATGACGAAGGAACTCAGGCGCTCACGGATATGCCGACTTGTCGCCCGCGGAACAGCGACCGGGACACGCGACCGAGCGACACAGTGGATACGCAGTCGTGGTGCAGCCGTGGCGCGCGACTGTGAAAGCAACTGGGGGCACGGAAGTCGAATGCCCCATTCCGCTCCCGCCGGGCGGAGACCGGAGCCACCGAAAGTAACTCATCAGGGAAAAGCCCGATCAATCGGCGCACCGCATTCCCCTGCCCTTGACGCCGGATCCGGCGGGATGTTCCGGCGCGGAATCGGCAGTCCCACGGATCGGAAGTTGTCGGATGTGCGGCCGGCGTCCGGCGTGTCCGCACCCCCCGGCCGCCGCCGCGCACCCCACCCCTGCGGGCCGGCTCCCGCACCCACGCCCCCGCCCTCACCCCCGCCTCCGCACCAACCGCTGCGCGATCTCTGGACACCGGCTTGACGGCGTGCTGTCATACCGCCGACATCAATTTTCCAACGTTGCATAGAAGTTGTCGCACCACCGCACCGGAACGCGACAGCCTCCTTCGCCATGCGCCGGAACCGTAGTGCCAGGGCGCGGAAAGAGGCGGTCGCAGAGCAGAAGTGGAGCTTCCCCATGCCCCTGAACCGTCGGCATTTCGTGACCAGTGCCCTGGTCACTGCGGTCTCGACCGCCGCCATGGGCCGCTGGGCCACCACCGCGACCGCTGCGGGTCACGTGGCACCGGTGGCACGCGGCGGCCACTACGCCCCGAATGCCGCCCCGCTGCACCCGACCGCGTTCCTGAAGCTGCCGCCCGGCCGGGTCACGGCACGCGGCTGGCTCGCCGGCCAGCTCGAGCTCCAGTTGAACGGCCTCTGCGGGCGGTACGAGGAGTTCTCGCACTTCCTCGACTTCGACACCTCCGGCTGGGTGCACACCGAACGGGGCGGCTGGGAGGAAGTCCCGTACTGGCTGCGGGGGTACACCGATCTGGCGATCGTCACCGGCGACGCGAAGGCGCTCGCCGCAACCCGGCGCTGGATCGACGCGATCCTCACGACGCAGGCGTCGGACGGGTTCTTCGGCCCCACCGCCCTGCGCACCTCACTCAACGGGGGCCCGGACTTCTGGCCCTTCCTCCCCCTGATCCAGGCGTTGCGCTCCTGGCAGGAGTACAGCGGCGACACCCGGGTGATCCCGTTCCTCAGCCGGTTCTTCCGCTACATGAACGCCCAGGGTCCGGGTGCCTTCAACACGAGCTGGATCGCGTTGCGCTGGGGCGACGGTCTGGACAGCGTCTTCTGGCTGTTCAACCGGACCGGCGACACCTTCCTGCTCGACCTCGCCGACAAGATCCACCAGAACGGGGCCGACTGGGGCGACAACCTGGTCAACCCGCACAACGTCAACATCGCGCAGGGCTTCCGCGAGCCCGCGCAGTACGCGCTGCGCAGCGGTTCGGCGCAGGACACCAAGGACACGTACGGGACGTACGCCAAGGCGATGAACCCGTACGGGCAGTTCGCCGGCGGCGGTATCGCCGGCGACGAGAACGCCCGCCCCGGACACGGTGACCCACGCCAGGGGTTCGAGACCTGCGGCATCGTCGAGTTCATGGCGAGCCACCAGTTGCTCACCCGGATCACGGGCGACCCGCTGTGGGCGGACCGGTGCGAGGACCTGGCGTTCAACTCGCTGCCCGCCGCGCTCGATCCGTCCGGCAGGGCGATCCACTACATCACCAGCGCCAACAGCGTCGATCTGGACAACGAGCCCAAACGGGACCGGCAGTTCCAGAACCCCTTCGCGATGCAGGCGTACCTCCCGGGCGTGGACCAGTACCGCTGCTGCCCGCACAACTACGGCATGGGCTGGCCGTACTTCCTCGAGGAGCTCTGGCTCGCCACCCCCGACGGCGGGCTGGCGGCGGCGATGTACGCGGCCAGCGAGGTGACGGCGGCGGTCGCGGACGGCACCCAGGTGACGATCACCGAGGAGACGGACTACCCCTTCACCGACACGGTCACCCTCACGCTCAAGACCCCGAAGACGGTGAAGTTCCCGCTGGTGCTGCGGGTCCCGGCCTGGTGCGCCGAGCCGGAGATCCGGGTCAACGGGCAGCGCGTCGCGGCCCCGGCGGGGCCCGCCTTCACCCGCCTCGACCGCACCTGGAAGAACGGCGACAGGGTCACCCTGCGCCTCCCGCAGCACACCACCGTGCGCACGTGGGCGGAGAACCACGCTTCGGTGAGCATCGACCGCGGCCCCCTGACGTACTCGCTCCGGATCGGCGAGGAGTACGAGCGCATCGGCGGGACCGACCTGTTCCCGGAGTACGCGGTGCACGCGACCACTCCGTGGAACTACGGCCTCGTGCTGGACGGCGCGCTCCCCCGGGCCACCGCGGCTCCGCAGCCGCGCTCGGCCCGGCCGGCGGCCGGCGACAACCCCTTCACCCTGGAGGGCACCCCGCTCACGCTGACCGCCCGCGCCCGCCGCATCCCCGAGTGGAGCGCGGACGACGAGCACGTGGTGGCGCCGCTCCAGCAGAGCCCGGCGCGCAGCACCGAGCCGGTCGAGGAGGTCACCCTCGTCCCGATGGGGGCGGCCCGGCTGCGGATCACGTCCTTCCCGACGGCCGCACCGGACGGGGCGCCCTGGCTGGCGGACCGCTGGTACCGGATCGCCAACCGGCACTCGGGCAAGGTGCTCGGCGTCGACCTCATGTCCACCGCGAACAGCGCCCATGTGGTGCAGTTCGGCGACACCGGCACCGACGACCACCTGTGGCGGCTGGTCGCCAACGGCGACGGCTGGTACCGCATCCGCAACCGGCACTCCGGCAAGGTGCTCGGCGTCGACCTGATGTCCCTCGCCGACAGCGCCCACGTCGTCCAGTTCGACGACAACGGCACCGACGACCACCTCTGGCAGCTGCTCTGACGAGCAGCACCGCCGGATCTCCCCCGCACCACCCCGCACGCCGGTCCGACGCGCGGGGTCCCCACGTGAAGGAGGTCTCAGGATGAAGTCCGCACCTGCACCGCGCCGCAGAACCTGGTGGCGACGGCTCACGGCAGGCACCGGCCTGCTGGCGCTGATGGCCGGCGCGCTCGTCGGGGCCGGTACGGCTCCGGCCGCCGCGGCGACCACCGCCTGGTCGCCGAAGACGGCGCCCATGACGACGCCGTGGACCAACCAGGTCTCCGTCGACCAGCCGTTGCCCGAGTACCCCCGCCCGCAGCTCACCCGTCCGGACTGGGCGAACCTCAACGGGATCTGGGACTTCGCGGTGACCGGCAAGGACGCCGGTCAGCCCGCGTCCTTCACCGAGCAGATCCGGGTGCCCTTCGTGGCGGAGTCCGCGCTCTCCGGCATCCAGCGCAAGATCACCCAGAACGACAAGCTCTGGTACAAGCGGACGTTCACCGTTCCGTCGAACTGGAGCGGCCGGCGGGTGCAGCTCAACTTCGGCGCGTCCGACTGGCAGACCACGGTCTGGGTCAACGGCACCCAGGTGGGCGCGCACAAGGGCGGGTACGACGCGTTCTCGTACGACATCACCCCGCAGCTGAACGGCGGCACGAACACCGTGGTGGTGTCGGTCTACGACCCGACGCAGACCGGCGGCCAGGCCGTCGGCAAGCAGCGGATCAACGACGTGGCGCCGCACTCGGGCGGCGGGATCTTCTACACCGCCGCCTCCGGCATCTGGCAGACCGTCTGGCTGGAGCCGGTGGCCGCCGCGCACGTCACCCGGCTGGACATGACCCCGAACCTGGGTGACAGCACCCTGCGGGTCAAGGTGCAGGCGGCGGGCGCCACCGGCCGCAGCGCCCGGGTGACCGTCTCCACCGGCGGTACGACGGTGGGCACGGCGACGGGCACCGTGGGTGCGGAGATCTCGGTACCGGTGCCCAACGCGCACCTGTGGACCCCCGAGGACCCGTTCCTGTACGACGTGAGGGCGGAGCTGCTCGACGGTACGGCGGTCACCGACACGGTGGGTGGCTACACCGGAATGCGGTCGATCGGGCTCGCCAAGGTGGACAACATCCTGCGCCCGGTCCTCAACGGAAAGTTCGTCTTCCAGACCGGCACGCTGGACCAGGGCTACTGGCCGGACGGCATCTACACCGCGCCGACCGACGCGGCCCTCAAGTCCGACCTGCAGGCGCACAAGGACCTCGGGTTCAACATGGTCCGCAAACACATCAAGGTCGAGCCGCAGCGCTGGTTCTACTGGGCGGACAAGCTGGGGCTCCTCGTCTGGCAGGACATGCCCGCGATGGACACCGGCAAGTCGCCGGACAGCGCGGCGCGGACCCAGTGGGAGGCGGAGTACCACGCGATCATCGACCAGCACCGCAGTTCGCCGTCGCTGGTGCTCTGGGTGAACGAGAACGAGGGCTGGGGACAGTACGACCAGGCCAGGATCGCCAACGAGGTCAAGGCGTACGATCCGTCCCGGCTGGTCGACAACATGAGCGGGGTCAACTGCTGCGGCGCCGTGGACGGCGGCAACGGCGACGTCGTCGACAACCACAACTACGTCGGCCCCGGCAACACCGCGCCCTCCTCGACGCGGGCCGCCGTGCTCGGCGAGTTCGGCGGGCTGGGCTACAAGGTGGCGGGCCACGAGTGGTACCCGGGCGGTGGCTTCAGCTACGAGGACCAGGCGAGCCTCTCGGCCCTCAACAACCGCTTCGTGGGGCTGATCGACAGTATCCGGGTCGGTCAGCTGCCTGCCGGGCTGTCGGCCTCGGTGTACACGGAGATCACCGACGTGGAGAACGAGGCCAACGGCCTCCTCACCTACGACCGTCAGGTGGTGAAGGTGGACGCCGCGCGTGTGAAGGCCGCCAACCAGGCGCTCATCGCGGCCTCGAAGGCGGGGACGACGGCGGTGACGCTGCCCACCGGGCAGTACAAGTCGCTGCGGGTCACCACCCCCGGTTACACCACGAAGTACCTGCGCCACTCCGAGGGGCTCGCGTACACGGCGGTCGTCGACGCCGGCAGCACCGCGCTGCTGAAGAGCGACGCCACGTGGAAGATCGTCGCCGGGCTGGCGAACGGCAACTGCTACTCCTTCGAGTCGCGCAACTACCCCGGCGAGTACCTGCGGCACCAGAACTTCCGGGTTCGCCGGGACGCGAGCGACGGCTCGGCGCTCTTCAAGGCGGACGCCACCTGGTGCGCGAGCGCGGGGACCGGCGGGGTGCGTCTGTCGAGCGTCAACCTGCCCGGCAGCTTCATGCGCCACATCAACTCCGAGGTGTGGCTGGCCACTCCGGGTGGTGGTAACACGTGGGACAACCCGGCCTCCTTCACCGAGGACACCACGTGGTCGGTGGACACGCCCTGGGCGCCGTGAGCTGACAGCAGCGGCCCCCGGTCGTCGGTCGGCCGGTCCGTCGGAGTGCTTCCGGCGGGCCGGCCACCGGCGTATCGGGGGGCGTCGTCCGGGCGGCCCTCCCCTGCTGCGAAAATGGGGCCATGACCTGGGACGACGAAAGTGCCACCGTGCGGGTGACGAGACAGCCGGACGTGTTCGTGATCGGCGTCACCGGCGCGGTCGACCAGGCGGAGCGGGACCTGCTCTCCGCCGCATGGCAGGAGGCGGAGGAGGCCGGCCTGCCCGCCACGGTGGTCGATCTCTCCGGTGTCACCTTCGGGGACAGCGGACTGCTCAACGAACTGCTGCTGGCGGAACACGAACACCGGCTCCGGGGCCGGGCGTTCATCCTGGCGGGGCCGCTGCGCCCGCAGGTGCGGCGGCTGTTCGCCGTGACCGGGACGTTGGACCACTTCGTCCTCGTGGGCACCGCCGGGGGCACTCCCGAACACCAGAACGGCTGACGGTCCGTCACCAGCCGTTCCTGCGCGCCGGTTCGCCGTTCAGACCACAGGGCTGGGAACGACAGGGGCGACGAGGACCGGCGGGGCCACCAGGACACCGCCGAGAGCGGTCCGCAGGCCTGTGAGTCCCTGCGCCAGCTCCGCGCGCTGGCCGGCGGGCATGCTGTCGATCGCCCCGGTGAGGACCTCTCCACGCTTCCTGCGCACCTCGGCGAGGTGCGCGTGTCCTTCGGCGGTCAGGCGCAGCGTCACCTCGCGCCCGCTGTCCGGGCTGCGCTGCCGCTCCACGAACCCCACGGACTGGAGCCGGTCGCACAGCCGGCTGAGCGAGGGCGCCGACACGTTCAGTGCGGCTCCGAGCGCCCGCATCCTGATGCCGTCCTCGCGGTCGACGGCGTACATCAGTCGCAGCTGCGCCAGGGACGCCGGCGCCGCCCACCCCCGGTCGCGGGTCCGCTCCCAGAGCACGTCGAGCAGCTCCACGACGTCACCCGCCGCGGTAGCCACTTCCTCGGACACCAGGGGCGTGATCTCGATGTCGAGCGGCATGGCGCTTCCCCTCTGTTCCCGGTGTCCGGGGGCGGGCTGGACGCACGGCGTGCGTCAGGCGGTGCCGTCCGGGCCGGTGGAACGGGCCGAGCGGTTCTGTACGCCATCGATGGCCGAGGGATCCTCGTGCGCGGGCTCCGAGCCGGTCCGCGCGGGGTGTCCCGGGGTCCGCTCCGCATCCATGGGGGTCGTGGTGAGGTAATCCAGCGTACCGGTGACCTCCAGCATCCGTTGGAGCGCGGCTCCGCGCCCCTCCAGTCTCAGGCCGACGCCCGCCGCGTCCGTCCGTCTGCGGATCATGATCAGCGCGGCGAGACCCGAGGAGTCGACGGTACCCAGCGGGGCACAGTCGAGACGGAGTTCGCTTACGCCCGGGTGCCCGGGCGTACCGCGCGCGCCCGGGTGCCCGGCCAGCTGCTCCGCGACGGTGCCGAGCAGCGCGTCGGCGTTGGTGTGGTCGAGATCTCCGCGCATCTCCACCCGGACCACGCCTGGGGCGTCGTACCGCGTGCTGAGCCGGAATTCGTCGGAGGGTGAGGTCGTCATGCGTGCTTCCCGAAGGGGTCGTGCGGACGGGGAGGAGTGCGGGACAGGCCGGCCGCGAGGCGGAGGTGGCGGGTGGCACGGGGGAAGTCCCTGAGCTCTTCGCCCAGTACCTCCAGTGCCGGCAGGAGGGAGAGCGCGGGGACGCCGCGGGCGGTCAGGATGCCCCCGGTCCAGTCGAGGAAGCCGGTGAAGAGCTCCGCGTCGTCCGTGTAGAGAGCGGCGGCGAGGAAGTCGACGATGTGCGCCACGTCCTCGGCCGTCCGGTCGCGCTGGGCCTCGGAGTAGTCGCGTGCCGGGGGGAATCGCTCGTCGAGCCCCGCGAGGACCGCCTTCACCAGCTGCGTCCTGCTCCGCACCACCAGGGTGTACTCCTGGTCGCCGAGGTGGGGCAGATCGTCGATGGGCTGGTGGACGCGTGGGGTGCGGGAGCCGGCACCGGCCGCCAGGAGAGCGGCGGCGGCGCGGGCGTCCGGGGCCCAGGCGTCCGCGCCGAGCAGGCGCGCGTACCGCCCGTCCGCGCCGAACGCCGCACCGCCGACGAGGACCGGGGTACCGGTCGCCTGGCAGGCGGTGATCGCGGCGTGGGCGGCGGGCAGCCGGGTGGCGAGGGAGGCGGACAGGGCCACGGCCCCGGCGCCGGTCCGGTGCAGGTGGGCGATCAGGTGTGCGGTGGGGACCTGGGCGCCGAGGTAGTCGACCCGTCGGCCGCGCAGGGTCAGCACCTCGGCGAGGATGCGGGCCGGCAGGGCGTGCCACTCGCCGTCGACGCAGGCGACGGTGACCCTGCCGGACGGCCCGGAGGGCCCGGCCGTACGGACGGCGAGGGCCGCGGGGCTGCCGGAGACGGCGCCTACGACCCGCTCGTTGATCGCGGTGGCCGCGTGCTCCTGGGCGACGGTGATGCGGTTGGCGGCCCACTCCACGCCGACGCGGCCCTGCACGGGCGCGATGACGTCCAGCAGCACGCTCTCGGCGTCCGCTCCGTCGTGGAGGGCGTCCAGTACGAGTCCGGTGGCCGTGTGCTCGTCCCCTTCCAGGACGGCGTCCCACAGTCCGTCCCGGAGTCGTGACAGTGGGTGGTCCGGCGCCCGCAGGATCTGGCCGCTCATGCGGTGAACCTGCCCCGGGTGTGACCGTCCACCGCGCTGAGGTGGTGGGTGCGCGGGGCCGCGATGACCACGACGGCCATGTCGTCGTGGCGTCCGGCGCCCACCCACTGCGACGCGAGCATCTGGATGTGCTCGACGATGGCTTTGGCGGGCATCCCGCCGCAGCGGGACAGCGCTTCCCTCAGCCGGTTCTCGCCGAAGAGAGTGTCCCCGAGGGGTCCGCCCCGCGCCTCGGTGATTCCGTCGGTGAAGAGCACGCAGCTCTCCCCCGGTGCGAGAACCGCTTCCACCGTCTCGGCCCTGGCCTCCGGGAGCGCGCCCACCAGGGTGCCCCGGGTGGCGGCCTCCTGGACCTCGCCGTCCGCGCGGACGATCAGCGGAGAGGCGTGCCCGGCGCTGGTCAGCCGCAGCCGGACCGAGGCGGACTCCCGGACCGCCGAGGCGAGCACGAGGGTGGCGAACCGGGCGTGATGGGAGTTGAGGAGCGCGCCGTTGAGGAGGTCGATCATCCGCTGGTGGTCGTCGGCCATCGGCAGCAGCGCGTGCAGGGTGTTGCGGATCTTCCCGGTCAGTACGGCGGCGTTCAGGCCCTTGCCGCACACGTCTCCGAGCACCGCGAGGGAGGGGCCGCCCTCGACCGCCGCGGGGTGCACGTCGTAGAAGTCGCCGCCCACCCTTTCGGTGTCGTGCGAGGCGCGGTATCCGCCGGCGAACTCCACTCCGGAGACCTGGTGGAGGGCCGGGGGCAGGAGTTCGCGCATCAGCGTCTCGGTGATCGATGCCTGTTCCGCGTACAGGCGCGCGGCGGACATCGCCGCGCCCGCCCGGGTGGCGAACAGCCGGGCGAAGGTCTCCTCGTTCCGGCTGAACGCGTGGTTCTCGCCCCGGCGGAGCAGGATGAGCGCACCTGCCGGGATGCCGTGGCCGGGCAGCGGGGTGACCACGATGGAGCCCACGTCGCCCATGTCCTGCGGCACCACCCAGGACGGGGCGAGCGCCGGGTCCATCCACCGCGACGGCACCGGCGGGAACCCCTGGAGCGCCTCGGCGAGGCCGGGTACCGCTTCGGGGTCGACGCGTTCCCAGGTGAGCGTCGGGGTGCCGTCCCCGGCGCACCGGGCGATCAACGTGCCACCGGAGGACGGCGCGACCACCAGAGCGGCGTCCGCAAGGTGCGCGGCGGCCAGCTGTGCGGTCACTTCGACGCACTTGTCGAGGTTGAGCGAGGACAGCAACCGGTTGGACGCCTCGGTCAGGAAGGCGGTGCGCTCGCGTTCCCCGCGCAGCGCCTCGGTGGCGCGCCGCCGGTCGGTGTCGTCCACCAGCCACCACACCACACCGCCGTCCTCCTGACCGGCCGGGTGCGCCTCGAAGCTCCGGTCGCCGACGGGGCCGGCAGCCGGGGCAGGGTCCTCCCCCGCCCGCCGGACGAGGTGCGCGTCCGCCAGCCAGGAGGGGACGGCGTCCGTCAGCGGTGTCCCGGGACGGGCCTCGGGGAAGAGGGCGGCCGCGGCGTCGTTGGCCAGCTCGACGGCACCCCTCGCTCCCACCACCAGGGCGGGACAGGGAGCGGTGGTCCAGGCCGGTTCGGCCGAAACGCTCGCTCGGGCGGCAGGCACCCGGTGTGCGGAAGTCACCAAACGAAGAAGGCCCGCTGCGCGAACCCCTCACCTCATCAACTCGACGACAGAATCATTGCCCCCCGGCAACACTCCTCCACCGGAGGGGCTCCTGGCAACCCGTCACGGCCTCCGGCGCCCCGGCGCGGTGATGTGACGGGTGCCTCCTCGCGCGCGGGGCTCTTTCCTGTGTGAGTTTCGGCACGCGGGGAAGGCGGTCATGGAGACCCACGCGTCACCGCGTGCAGAGGAAAGGCGAGAACATGAGAGATGTCTGGTGCGGCCCCCTGGCTCTGGCCGCGCTGGCCGGGGCGGATCCGACCGAGTTCTCGGTGGAGGCTTCCGACGACACCCTCGGAACGGTGGACCGGCGTTCCCTCGTCCCGGAATTCGACCATCTCGTCGTCGACACCGGTCTGTGGAAATTCGGTCGCAGTACCGCCATTCCCATGGGTATGGTCGCGGGGGTGGATGCCGAACGCCGGGTGATCACCCTGCTCTGCACGAAGGAGCAGGTGAAGGGGGCTCCCCGGTTCGACCGCGACCAGGACACCAACGATCCGGCCTATTTGACGCGCCTCGGCGCTTATTACGCCGGGATCCTGACGCCGTGAGGCCGGGCACACCCGTCCGGTGCCCGCGTGGAGACGACCGCCGCGGGTCCGGCACGGCATTCTGTGTCCGCCATTCATACGCCTCCGGGGTGAAACGCCATCAGTGAAATGACCGAACGGAAGAGACCGGCCAGGGGAACGGCGTTCCTGGTCCGTGCGGAAGGATTCACCCTTGTCCGAGTACGGGGCGAGGCCGACGAGAATTCCGGAGCGCCCGAGTTGGCGGAGGCCCTCGGGAATGCGCTGCACGAGGGGAAAGAACGTACTGTGGTGGACCTGTCGGAGACGGAATTCGCGGACTCCGCAGTGCTGCACACCCTGCTCGACGCGCGTGAACGCCATGAGGACGCCGGCGTGGAACTGGTACTCGCGGGCCCTTTCAGCACCCCCGTACGCCGCTTGTTCGACGTCACCGGTACGGCGGCCGCCTTCGCCATGACCGCGAGCGTGGAAGAGGCGGCCGCATGCTGAAGCCGGCACGACACGCACGGCCCGTCGCTCCGACGGTGTCGTGTCACAGGGGGCGGAGGAGTACGTGAGCAGGGAACATCCGGTGGGCCGCGAAGACTGCGGACCCGTCGGCACGGGGGTACTCCTGCCCGGCGACGCCGCCGCCGCGCGCGCCATCGTGCGCGAGTTGCTGGACGAGCAGTTCTGCACGCTGGGGGGCATGGACCGGGACGACGTGGTCATCTCCGACGCGATGCTGGTCACTTCGGAGCTCGTCACGAACGCCATCCGCCATGGGGGCGGACTCACCGGCTTCAGCGCGCGGCTCAGCGGTGAGGGGCTGGTGCTGGAAGTCGCGGACGCGAGCCCGGACGAGCCGCGGACCGTGGCGCCGACGGCCGACACCGTGCGGGTCGGCGGCTACGGGTGGCCGCTGGTGCGGCGGCTCTCGACGTGGGTCACCATCACCAGGCAGGCGCGCGGCAAGAAGATCAGCGCGCTCATCACCCTGTTCTGAAGCCGGGGCACGGGCCGTGCGCCCTCACGGGCGGGGCGCACCGGCCACCTCCGGCGGTCAGCAGCGGTGCGTGAGCCGGGCCACGAGATCCTTCCAGCCGTCCTCGACGCGCTCGGCCGGAAAACATCGGCCGTTGCGGTGGAAGTTGAGGAACGAGGGGTCCAGGTAGGCGAGCAGCACCTGGGTCAGCAGTTCCACGTCGCCGGTCGCACCGGCCCGCCGGAGCAGGTCGGCGATGTGGGTGGCCCGCACCGTGCGGGCGGGCGCACTATAGCGGCGGGTCGGGCAGTTGTCCGCCTCCACGTACAGATCGACGTACTTCATCATGTGGCGGATCGTGTGGACGCCGAAGGCGTGCAGCCGCTCCAGTGGGGGCGCGCCGGGGCCCAGTGGGGGCGGTCCGCAGATGACCGCGTTCTGGAATTCCTTCTCCGCGTGGTCGATGAGCGCGTTCATGAGGCCGACCCGGTCGCCGAAGCGGCGGAAGACGGTTCCCTTGCCCACCTGGGCCGCTGCGGCGACGGCTTCCATGGTGACGTGGTCGGCCCCCACC
Source organism: Streptomyces sp. NPDC005576 (assembly GCF_042871745.1). Classification (NCBI taxonomy): domain Bacteria; kingdom Bacillati; phylum Actinomycetota; class Actinomycetes; order Kitasatosporales; family Streptomycetaceae; genus Streptomyces; species Streptomyces sp. NPDC005576. The sequence goes on along the minus strand of NZ_JBIAJC010000018.1, from coordinate 8,877 downwards.
TCGCGGACCAGCCGTGATGCGGCTTCCAGCAGGCGGATGCGGTTGCGGGCGGCGTCGGCGCGTTCCTGGGGCTCATGACCGGCCAGGGGCAGCAGCGTGACAGGGCGGGCGGAGGGTGCCTCTTCGGATCCGGTCTGCGCGGTCATCGCACAAGCGTAACTCCACCCGGACTAAGTGGACCCCGGTCCGCTTCGCGTGCTATACCCATGACCGGACCACGGTCCGCTTTACTCCCTCCGCCCAGCCCGGCGCCTTTTTTCACAGGAGACCCCCATGTCCACTCGCATCGTCGCCCTCGTCGGAAGCCTCCGCTCCGGTTCCCACAACCGTCAGCTGGCCGAGGCCGCTGTGAAGCTCGCCCCCGAGGGCGTGGAGATCGTGATCCAGGACGAGATCGCCGACCTGCCCTTCTACAACGAGGACCTCGACGTCGAGGGCAGCGTTCCGGCCGTCGCCGCGAAGCTCCGTGAGGTCGCCAACAGCGCGGACGCCTTCCTCCTCTTCTCCCCCGAGTACAACGGCACCATCCCGGCCGTCCTCAAGAACGCGATCGACTGGTACTCCCGCCCGTTCGGCGCCGGCTCCTTCACCGGCAAGCCGGTCGCCGTCGTCGGCACCGCCTACGGCCAGTTCGGTGGCGTGTGGGCCCAGGACGACGCCCGCAAGGCCGTCGGCATCGCCGGTGGTTCCGTGCTGGAAGAGGTCAAGCTCTCCGTACCCGGCTCCGTCGTGCGCTTCGCCGAGACGCACCCGGCCGACGACGAAGAGGTCGCGCAGCAGCTGACCGCCGTCCTCGCCGAGCTGGCGAAGGCGGCCACCGCCGAGCCGCAGACCGTCTGAGCCCACCCGGGCGTGTTGCGAAGCAGCGCGCCAGTACGGCCGTGAGGCGCCGTCCCGCTCCGGCGGGGCGGCGCCTCACGGCGTCCGGGACTCCGGCGACGCGGACGCGGCGGCACCCGGACGGGGGTTCGTCCCCCCTGCCCGCCTCCGGTGATTGCACTCCGCCTTCACCCGGTCCAGACTCCCCCACGGCTGGTGATCGCATCTCGCCATCACATCGCTTCGAGCACAGGAGTCCGTGCAATGTCCCGCGTGAGGGTCCACAACTTCTCCGTCTCCATCGACGGATTCGCCACCGGCGAGGGGCAGAGTCTCGACGCCCCGTTCGGCCACGCCGACGCGCGGCTCCACGAGTGGTTCTTCCCGACCAACACCTTCCAGCAGATGCAGGGCAAACCGGACGGGAGTCGTGGGGTCGATGACGCCGTCGCGGGCACCTGGGATGCCGGCATCGGAGCGGAGATCATGGGCCGCAACAAGTTCGGTCCCCAGCGCGGGCCGTGGGAGAACGACGACTGGACCGGCTGGTGGGGGCCCAACCCCCCTTTCCACACCCCGGTGTTCGTCCTGACCCACCACCCCCGCCCCTCGGTGGAGATGCAGGGCGGCACCACGTTCCACTTCATCGACGCCACCCCGCAGGAAGCACTCCGTCAGGCGCGTGACGCCGCGGGCGACCTGGACGTGAGGATCGGCGGCGGGCCGACCACGGTCCGCGAGTTCCTCGCCGAGGACCTCGTCGATCATCTCCACATCGCCGTCGTCCCGATCGTCCTGGGCCGCGGCGAGCGCCTGTGGGAGGGGCTCGAAGGCGTCGAGAAGCGCTTCCGGGTCGAGTCGGTGACCACCCCCGGCGGCGTCACCCACATGACCTTCACCCGGCCGTGACGAAGCCCTCGCAGTAGACAGTAGCCAGCCGGCGGACAGGGCGCGGCACGGCGCGGTGCCGGGCGACACCTGCACCGTGCACCTGCGGACTCCCGCCAAGCCCGGCACCGGGACCGCGCCCACCCGCCGTCCGTTCCTCGGGCGGGTGGTACGCGCCTTCTGCTCGGCAGCCGCGTGGGTCAGTGGGGGGCCGGTGCGGGCTCCAGGACGAAGACGGGGATCACCCGGTCCGTCTTCTTCTGGTAGTCCGCGTAGTCCGGAAACGCCTCGACCGCGCGCTCCCACCACACCGCCTTCTCGTCCCCGGTCACCTCGCGGGCGATCATGTCCTGCCGGACCGGGCCGTCCTGGAGCTCGACGCGGGGGTCGGCGACGACGTTGTAGTACCAGACCGGGTGCTTCGGAGCCCCGCCCAGGGAGGCGACCACCGCGTAGGTGCCGTCGTGCTCGACGCGCATCAGCGCGGACTTGCGGATCTTCCCGCTGCGGGCGCCCAGGGTGGTGAGCACGACGACGGGCATGTCGCGCAACGTGGTGCCCTGCGTCCCACCGGAACTCTCGTACAACTCGACCTGGTCACGCACCCACTGGGTGGGGCTGGGCTCGTACTCGCCCTTGAGCGGCATGGTGTGTCCCGTCGTCGTTCGGCCGGCCGTGCCGAACCTTCGCCGTGCACGGCCGTCTCCATCATGCAGCGCCGATGCCCGGGCCACCGCCCGGGGGTCGGTGTCCGGCGCGGCGCGGCGCCGACCGGTCGTGGTTCAGCGTGAGGCGAGCGCGGACAGCAGGGCGAGCGCCTCGGCCAGGCCGGTGGGACGCAGCACGCCCTCCGGCTGGTTCCCCACCCAGCCGGGTCCGGCGAGCACGACGGCCGGAGCCGTACGGGCGCCGCGCACCCCCCATTCGATGGAGGCGATCCGCTGGGCGAGGGGCCGACTGGCCGTCGAACGTCCCTGCGACCAGAGGACGATGCCGGCCGGACCGGTGCGCCGGGCGGCCTCCTCCAGAGCGTCTATCGGCAGAGCCGCCCCGAACATGCGCACCGGCAGGCCGCGTTGCGTCAGACCGGCGGTGAGCGCCTCCAGCGGCAGCGTGTGGTTCTCGTCCGGCGCGCAGGCGAGCAGGGAGACGGCGGCACCGCGGGCGGGCGGCGGGCCGACGGCGACGCGCCGGAGCGCGGTGGAGACGTGCCAGGACAGAAGGTGCTCCACCTCCACGTACCGCTCGCCGGAACTCTCCCACCGCCGCCCCACGGCGTTCAGGGTCGGCATGATGACCTCGTCCCAGGCGGCCACGAGCCCGTGCCGGTCGAGCGCGCGGGCGAGCAGGTCCTCCACCGCGCGGGCGTCCAGACGGACCGCCGCCCGCGCGAGTCCCCGGGCTTCGGTGCGCCCGCGGCCGACCGGGAGGGCGCCCGGAGCGGTGGACGGGCGGGCCGGGGCGGGCCGCGTCCCGGCAGCGAGGAGTGGGGCCGCACCACCCGCACCCGGCGCGGCGGCGAGCGCGGCACGGGCGGCCTCGGCCGGTGGGAGCCCGGCGCTGGTGAAGTCGCACATGCGCATGAGGAGTTCGATGTCGCCGGAGGTCCAGCGGCGGTGCCTGCCGCCTTCCCGCTCGGCCGGCCCGATGCCGTAACGGCGCTCCCAGGAGCGGAGGGTGGTGGGGGCCACGCCCAGCAGCCGTGCGACGGCCCCGGTGGTCAGGCCCCCGTCGTACCCCGCCGGGCGGGGGGTGTTGGGGGTGTGGGTGGCCGGTACGTCCGTACTCCCGGGGCTCGACGTCCCCGCCGGCCCTCGACTCGATGCGTCCATCCCCCCACGATACGACGCAGAAACGATGCATGTTGCCGCGCCGGAGAGGAGCGGGGTTGTCTGGCGCCGATGGAACACCTCGGCTCCGGCGAGCCGTTGGCGTTCCTGGCCGGGCGGCGGCGGAGCCCTCACGGACCCCCTGCCGCCCGGACTCCGGGTTTCCCGGGTTTTCGAGGAGGAGGACACCCATGACCGCAGTCGACGTACCGGTGGGGGATCGCGCACCGGAGGTCCTGGTCCGCCCGCCCGCGCAGGAGCGTAGCGAGGACGAGGACCGCGCCGCAGCAGAACTGGCGGACGGACTCCTCACGGGCGACCCGGAGTCCTTCGCCCGGATCTTCCACCGGTGGGGAACGTTGGTGCACACGCTCGCGGCGCGCTCCCTCGGCGATGCCAGGGAGGCGGAGGACGTCACCCAGCAGGTGTTCCTGGCCGCGTGGCGAGGGCGTGCCGGCTACCGCCCCGAGCGGGGGCCGCTGCCCGGATGGCTGGTCGGCATCACCCGGCGCAAGATCGCCGACGCCCTGGCCGCCCGCACCCGGCGCGGCGAGCTGGCTGCGGCGTCCGCCGCGCGGGAGCAGGTGCGCGGCACCGAGGTGGCCGGGCCGGAGGCCGTGCTCGACCGGGTGCTGGTCGTCCACGAGCTGGGCAAACTCCCGGCGGTGCAGCGTCACATCCTCTGCATGGCCTTCTTCGACGACCTCACCCAGGTGCAGATCGCGGAACGGACCGGTCTGCCCCTCGGGACCGTCAAGAGCCACGCCCGCCGGGCAATGGTGCGGATGCGCCGCTCGCTCACCGCCGCCGCTTCGCAGCTGCCCTGACGCGACGTCACCGCCCCGGGTCGCGGGTGCACCACCCCCGGGTGCGTCCGGCGCCGGGCATCGGCATCGGCATCGGCATCGGTGAGCATCCCGTCGCCGGGTGCGTCCGGCCGGTGGCTCCGGAGGGAAGCAGGTCCTGAGGGAGGTGCACATGGCGCACCATGTCCACGAGGACGACCTGACGGAGCTGGCTCTCGGCCACCGGTCCGCGCGTGACGGCCCCGCGGTGGAGCACCTTCGCCGGTGCGCGGAGTGCCGCGCCGAGTTCGAGGCGCTCGGTGCCGTGGTGGCCGCCGCCCGTGCGGTGACGGCGGCCGACCTGCCCCTCCCGCCGCCGCAAGGGGTGTGGGAGGCCATCACCGCCCAGATCGGCGGCTGACGGGGCGTGCGCGGCCAGGTGGCGTCTTCGGAGTTCCCGGCCGGGAGGATCTTCCGTGCGTCCGACGCGCGACACTCGTGCGCCGGATGCGTCCGGCCGGCCCCCCGCTGCGGAAGTATCGACGGCAGCACCGGTACGACCACGGGTGACGGCCCGCACCGCCGTGACCGGCGCCCCGTGCCCCCTCCCGTGCGCCACACCCTCGCGGATGGGAACCGCCCACCCGTCCACCCGTTTCGCAGGAGAGAGCGTTCCCCCTTGACGTACGCCGACGTGGTCATCGTGGGTGCCGGAGCAGCCGGCCTGTCGCTGGCGTACCGGCTGTGCGCACCGGACGCGCGGGTTCCGCTCTCCGTCGTCCTGGTCGACGCCCCGCCCGGTCCGCTCCGCCCGCCACCGCGCACCTGGTGTTTCTGGGAGCCGCCCGGCGGCGAGTTCGACGCGGTGCTGTCCGCTTCGTGGCAGCGGCTCCGGGTGCGGGCCGCCGACGGTTCGGCCACGGTGGCGGTGCCGTCGCCGCTCCGGTACAAGATGCTCCGGTCCGACGCGTTCACGGCGCTGGTGGGGAGCCGGCTCGACGCGGCAGCGGGTTTCGCCCGCACCGAACTGACCGTGCGGGCGGTGCGCGACGCGGCCGGGGGCGGCGGTGAGGTGGTCGGCGAGGACGCCCGGGGCCGCCGTACCGTCGTACGGGGGCGGTACGTCTTCGACTCGCGGCCGCCCGGCCGGCTGCCGGCCGCACGGACCACGCTCCTCCAGCACTTCACCGGCTGGTTCGTACACACCGAGCGGCCCGTGTTCGACCCGGACACCGCCACGCTCATGGACTTCCGGACCCCGCAGCCGCGCCACGGTCTCTCCTTCGCCTACGTGCTCCCGCTGGACGCGCGCACGGCACTGGTGGAGTACACGGAGTTCTCCCGCACCCCGCTGGAACCCGCCGCCTATGCCGAGGCGTTGGACCACCATCTCGGCGAGGTGCTCGGCGCGTCGCCCTACCGGGTGTCCGCCACCGAGCACGGCGTCATCCCGATGACCGACGGGCGTTTCCCGCCGCGCGCCGGACGGTCGGTCTTCCGCGTCGGTACGGCGGGCGGCGCGACCCGGCCCTCCACCGGCTACACCTTCAGCGGAGTCCAGCGTCAGAGCCGGTCACTGGCGACGGCGCTGCGCGCGGGGAAGCCACCGCGGACGCCGCCCCCCTACCGTGCCCGGTCACTCGCCATGGACGCGGTCATGCTCCGGGCCCTGGACGCCGGGCGGGTGGACGGCGCGGCCTTCTTCACCGGGCTCTTCCGCTCGGTGCCCCCCGCGCGGCTCCTCCGCTTCCTGGACGGATCGGCCCCGCTGCGCGAGGAGTTGCTCGTCGGACTCCGCACCCCGGTCGCCCCGATGCTCCGGACCCTCGCCGAACTGCCCTTCCGTTCCCGCCGGTTCATGCCGACGGACCCCGCCCCTGCCGTCCCCCACCCGCCCGGCCCGCCCGGCCTCTCCGACGAGGAATGACCACCCCATGACCCTGCTGCACGACGCCGAGTTGTCCTCCGCGTTCGACCACGCCTCCCTCGCCTACGACCGTCTCGTGGCGGCCAACCCCGGCTACCACGCCCATCTGCGGCGCTCCGCCCGCCGCCTCGGACTGCCCCACGGCGGGGCGGGCCTCCGGTTGCTCGACCTGGGGTGCGGCACGGGGGCCTCCACCGCCGCGCTGCTGGCCGCCGCCCCGTACGCGGAGATCGTGGCCGTCGACGCGTCCGCGGGCATGCTCGCGCAGGCCGCCGCGAAGGAGTGGCCCGCCCACGTCCGGTTCGTGCACTCCCCGGTGGAGGCGCTGGCGAGCGGCCCGAGGACGGCCCGGGGAGGCGGATCGGTCGACGGCCGTTTCGACGCGGTGTTCGCCGCCTACCTCTTCCGCAACGTCGTCGACCCGGACGCCACACTGGCTGTCACACGCGAACTGCTGCTGCCCGGCGGGCGCTTGGCGGTGCACGAGTACGCCCTGTCACAGGGCAGGGCGCACCGGGTGCTGTGGAACTCGGTCTGCCGCTCGGTGGTGCTGCCGCTGGGCCGGGCCGCCGGGGACGGGGAGCTCTACCGTCATCTCTGGCGCAGCGTGCTCGCCTTCGACACCGCTCCCGCCTTCGCCGACCGGATCGGCCGTGCCGGTTTCGAGGGGGTGCGGGTACTGCCGCTGCCCGGCTGGCAGACCGGTATCACCCACACCTTCGTCGCCCGGGCACCGCGCCGTCCGGCGGACGGGGGCGCGGCGTGAGGCGGCGGGGAAGCGGCGTCCCGGACGGCCGGCGGCACGGCCGCGACCGGCGGGCCGAGGTGCTCCGGGCCCCGGAGGGCCGGGCGCGGTTCGACGGCGGGGCCCCTGCGGTGGCGGTGGTCGGCGGCGGCATCGCCGGGCTCGCGGCGGCCACCCTGCTGGCCGAGCGCGGTGTGCGGGTCACGCTCCACGAACGGGAGTCGGCACTCGGCGGGCGCCTCGCGGGGTGGTCGACGGAGCTGGCGGACGGCTCCTCGGTCACCATGAGCCGGGGCTTCCACGCCTTCTTCCGCCAGTACTACAACCTGCGCGGGCTGCTCCGCCGGGTCGATCCCGGGCTGGAGTCGCTCACCGCCGTGCCGGACTATCCGCTGCGGCACAGCGACGGGATGTACGACAGCTTCGCGCGGGTACCGCGTACCCCTCCGCTCAGCGCGATGGGATTCGTGGCCCTCAGCCCGTCGTTCGGGGCGCGTGATCTGCTGCGGATGAACCCGCGCGCGGCGCTGCCGCTGCTCGATGTGCGCGTCCCCGAGGTGTACGAGCGGCTGGACACGGTCAGTGCCCGCGACTTCCTGGCGCGGGTGCGCTTCCCGGAGGCCGCGCACCACTTGGCCTTCGAGGTGTTCTCGCGGAGCTTCTTCGCCGACCCCGGCGACCTCTCCGCCGCGGAACTCGTCCTCATGTTCCACATCTACTTCCTCGGCTCCAGCGAGGGGCTGCTCTTCGACGTACCGGCGGAGCCGTACCCGCAGGCGCTCTGGGATCCGCTCCACGGGTACCTGGAGAAGCACGGGGTGCGGGTACGGACCGGCTCGACGGTGGAGAGCGTGACACCCGCCCCGGACGGCGGCCTCCACGTCACGGCGGACGGCCGCACCCGCCACCGGGACGCGGTGGTGCTGGCGCTCGACTCCGGCGGACTGCGGCACCTGGTGGCGGCCTCCCCCGGGCTCGGCGACAAGCGGTGGCGCGGCAGGGTGGCGCGGCTGCGCACCGCACCGCCGTTCCTGGTGTCGCGGCTCTGGCTGGAGCGGCCCGTGGCGGCGGACCGCCCGGGCTTCCTCGGCACCAGCGGGTACGGCCCGCTGGACAACGTGAGTGTCCTGGAGCGCTGGGAGGGCGAGGCCCTGCGCTGGTCCCGCCGCACCGGCGGCTCGGTGGTGGAGCTGCACGCGTACGCGGTGGCGCCGGACGCCGACCGGGAGGAAGTACAGGCCGAAGCGGTACGCCAGTTGCACCGGGTCTACCCGGAGACCGCGGGGGTCCGGGTGGTGGACTCCCGGCACGAGTGGCGGGCGGACTGCCCGCACTTCCCGGTGGGCGGCTACCGCGACCGTCCGGCCGTACGCACGCCCGAGCCGGCCGTGATGGTCGCGGGCGACCTGGTCCGTACCGAACTGCCGGTCGCCCTGATGGAACGGGCCGCCACCAGCGGATTCATGGCCGCGAATGCCCTGTTGGCCGACTGGGGGGTGCGGGGCCAGACCCTGTGGACGGTGCCGCGCACCGGCCGGTCCGCCCTGCTGCGGCGGCTGGCCCGGCTGGGCACGTCGTAGGAGCGCGAGCCGGTCCGAGCCGCTCCGGAACCTGCCCTGCGCCGGGGGTGGCCGGTGGCAGGGGCCGCCTCCGGCGGGGCGCGTGAGGGGCGCACGAGAGACATGCGAGGGCGCCCCCGCCGAGCGGCCTGTCGGCGGCACGGTTCCTGAATATCCTCAAGTGGTACGCCAGTTCGGTGGACTTCTCGGGGGAGTCGCCCGGCCGGTTACGGGGGGGTGCCTCTATGTCGTTCGTCAAGCCTGCTTTGTCGGTTTCGGGGGTTTTGGTCCTGTTCATGCGGCGAGGGTGACGGTCGGAATTCGT
>NZ_JBIAJC010000017.1:0-164041 GCF_042871745.1 Streptomyces sp. NPDC005576 | reverse complement strand
GTCGGGGCGCTCGGATGCAGGTGGGAACGTTTCTCTCGACCTGCGCGAAGGTGGGGCGGGTGGGACTCGAACCCACGGCCGACGGATTATGAGTCCGCTGCTCTAACCGGCTGAGCTACCGCCCCGTTTCGGCGTGGCGCGTACAAGTGTGCGCGCCGTCTGCCGCAGCATAGCCGGTCATACGATCTCTCGCTGCGGCTGGTCGACTTCGCTTGATCTTGAGGACCGCGCTGCGTGCTGCCCGGTTCCAGGCGGCTGGGAAGCAACCCGAACGTGTCACGGGAGAGGCCCCGGAGGGGCTCGGAGCGGCCGGGCAGCGGGGCGCGACCGGGTGGGCCGGGGGTGGCCGGTGGCGGTGGGGTCCACAACGCGGAAGAGGACCCCGAAGGGCCCTCTTCCGTTGGCTCCCCCGACTGGACTCGAACCAGTAACCCTCCGGTTAACAGCCGAATGCTCTGCCAATTGAGCTACAGGGGACCGCGCTCCCCCGACTGGACTCGAACCAGTAACCTGCCGGTTAACAGCCGGCTGCTCTGCCAATTGAGCTACAGGGGATTGCTGCGTTGCCTCGAAATCGTACCTGCCTGGCTACTGCCGAGCGGCGCGCGTTCGCTGCGACACATACATTAGCGCAAGCAGGGGGGTGCTTCGCCAATCGGTATGTCCCGGGGTGATCTCGGGCGTCTCCGGGTAGGCGGGAAGCAGACGTCCCAAGCAGCGAACGTCCCACGCAGCAAACGTCCCACGCAGGGAACGCAGAACGAAGGGTGACTGCCATGCGGTACCGGCTCACGTTCATCGCCGGCCTCGCTCTCGGCTACGTGCTCGGCACGCGGGCCGGCCGGGAGCGCTACGAGAAGCTGAAGAAGTCCGCCCGCCAGGTCGCCGAGAACCCCGCCGTGCGGAACACCGTGGAGTCCGCCGCGCAGAGTGGCCGGGAGTACGCGGGCAAGGCGTACCACTCGGTGAGCGAGATCGTCGGGGAGAAGGTCGGGGACCGGGTGCCCGCCTCGGTGGCCGACCGGGTGCGGTCGCTCCGGGATCGCGCCGGGCACAACGGCGTCGAGGACGACTGGGGCACCACGAACACCTGAACCACCTGCCTCCCGCCGGCCGCCGCCCCAGAGGCGCCCCGACAGAAACACCCCGCCCGACGGCCTCCGGCCCGGGCCCCGGCAGAACACCGGGGCCCGGGCCGGAGGCCGTTGCCGGAAACCGGAAACCGGAGGCCGTTGCGGGAAAGCGGACGCGATGCGGCAGAATCCGTACATGGGCATAGTCGCCGGCTTGGACAGTTCCGCCGCCTTCACACACATCGTCGTCTGCGACACGGACACGGGTGCCGTGCTGCGGCAGGGGTACGCCGCACATCCGGTCGAACCGAAGACCGCGGAGGTCGATCCGCAGGCCTGGCTCCTCTCCCTCGGTGAGGCGGCGGCCGGCGGGTTGCTGGAGAAGGTCGAGGCCATCGGGGTCGCCGCGCAGCAGCACGGGCTGGTGGTGCTGGACCGGCAGGGCACGCCCGTCCGTCCCGCGCTGGTGGGCAACGACCGGCGGGCGCAGGTCGCCGCGGCGGATCTGATCGACGGGCTCGGCGGGCGGCAGCCCTGGGCCGAGGCGGTCGGGGCGGTGCCGCAGGCCGCGCAGCCGGTGGCGAAGCTGCGGTGGCTGGCCCGCACCGAGCCGGAGAACGCCCAGCGCGTGGCCATGGTGCTCCAGCCGCACGACTGGCTGGTGTGGCAGTTGCTCGGCCGTCCCGCGCGACGGACCACCGACCGGGGCGCGGCCTCGGGCACGGGGTACTGGTCGGCGCAGACCTCGTCCTACCGGCCCGACCTGGTGGAGCTGGCACTCGGCCACCAGGCCGCGCTGCCCGAGGTGCTGGGCCCGTCCGACGCGGCCGGGACGACCCCCGAGGGGCTGCTGATCTCCGCCGGTACGGGCGAGACGATGGCGGCGGCGTTCGGGCTGGGGGTGGCCGTCGGGGACGCCGTGGTGTCGCTGGGGGCCTCCGGTTCCGTGATGGCGGTGCACCACGAGGCACTCGCCGACCCGCACGGGATGATCACCTCCCTCGCCGACGCCACCGGGATGCACCTGCCGGTGGTGCACACCTCCAACGCGGTACGGGCCCTGCGCGGGACCGCCGACATGCTCGGTCTCGACGGCGGACTCGAGGAGCTGTCGGCGCTCGCGCTGAAGTCGACGCCCGGGTCCTCCGGTCTCGTGCTGCTGCCGTACCTGGAGGGTGAGCGGACCCCGCGGCTCCCGCACACGGCGGGCACGCTCTGCGGGCTGCGGCGGGAGTCGATGAAGCCGGAGCACCTGGCGCGCTCCGCGTTCGAGGGGATGCTCTGCTCGCTGGCCGACGCGCTCGACGTGCTGCGCCGGCGTGGGGTGCACGTACGGCGGGTGTTCCTGCTGGGCGCGGCGGCCGAGCTGCCCGCCGTGCGCGCGATGGCTCCGGCGATCTTCGGTACGCAGGTCGTCGTGCCGCAGCCCGCGCAGTACGCGGCGCTGGGCGCGGCCCGGCAGGCGGCGTGGGCGCTGGGGGTCTCGCAGGGCCGGCTCGACCCGGGGACTCCCCCGGCCTGGCAGGGAGCTGCGGCGCAGGTGCTGGAACCGGGCGAGGAGCTGCCCGTGGGGCGTGCGGTGCGTCAGCAGTACGAGGCGACGCGCGAGCAGATCCACCCGGGGGCCTTCGAGTTCGACGGCCAGGACCCGGTCACGGGCTGACGGACGCACGGCCGGGACCCGATCACGGGCTGACGGACGGCTGGACGGCTGGACGGCTGGACCGCCAGGAGGTGATCACTGGCTGACGGCTGGGGGGTGCGCGCTCTTCTTGACCTCGGCTTGGGGAAAACCGTTCGTCTCCGCGGAGATGCGCGCGGCAAAATGGGTCGGCCTCTGCCGTTCGCCGACCCGAGAGACACGCGTGCTCATAAAACTGCTCAGGTCCTTCCTGGGCCCCTATCGAAGGCCGATCCTGCTGCTGGTGTTCCTCCAGCTGTTGCAGACCTGCGCCTCGCTCTACCTGCCCAGCCTGAACGCCGACATCATCGACAACGGTGTCGTGAAGGGGGACACGGGCTACATCCTTGAGTACGGCGGCGTGATGATCGCCGTCAGCGTCCTCCAGGTCGTCTGCAACATCGGCGCCGTCTACTTCGGGGCGCGGACCGCTTCCGCGCTCGGCCGCGACCTGCGGGCCTCGGTCTTCGACCGGGTGCAGTCGTTCTCGGCCCGCGAGGTCGCCCGGTTCGGGGCCCCCTCGCTCATCACCCGTACGACCAACGACGTCCAGCAGATCCAGATGCTGGTCCTGATGACCTTCACGCTGATGGTGTCCGCGCCGATCATGTGCGTCGGCGGGATCATCATGGCGCTGGGCCAGGACGTGCCGCTCTCCGCCGTGCTGCTGGCCGTGGTGCCGCTGCTGGGCATCGCGGTGAGCCTGATCGTCCGCAGGATGCGGCCGCTCTTCCGCACGATGCAGACGCGGCTCGACACGGTGAACCGGGTGCTGCGCGAGCAGATCACCGGCAACCGCGTGATCCGCGCCTTCGTGCGCGACGGGTACGAGGTGAAGCGGTTCCGGGGCGCGAACACCGAGCTGACCGACGTGGCGGTGTCCACGGGCCGGCTGATGGCGCTGATGTTCCCGACCGTGATGACCGTGGTCAACGTGTCGTCGATCGCGGTGGTGTGGTTCGGCGCGCACCGGATCGACAGCGGCGGGATGCAGATCGGCGCGCTGACTGCGTTCCTCTCCTATCTGATGCAGATCGTCATGTCCGTGATGATGGCCACCTTCATGTTCATGATGGTGCCGCGCGCGGAGGTGTGTGCGGAGCGCATCGACGAGGTCCTGGAGACCGAGTCCAGCGTGGTGCCGCCGGTCGCCCCGGTGACGGAGCTGCGCCGCCACGGCCACCTGGAGCTGCGGGGAGCGGAGTTCCGCTACCCGGGTGCCGAGGAGCCGGTGCTGCGCGCGGTGGATCTGGTGGCGCGGCCCGGCGAGACGACCGCGATCATCGGGTCGACGGGCAGCGGGAAGTCGACGCTGCTCGGGCTCGTGGCGCGGCTGTTCGACGTGACGGAGGGCGAGGTCCTCGTCGACGGGACGGACGTGCGGACGCTGGACGCGGCCCTGCTGGCGAAGACGGTGAGCCTGGTCCCGCAGAAGCCGTACCTCTTCTCGGGGACGGTGGCGTCGAACCTGCGGTACGGGAACCCGGACGCGACCGACGAGGAGCTGTGGCACGCGCTGGAGGTGGCGCAGGCCAAGGAGTTCGTGGAGCAGCTGGAGAACGGCCTGAACGCGCCGATCGCGCAGGGCGGCACCAATGTCTCCGGCGGTCAGCGGCAGCGTCTCGCCATCGCGCGGACGCTGGTGCGGAAGCCGGAGATCTACCTCTTCGACGACTCGTTCTCGGCGCTCGACTACGCGACCGACGCGGCGCTGCGGGCGGCGCTCGGGCGGGCGACGGCGGGCGCGACGGTGGTGATCGTCGCGCAGCGGGTGTCGACCATCCGCGAGGCCGACCGGATTCTCGTCCTGGACGAGGGCCGGGTCGTGGGCACCGGCACCCATCGCGAGCTGATGGACGGCAATGAGACGTACCGGGAGATCGTTCTCTCCCAGCTGACGGAAGCGGAGGCGGCGTAATGGCCGGGCCGGGCGGACGGATGATGGCCGGGGCGCCCGTACAGAAGTCGGCCGACTTCAAGGGGTCGACCAAGCGGTTGCTGGGGCGGTTCAGCGCGGAGAAGTCCACGCTGTACCTGATGCTCTGCGCCGGTGTGCTGAGCGTGGCGCTGTCGGTGGTCGGGCCGAAGATCCTCGGTGCGGCGACGGACCTGATCTTCGGCGGGGTCGTCGGGCGGAGCATGCCCGCGGGGACCACGAAGGCGCAGGCGATCCAGCACCTGCGGGACGAGGGCGACGGCGGTCTCGCCGATCTGCTCTCCGGGGTGGACTTCACTCCGGGCCGGGGCATCGACTTCACCGCGGTGGGGCATGTCCTGCTCGCGGTGCTGGCGGTCTACGTCGGTGCCGGGCTGCTGATGCTGGTGTCGACGCGGCTGTCGATCCGGGTGATCAACCGGGTGGTGTTCCGGCTCCGCGAGGATCTCCAGACGAAGCTGTCGCGGCTCCCCTTGTCGTACTTCGACAAGAAGCAGCGCGGTGAGGTGCTGAGCCGGGCGACCAACGACATCGACAACATCTCGCAGACGCTCCAGCAGACGATGGGGCAGTTGATCAACTCGTTGCTGACGATCGTCGGCGTGCTGGTCATGATGTTCTGGATCTCGCCGCTGCTGGCGCTGGTGGCGCTCGTCACGGTGCCCCTGTCGGTGTTCGTGGCCTCGCGGGTGGGCAAGCGTTCGCAGCCGCAGTTCGTGCAGCAGTGGAAGGTCACGGGCCGGCTCAACGCCCACATCGAGGAGATGTACACCGGGCACAACCTGGTGAAGGTCTTCGGGCGTCAGGAGGAGTCGGCGCAGCGGTTCGCCGAGGAGAACGACGCGCTGCACGAGGCCGTCTTCAAGGCGCAGTTCAACAGCGGGATCATGCAGCCGCTGATGATGTTCGTGTCGAACCTGAACTACGTGCTCATCGCGGTCGTCGGCGGGCTGCGGGTCGCGTCGGGGTCGCTGTCCATCGGCGATGTGCAGGCGTTCATCCAGTACTCGCGCCAGTTCTCGATGCCGCTGACGCAGGTCGCGTCGATGGCGAACCTGGTGCAGTCCGGTGTCGCCTCGGCCGAGCGGGTCTTCGAGCTGCTGGACGCCGACGAGCAGGAGGCGGACCCGGCCGACGCGGAGCGCCCCGCCGAGTTGCTGGGCAGTGTCCGGCTGGAGAAGGTGTCGTTCCGCTACGACCCGGAGAAGCCGCTCATCGAGGATCTGTCGCTGAGCGTGGAGCCCGGGCAGACGGTGGCCATCGTGGGGCCGACGGGTGCGGGCAAGACGACGCTGGTCAACCTGTTGATGCGGTTCTACGAGGTGACCGGCGGGCGGATCGTGCTGGACGGGGTGGACGTGGCGCGGATGTCGCGCGACGAGCTGCGCTCGGGGATAGGGATGGTCCTCCAGGACACCTGGCTGTTCGGCGGTTCGATCGCGGAGAACATCGCGTACGGCGCCGCGCGCGAGGTCACCCGGGAGGAGGTCGAGGAGGCGGCGAGGGCGGCCCACGCCGACCGGTTCGTCCGTACGCTCCCCGAGGGGTACGACACCGTCCTCGACGACGAGGGCACCGGGGTCAGCGCGGGCGAGAAGCAGCTGATCACCATCGCGCGGGCGTTCCTCTCCGACCCGGTGATCCTGGTGCTGGACGAGGCGACCAGCTCGGTCGACACCCGTACCGAGGTGCTGATCCAGAAGGCGATGGCGCGCCTGGCGCACGGGCGGACCAGCTTCGTGATCGCGCACCGGCTCTCCACGATCCGGGACGCCGACGTGATCCTGGTGATGGAGAACGGTTCGATCGTGGAGCAGGGCTCGCACGACGAGCTGCTCGCGGCGAAGGGCGCGTACGCGCGGCTCTACGCGGCGCAGTTCGCGGAGGCGCTGGCCGAGGTCGACTGAGCCACGTAGAGCCCCACCGGAGGGCGCTCCTGGACGGCCGCGTGACGGCCGGTCCAGGGGCGCCCTCCGGCGTGTCCGGGGCGGCCGGACATCACCTGTACCCGGGTCAGTCGAGGTAGCCGCGGAGCTGTTCGGCGTAGGCGTGGCCGCGGAGCCTGGCGAGGGTCTTCGCCTCGATCTGGCGGATGCGTTCGCGGGTCACGCCGAAGAGGGTGCCGATCTCCTCCAGGGTGCGGGAGCGTCCGTCGTCCAGGCCGTAGCGGAGCCGGACGACCCGGCGTTCGCGTTCGCCGAGGGTGGAGAGCACCGCTTCCAGGTGTTCGCGCAGCAGCAGGGAGGACGCCGACTCGGCGGGTGAGGTGGCGTCGCCGTCCTCGATGAGGTCGCCGAAGCAGACGTCCTCCTCCTCGCCGATCGGGGCGTGCAGCGAGACGGGTTCCTGGGCGAGTCGCAGGATCTCGCGGACGCGTTCCGCGGTGAGGTCGAGTTCGGCGCCGACCTCCCCGGCGGCGGGCTCGTATCCGCGCTCCTGGAGCAGCCGGCGGCGTACCCGGACGACGCGGTTGATCTGCTCGACGACGTGGACCGGCACGCGGATGGTGCGGGCCTGGTCGGCGAGGGCGCGGGACATCGCCTGGCGGATCCACCAGGTCGCGTAGGTGGAGAACTTGTAGCCCCGGGTGTAGTCGAACTTCTCGACGGCCCGGATGAGCCCGACGTTCCCCTCCTGCACGAGGTCGAGCAGGGTGAGGCCGCGTCCGACGTAGCGTTTGGCGACGGAGACGACGAGCCGGAGGTTGGCTTCGATGAGGCGGCGTTTGGCGGTGCGGCCGAGTGCGGCGATCCGGGCCAGGTCGTGCGCCAGCCGGGGGCCGGGGCGGGGGTCCGCCGCGAGGCGTTCCTCGGCGAAGAGTCCGGCTTCGACGCGGCGGGCCAGCTCCACCTCCTCGGCGGCGGTCAGCAGCGGGACGCGTCCGATCTCCCGGAGGTACTGGCGCAGGAGGTCCGAGCCGGCCCCGGTGTGGTCGGTGGTCCGGCTCGGGGTCGGGGCGGGTTCGCGCTCCTCGTCGTCCTCTTCCTCCAGCACGGCGTCGGGGGGCGCGGGCGGCCGGGCCCCGCTCTCCGGATGGTGCGCGGCCCTGCCCTGCTGGGGAATCGCGGGCGCGTAGGCGGGGGTGCGCGGGGGCGCATGGTCCGTCGTGCTCGTCAGGGTCCGGGTCTGCACGGGGGCGACCTCCAGGTGATCGCTGCCGGAACGCTGTGGCGGGGGTCCGCCCTCGGTGGGCCGACGCGCTCCGATGACTCAGGCACCGCCGTCCAGTGTGGCGTACGACACAACACCGCCACGAGGGGCGTGCGGGGACTTTCTGGGAGAGCCGGTGCCGGGTCGGCGGAGCGTCAGAGCGCGTCGGTGCCGTGGTTGCGGAGCGCCTGGGCGTACTGCTGGAGGACCCAGACCTCGTTCTGCGCGGCGGCGAGGTGGTCGGGGGCGACCTGGGAGCCGAGGCGGGCGAGGCTGCTCTGTACGTCGTCGATCCGGCGGTCCACGGCGCGCAGCCGGACCTTGACCAGGTGCGTGCCCGCGTACGCCTCGTCGATGGACTTGCCGTGGAAGACCTCGACGGCCAGCTCGGTGACGAGTTTGCGGACGGAGTCGTGGGGGGTCGCGTCCAGGACGGCGGCCAGGTAGTCGCGGGGGTCGGCGACACCCTGTTCGGCCCCGCCGGCCTCGGCGATGCACTCGCGGACGGCCGCGTAGGGCGGGGCGGTGAACTCGTCGGTGCCGTACGCGTCGAAGGCGGGCGAGACCAGGGCGGGCCGCTGGAGGGCCAGCTTGAGGAGTTCTCGCTCCGTGCGGTGGGCGGGGCTGCGGAGGTTGAGCGCGGGGCCGGAGGGGGCGATGGAGGCGGGCGCCACGTCCTGGTGCCGGGCGCCGGGGCGTGCCTGCTTGTTGCCGTTGCTCCCGGACCTGCCGCTGTCGCCGCCCCGGCCGCGGGCCCACTGGGCGAGCTGGTGGACGCGGTGGACGACGTACTCCTGGTCGAGGATGCCGACGAGGCCGGCGAGCTGGACGGCCACCTCGCGCTGCACGCTGCTCGTCTTGATCTTCGCGACGACGGGCGCGGCCTCGTCCAGGGCGGCGGCGCGGCCGGCCGGGGTCTCCAGGTCGTAGCGGGCGACGATCTGGCGGAGCGCGAACTCGAAGAGCGGGGTGCGGGGTTCGACCAGGTCGCGGACGGCGTCGTCGCCCTTGACCAGGCGCAGGTCGCAGGGGTCCATGTTGTCCGGCGCGATGGCGATGTAGGTCTCGGCGGCGAACTTCTGGTCGTCCTCGAAGGCGCGCAGGGCGGCCTTCTGGCCGGCCGCGTCGCCGTCGAAGGTGAAGATCACGCGGGCGCTGCCGTTGTCCATCAGGAGACGGCGGAGGATCTTGATGTGGTCGTTGCCGAAGGCGGTGCCGCAGGTGGCGATGGCGGTGGTGACGCCGGCCAGGTGGCAGGCCATGACGTCGGTGTAGCCCTCGACCACGACGGCGCGGCTGGCCTTGGCGATGTCCTTCTTGGCCAGGTCGATGCCGTAGAGGACCTGCGACTTCTTGTAGATCGGGGTCTCGGGGGTGTTCAGGTACTTCGGGCCGTTGTCGTCGTCGCGCAGCTTGCGCGCGCCGAAGCCGACGATCTCCCCGGCGGTGTCGCTGATGGGCCACATCAGTCGGCCCCGGAACCGGTCGATCGGGCCGCGCCGGCCGTCCTGGGAGAGGCCGGAGGTGATGAGTTCCTTGTCGCTGAAGCCCTTGCCGCGCAGGTAGCGGGTGAGGTGGTCCCAGCCGGCCGGGCTGTATCCGACGCCGAAGTGGGCGGCGGCGGCCTGGTCGAAGCCGCGCTCGGCGAGGAACTTCCGGCCGATCTCCGCCTCGGGTCCGTCGAGCTGTTCGGTGTAGAACTTCGCGGCGGCCTGGTGGGCCTCGATCAGCCGGATGCGTTCGCCGCGCTGGTGGGAGGGGTTGTAGCCGCCCTCCTCGTAGCGCAGGGTGATGCCCGCCTTCGCGGCGAGGCGCTCGACCGTCTCGGAGAAGGTGAGGTGGTCGATCTTCATCACGAACGCGAGGGTGTCGCCGCCCTCCTGGCAGCCGAAGCAGTGGAACAGACCCTTGGAGGGGCTGACCTGGAAGGAGGGGGACTTCTCGTCGTGGAAGGGGCAGAGGCCCTTGAGGTTGCCCCCGCCCGCGTTCTTGAGCTGGAGGTATTCGGACACGACGGAGTCGATCGGGACCGCGTCCCGTACCGCCTTCACGTCGTCGTCATTGATCCTGCCAGCCACGGATGAAGTCTACGGGGGCGCGAGGGGTTGCTGCCCTGACCGGCGGGCCGGGGCCTCACGGTGCACCCGGGGCCGTCCCGGCGCGCAGGTGCGCCCCGGGGTTGCCGGTGGCATGTCCCGTACACCAAGGTGCCGGGACGGCTCCGTGTACGGGACGGGCCCCCGGGGCGGGAGGGGGACGGAGGAGGAGGTCAGAGCAGGGATTCGAGCGGGACCGAGGGGTCGGCCAGGGCATCCGGGTCGAGCGGGGCGCGGGCGCCGATCAGCGCCTGGACGGTTTCCGTGACGTCCCACACATTGACGTTCATCCCGGCCAGCACCCGGCGGTCCCGCAGCCAGAAGGCGAGGAACTCGCGCTTGCGCGCGTCGCCCCGGATGACGACCTGGTCGTAACTGCCCGGCGGCGCCCATCCCGAGTACTCGAGGCCGAGGTCGTACTGGTCGGAGAAGAAGTACGGCACCCGGTCGTACGTCACGTCCTGTCCGAGCATCGCGCGGGCGGCGGCCGGGCCGCCGTTCAGCGCGTTGGCCCAGTGTTCGACGCGCAGCCGGGTACCGAAGAGCGGGTGCTCCACCGAGGCGACGTCCCCGGCGGCGTAGATGTGCGGGTCCGAGGTGCGCAGCGAGGCGTCGACGGCGATGCCGCCGCCGTGCGCCCGGTCGGCGAGCCGCAGTCCGGCGGCCTCGGCGAGGCCGGTGCGCGGGGCGGCGCCGATCGCGGCGAGCACGTGGTGGGCCGGGTGCTCCTCGCCGTCGTCGGTACGGGCGGCGAGCACCACGCCGTCCTGGCCGACGATCTCGGTGAGGCGGGCGCCGAAGTGGAAGCGAACGCCGTGGTCGGCGTGCAGGTCGGTGAAGATCTGGCCCAGCTCGGGGCCGACGACGCCGTGCAGCGGGGTCGGTTCGGGCTCCACGACGGTGACCTCGGCGCCGTAGCCGCGGGCCGCCGCCGCGACCTCCAGACCGATCCAGCCGGCCCCGGCGATCACCAGGTGGCCGTTGTCCCGGCCGAGGGCGGAGAGCACCCCGCGCAGCCGGTCGGCGTGGGCGAGGCGGCGCAGGTGGTGGACGCCGACCAGGTCGGTGCCCGGGACGGGCAGGCGGCGCGGTTCGGAGCCGGTGGCGAGGAGCAACTTGTCGTAGTGGATGACCGTGTTGTCGCCGAGCTGGACGGAACGGGCGTACCGGTCGACGGAGGTGACCGGCTGACCGAGGTGGAGTTCCACGTCGGCGCCCGCGTACCACGCCTTCTCCTGGACGAACACGCTGTCGCGGTCGGCCTTTCCGGAGAGGTATCCCTTCGAGAGCGGCGGCCGCTCGTAGGGGTGGTCGCGCTCGTCGCCGATCAGGATCACCCTGCCGTCGAACCCCTGCGAGCGGAGTTCCTCGGCCGCTTTCGCGCCGGCCAGTCCCCCGCCGACGATGACGAACGTCCTGTGTGCGTCCACCACTTGCTGCCTCCTCAGTGCGTACTGCGCGGCGCCCTCACCCTGCGAGCCTCCCGCACGGAGGGTGAGGGCGAAAGGGGGTGTGCCCCTCTTGGCGCATGTCCCATGATCGCGGGCCCGGCTGTGTGCCAGCACATCATCCGCCCTGCCGCGCCGTGCGACCGCCGCGCCCGCAGGTCACGGCGCGTGAGGGAACGGCCCTCAGGATGCCTGCCCGGTCAGGTGGAGGTGGAGGGAGCGGGCGGAGGCGTCGGTGAGGGCGGCGATCTGGTCCACCAGGACGCGCTTGCGGGCACGGTCGTCGGGCGCCGTCCCGTACAGGGCACGGAACTGCGGTTCCAGACCCTCGGGCGCCCGTGCGGTGAGCGCGGCGGCGAGTTCGGCGATGACGACGCGCTGATCGGCGCGGATCACCGCTTGCTCGGTGCGCTGCATGACGTACCGGACGGCGACGGCCTTGAGCACCGCGCACTCGGCGCGTACTTCGCGGGGGACGACCAGCTCGGCGCCGTAGCGGGTGAGCCGGCCCGGGCCGTGGACCTCGCGGGTCGCGGTCTCCGCCGCCTGGCAGAACCGGCCGATGAGCTGGCTGGTGGCGTCCTTCAGCCGGGCCTGGGCCACGGCGGAACCGTCGTAGCCGTGCGGCCACCACTCCTGGCCGGTCAGCCGGTCGAGCGCCTCCGCCAGCTCCTCGGGGTCGGTGTCCGAGGGGACGTACCGGCCGATGGCCGCCGCCCAGATCGCCGCGCGCTCGGACGGGTCGTGCAGGAGGGCGGGGACGAAGTGGCCCGCGTGCAGGCCGTCCTCGAAGTCGTGGACGGAGTACGCCACGTCGTCGGACCAGTCCATCACCTGGGCCTCGAAGCAGGTCCGGTCGGCCGGGGCGCCCTCGCGGGCCCAGGAGAAGACCGGCAGGTCGTCCTCGTACACCCCGAACTTGGCCGATTTCGGGTCGGTGGGGTGAGCGCCGCGCGGCCAGGGGTACTTGGTGGCGGCGTCGAGCGCGGCCCGGGAGAGGTTGAGGCCGACGCTGGCGAGCTCACCGGTGCGCGGGTCGCGGACGAATCGCTTCGGCTCCAGCCGGGTCAACAGCCGCAGCGACTGGGCGTTGCCCTCGAAGCCGCCGCAGTCGGCGGCGAACTCGTTGAGCGCCAGCTCGCCGTTGTGGCCGAAGGGCGGGTGGCCGAGGTCGTGTGCGAGGCAGGCCGTCTCCACCAGGTCCGGGTCGCAGCCGAGGGCGGCCCCGAGCTCCCGGCCGACCTGCGCGCACTCCAGGGAGTGGGTGAGCCGGGTACGCGGACTGGCGTCCCAGCCGACGCCCCGGGTGCCGGGGGTGACGACCTGCGTCTTCCCGGCCAGCCTGCGCAGCGCGGCGGAGTGCAGCACGCGGGCGCGGTCGCGCTGGAACGCGGTGCGGCCGGGCCGCTTGTCCGCCTCGGTGTCCCAGCGTTCGATGTCGGAGCGTGCGTAGGGGGCGGGTGCCTGGCGCGAGGCCGTGGGCTCGGTCGGGGTCAGTGCCGGGGCGTGGGCCCGCTCGGTGCTGTCGTGTGCGTCCCGGTCCGTGCTGTCGGTGTGCCGTGACGCGTGGTGCGGCGTCGCACGGTCCGGTGTCGCGGGGTGTGGCGTCGCGGGGTGTGGCGTCGCGGGGTGTTGTGTCGCGGGGTGTTGTGTCGTGTGCGTACCGATCTCGTGTGTCCCGTCCATGGTGATGACCATAACGACCGGATCCGACAGTCGACCGGGATCGCGCGGGAAGGGGCGGGGAGGGGCCGGGGAGTGGGCGCCTCAGGCTGTCGCGAGGAGCGGGGTTCCGCCGTCGGCCGGGGCGGCGCCGGCGCACGCGTGGTCGTAGCGGTGTAGCAGCAGCCGGGCCATCGCGGGGTGGTCGCCGAGCGGGGCCGCCGCGATGCCCGGGGCGGCCTCCGCCGCCGCCGTCGCGAAGCGGCCGGGGGCGGTGAAGTACGAGGCCACAGCGGTGCGGTGGTACCCCCGGGCGGCGAGCGCACGGACCGCGACGGACACGGTGGGCGTGGCGGGCGTGGCGGCGGAGGCGTACGCGGGTACCACCGGCACCCCGCCGAGCCGCTCGGAGAGCAGGCGGGCGGTGCGCCGGGTGTCGGCCGCGGACTCCGGGTCGCGGGAACCGGCGGAGGCCAGCACCACGGCGTCCCCCCGTCCCTGCCCCTGTTCTTCCCCGGTCCCGGGGCCGGGTCCGGCGGGCCAGCCGGCCTCGACGAGCCGCCCGTACAGCGCCTCCACCAATAGCGGGTGGGGGCCTAGCGGGGCGGCGATCCGGGTACGGACCTCCGGTGCGGCGGCGGCGAGGGAGGGCAGGTCGTGCTTGACGTGGTAGCCACGGCCGAGCAGCAGCGGTACGAGGACGGCCGAGCCGCCCCCGAGCCCCGCGAGCGTCTGCGGCAGCAGTGGTTCGTTCAGCTCGATGTGCCCGAGGCGTACGTCGAGGCCGGGCCTCATCTCCCGTACCCGGTCCAGGAGTCGCACCACGGTCCGGACCGCCTGCGGGTCCCGGCTGCCGTGCGCCACGGCGACGAGGACCGGGGGCTGCGCGGCGTCGCGGGAGGCGGCTGGGGTGCCGGAGGTGCCGGTACGGACGGGGCGGGCGGAGTGCCGGGTGCGCTGCATGGGCCTGCGGGTTCCGTTCCGGGAGGCGACGGCGGGGGACGGCGGGGGCGTCGTCGCGGTGAGGCGCCCGCGCCGTCCTGTCACCAGCGTGCCGGGTGGAGGTTGCCTGTCCGTTGCGCGGGGGTCACGGCGGTTTTCGCCGTCCTCACGGACGCGCGCGGGCCGTTGACAGCTCCCGGGTACGAGGGTGTCACGGGGCGCGCCCTGGGGGCTGCGGTCGGGACCTGCGCACGGTCGGGCCTGCGCACGGTCAGGCGGTCGCGGTCAGGCGGTTGCGGTCAGGCGGTCACGGTGATGCCGTTCTGGTCGTCGCCGGTCGCGGACCGGGTGGCGACACCACCGCCCACGGGAAACAGGGGGACCACCGGTCCGTACAGCCGTTCCAGGACGACGGCGACCCCGTCCTCCTCGTGGGAGAGCGTGCGGTGCGAGGCCGCCGCGAGGACGTCGGGGTGGGCGTTGCCCATGGCGTAACCGGCGCCCGCCCAGCGGAGGACCGCCAGGTCGTTGGGCATGTCGCCGAAGGCGACGACGTCGGCGGCGGTGAGCGAGCGCTCCTCGCAGAGCAGCGCCAGAGTGCCGGCCTTGGTGACGCCCGGGGCGCTGATCTCCAGCAGCCCGTGGCCGCCCGAGTGCGTGTACTGGGCGAGCCCGGGCGCCGCCCGTTCGAGCGTGGTGAGCAGGGTGTCGGCGTCGGTCCGGTCCGACCAGGCGAGCAGCTTGGTCAGGGGCAGGCCGGTGTTCCAGAGCCCGTCGCGGGACGGGACGACGGACGCCCCCTCGTCGTCGCCGGAGAAGCGCAGCAGGAAGGAGGGCTCGAAGAAGGCCTGGTCGCCGGTCTCGATCCCGAAGGAGATCTCCGGCAGTGCCGCGGCGAAGCGGTCGGCGACGAGCCGTGCGGTGGGCAGGGCGAGCGGCCGGGTGGTGGTGACGGCGCGGGTGGCGAGGTCGTAGACGAGCGCGCCGTTGCTGCACACCGCCGTGCCGGTAAGCCCGGTCGACTCCACGAGCCGGTCGAGGTACCGGGGCGGCCGGGCGGTGACCACGACGATCTCGGCTCCGGCGTCCCGCGCGGTCCGGAGCGCGCGCAGGGTCCGGGCGGACACGCTGCCGTCGCGCCGCAGAAGGGTGCCGTCGAGGTCGGTGGCGACCAGCCGTGGGAACGTCATCGCACGATGCTAAGGGCTCTCACCGGCGGCGGAGAACAGGAGGACCCGCCCCCGGTGAGGGGCGGGTCCCGGTGTCGGTGCCTACCGAAGTGCGTGCCGGTCGGCGCGTCACTTCAGGGCGGGCGGAGCCGCCTTCACCGAGGTGCCCCACGTGGAGGGGGCCGTGCCGACCTGGTAGGTCAGCTCGCGGGTGTCACGGATGTCGTCCGTGGTGAGGTAGGTCTTGCCGTAGGAGCGGCCGTCGGCCTTCGCGGACTGGATGTAGCGCACCGACTCCGAGGTGCCCGGAGCCTTCACGGTGAGCTTGCCGTTCGGGTAGTAGCGACGGTCCAGGGTCAGGTCCACCCGCTCGAAGAGGGGGGTGGAGAGGCCCCAGGTGTCGGTGCCCGGCTGGACCGGGAAGATGCCGATGGAGGAGAGGACGTTCCAGGCGGACATCGTGCCGAGGTCGTCGTTGCCCGTCATACCGGTCGGGGCGTCCGTGAAGAGGGTGAGCGCGGCGTGCACCACGTCGGTCGTCTTCCAGGGCTGGCCGGTCGAGAGGTAGGTGTACGGGGCGATCAGGTCGGGCTCGTTCTGCGGGTTGTACCTGTCCGCGTTGTAGTACGCGTACGGGCCGTTGACCCACACCTCGCGGGCGGTCTTCGCCGGGTCCTGGACCAGCTGGTCGTAGGCGAAGAAGGAGTCGAGGCGGGCGTTGGCGGCCTGGGTGCCGCCGATCAGGCCGACCATGCCGGGCGGGTCCTGGGGGACCAGCCACTGGTACTGCCACGAGGTGCCCTCGTGGAAGCCCACGCTCTGCGCCGGGTCGGCCGGCCCGGTGAAGGCGCCGGAGGCGTCACGGGCGCGGAAGAAGCCGGTCGAAGCGTCGAAGATCTTGCGGTAGTTCTGCGCCCGCTCGGTGTAGCGGGCGGCGTCGGCCCGGTGACCGAGGTCCTTGGCCATCTGGCCGAGCATCGCGTCGGAGAGCGCGTACTCCAGGGTCGCGGAGGCGCCGTGGTCGTAGTCCGAGTCACCGGGCTTCACGTGCGCGCGGTTCTCGATGTACGGGGCGAAGCCGTTGGCGAGGTACTCCACGTTCGCCTCGCGGCCCACCGGAGCGGAGTCGGCGGCGGGGACGCCGTCCGCGTTCTTCTTCAGCGCCGCGTACGCCTGCTCCTCGTATCCCTTGAGGAGACCCTGCTGGTAGGCGTTGGTGAGGAAGGGGGTGACCGGGTCACCGGTCATGATGTTCGTCTCGACCGTGCCGTAGCCCCACTTGGGGAGCCAGCCGCTCTCCTCGTCGATCTTGATGACGGAGATCGCCATGTCGCGGGACTCGCCGGGGGCGAGCAGCGACAGCAGCTGGGCCTGGGTGCGGTAGGTGTCCCAGAGCGACCAGTTCTGGTAGTAGGTGAAGCCCTTGGCCCGGTGGATCTTCTGGTCCCAGCCGGTGTAACGGCCGTCCACGTCGCTGCCCAGGTTGGGCGCGAGGAACGAGCGGTACAGCGACGAGTAGAAGGTCCGGCGGACGGTCTCGCTGCCACCCTGCGCCGTGACGTCGTCGAGGCGGTCCTCCCACGCGGCCTGCGCGGCCCTGGCGACGTGGTCGTACGAACGGCCGCCCTCGGAGCGGAGGTTGTGGGCGGCGCCCTTGGCGTCCACGTAGGAGATCGCGGTCGTCGCCTCGACGGTGCGGTCCCTGGTGGTGTCGAACCGCAGGAAGGCGCCGTTGCGCTCGCCGGCGGCGGTGGAGGACTTCGAGCCCTCGGTGACGACGTCACCCTTCCACGTGCCCGAGACCTTGAAGGGGCGGTCGAAGCGGGTGATCGTGTAGACCGTGTACGCCTTGGTGTCCTGACAGAAGCCGCTGCCGGTGATGGCCGTGCGCACGGTGCGGTTGTCGAGGATCTCGACCTTGGTGCCCACCGTCTTGTGCAGCGACTGGCCCGCGTTGACGAGGACGTTGGCCTTGTCGGTGGCGGGGAAGGTGTAACGCTGCACGCCGGTACGGGCGGTGGCGCTCAGCTCCGCCTTGATGCCGGTTTTCAGGCCGACTTCGTACGTGCCGGGGGCGGCGCTCTCGTCGTCGTGGCTGAACTCCGCGGCGTAGACGGCGTTGTCGGTCGACGTGATGTCGCCGGTCGTCGGAAGCACCGGGAGGTCACCGCCGAGGCCGCAGCCCACACCGGAGATGTGCACGGTGGAGAAGCCCCGGATGTGGTTCTGGGAGTAGTCGTAGCCGGTGTTGTGACCGGTGTCGGGCGAGAACTGCACCATGCCGAACGGCACGGCCGCACCGGGGTAGGTGTTGCCCTCGTTCTCGGACCCGATGAACGGGTTGACGAGATCGGTGAGCCGGTCCTGACCGTGCCGGCCGGAGTCCGCCACGGCCGGTGCGGCGACGGCTCCGCCGAGGAGCGCGGCCGTGGCAGCCGCCGTCCCCGCGCCGCGAATCCAGTGGGTCCATCTCATGGAAAGAGCGCCTCTTCCGACGTAGACAACGTTGTCATATCGCAGTGCGTGATCATTCTTGGCCCGCTTCCGTGTACCCGTCAAGGGTCGTGACACGGTGAACTCCCCTGAGGACCTGTATGGGGTTGTCGCGCGGAAGAAGGAACGGGGCTGGGTGCGTGCGATCACCGGAGCGGCCCGGTAGCGGAGATACCAGGCCGCTCCGACGACGCCGCGAGCGCGCGCCCAGCCCCGCGACGCCGCGAGCAAACCCGGTACGGGTTCTGACGCGCGCGAGCCGGGAGTGCGTGGCCACAGATCCACAACGAGGTCGCAACGGAAGGGCGCGGGCAGCGCCACCCGGCGCTGAGCGGGCCGGGCCCCTACCAGGGCCGGGCGCTGCACTAGCATCCGGCGGACGGGGGGTCCTCATGTGTGATCCCCGGACGGGGGATTCTGTGCGATCGACCTCTTCACGGCCGGTGTTCCGGCGCGCGGCCTGCGCCTTGGCCGTCGGGCTGACCCTGGCCACGACCTCCGGGTGCGGGGCGTCCATCGACGGCGTCACCGGGATCTCCGTGACCGCCGACGGCCGACTGCTCGGCGTCATCATGGTCTGCGGCCACGACATCGTCGGGGCCGGACTCTACGAAGAGGGGGACGGTCGACAAGAGGACACGAAGATCGGCGAATGGACCCCCGTCCGGCCTCTCGAGGCCGGACTCACCACCTGGCCCCTCGACTCCCCCACCCCCGGCTGGACCGCGACCCGATCCCCCGGGCCGCTCGCCGACGCGACCGTCTACAGCCTCGCCGGCCGGACCGGGGACAGCTCGTGGTCGGCCCGGTCCATCGACTTCACCACGGCCGACCGCGACCGGCTCCGCCCCGGCCGCGTCCTGTACGAGGACTACTCGAAGGACGGTGAGGAAGTCCTCCGCCTCGTCCCCCTGCCGGAGTTCGAAGCCACGGCCTGCGACCCTCACACGTCCACCCTGCGGTGACCGGCAAACGAAAGGCCCTCGGACCCTCATGACTGCTCAGTGGTACGTCCTCATCGAGGAGGACACCCGTGAGACCCAGAGTGCGGACGGCACCGACCTGCGGCTGCACCGCTGGACGCTGGTGGCCAGCCACCCCGTCGAGGGCGACGAGGCACGGGCACGGGCCGTGGCCGAGGACGCCGCGCTCCACCATCTTCCGGGCGTCCTGGCCCGCCACGCCCGGCCGGGCGACAGCCCGGGGCGCAGCGCCTACCTCACGTCCGACGGCTCCTGGCTGGTCCGCCTCCAGCAGCACCACCGTACGAGCCACATCCGCGTGACCGTCGCGCGCCTCGTGCACTCGCGGGCGGAGGAGCAGGCTCCGCCCAGGTCTCTCAAGGAGAAGCTCCGCCACGCGCTGGACGCGCCGCCGCCGGTACCGGTCCCGTGGACGCCCAAGGGGTGAGGCCCCGCGCCACCCCGCCCACTGAAGGGCTTCCCGAATGGCGGCACAGCGATCTTCCGGGACGCAGAACCCCTGAGCGCGCTCGTTCGTCCCCTCAGGTGGGGACGGCCGCACGAGCACCGTGCGCCGCGCATCGACGGAGGTTCCCATGCGACGACCGAGACTGCCGAAGGCCCTCGGGGCGGCCTTGCGGCCGCGCCGGTGGGTGGCGCTGCTGCCGCACACCCGGCGCGGTCAACGGCGGTCGGTGCAGGGCCTGATGGTGGCCTGTGCGGTGGCGCTGGCGCCGATGACCTGGATGTACGCGTCGGCCCAGGCGCACGTACGGACCACGGCCGACGCGCCGGAGCGGGGCGTGGCCGTGGTGTTCGGCGCCGGGTTGTGGGACGGCCGGCCGACCCCGTACCTCGCCCACCGGCTGGACGCGGCAGCCGAGTTGTACCGCACCGGCAAGGTGAAGGTGCTCCTGGTGACCGGCGACAACAGCCGTACGGAGTACGACGAGCCGGACGCGATGCGGGCGTACCTCACCGCGCACGGGGTGCCGGGCGCGCGGATCGTCAGCGACTACGCGGGCTTCGACACCTGGGACTCCTGCGTCCGGGCGAAGAAGATCTTCGGGGTCGACGGCGCGGTCCTGGTGAGCCAGGGGTTCCACATCCGGCGGGCCGTCGCGCTCTGCCGGGCGGCGGGGATCGACGCGTACGGGGTCGGCGTGGACGAACCGCACGACGTCACCTGGTACTACGGCGGCACGCGGGAGGTCTTCGCGGCGGGCAAGGCGGCCCTGGACGCCGTCCTCCGGCCCGACCCGCACTTCCTGGGCCACAAGGAAACCGGCGTCACGAAGGCCCTGGCGACGGCGCGGGGATGAGGTGGGGAGCCCGTGACAGGCGGCGTGGCGCACACGCGGAATCGGGTGGCCGGGCAGGGGGCCGGCCCTGCGGTGGCTCGGTGCACTGACCCGCGCGGGCCGGCTACGGGCGCACCGCGCGCGACCCGGCTGATCCCGGCCGGGGCAGGGCGGACGCGCGACCGGCGAAGCAAGGAGTCATCCGTGCCGGGCCCGGCATCCTTCCTGCTCGACCGCCTGCACGGGGCCGTTCCGCCGGCGGCACCGACTCCGGTTCTCGGGCTCGCTGGTGTGCGTGCCGCGGATGTCGTCGCGTGGCAGGAAGCACGCTCCCACCGGGGGCCGTTGCCCGCGGCATGAGGGCTGCCTGCGGCGGGCATCACGGCTGTGTGAGGACAACGGGGTACGGACGGGGTGGACAGCGGGGCCGGCTGCCCGTCTGGTTACGGGTACTGGTCGTCCTCGCCGCCGGGTGGGGAGCCTTCCTCTTCGGTCAGCAGGTCGCCGACGGGTACACGGCGACCGAGGAGTACCGCAACGCGCCGGTCTGCGCGGCCGGGAGTGCGGGTGGGAGTGCGGTCGGCCACGCAGACGCCGGGGAGGAGTGCGTGCGGCGGGAGGCCGGCACGGTCCTCGGCAGGCGGACGGGCGAGCACTGCACCTACGACGGCACGAGCGGGGATGCCGGGAGCGGCACCACGACGTGCAGCACGTACTACGACGTCCAAGTGGAACGGCCGGGTCACACCGATTGGTTGTCGGTGGGGCCGGGGGCGTACGACGAGGCCGAGAAGGGTGACCGCGCCGAAGTCCGTTTGTGGCGGGGGGAGATCGTGGGGCTGGAGGTGCCCGGTCACACCGAGTCCTACGCGCCGTCCTCGCAGAGCGGCGTCTTCTGGCGGCTGGCGGCAGGCTGTCTGATCCTGCTGGTGGGCGGGTGGGGAGTGGTGAGCGGACGGCTCTCCAGCCTCTTCGCCTTCCACAGCTTCGGGCTGTTGTTCGTGGCTTTCGGCACCGCGTGGCTGGGCTCCATGGCGCTGTTCGGCGGACACCCCCTGACCTGGGGCTTCGCGATCGTATGGACCGGGTTCGCGGTCTTCTGGACCGTGACCGCCCGGCGGATGGGGTAACGCGCCACTTTGTCGCATCCGCGTCACCCCACCCGCCCGAGCGTACGGGAGGGGGTTGCGTGCCCTACTGCGCTCCGTGCTCCTCACCGGGGAGCCGGAAGCCCAGGCCCCGGATCGACGACCTCCCAGGAGTGACCCGAGGGGTGGTCGGTGAAGAGGCCGCAGGGGCCGCGCACTTCGTCGTGGCCGGTGCACCGGAGGAGGACGACCCGGTACATACGGCCGGGCGTCCAGCGGACCCACACCCCGCCGCCGAGCCGGTCGTCGTCCCACAGCAGATACGCGTGTTCGCCCGGGTGTTGTTCACCCAGTACGCAGCGGATGGGCCGCGGTTCCGCCGGGCCGGCGTCCCGGCGGACAGCATGCGGCGAGGCCGGCAGCAGGGCGACGGCGGTGCACTGGATCATGGAGCGCTTCCTCTCGGAGGGAGGTCCGGGGAGAAGCGCACGAAAGCGCCTCCCCCCGTTCGCCGTTCGTCGGCCCTCAGTCGGTGGGTGCGGAGCCCGGCAACGCTGCCCGCTCCGGGTGTTCGGCCGCCTGATGACGTCTGCGCAGAATCCGCCAATCGGTCGCGGCGCTCAGGTCGCCCAACCGCTCGGCGTCCTTCTCGGCCCAGTCGAATTCCTGACAGACCGAGCAATCGGGAGCGGAGTGATCCGTGCCGGGTACCTTCCGCATCTCGGCGGGGGTGGCGTTGCCGCGCTCCGCACTCACAGCACATCACCCCGACTCCGGGCGTTGCAGCGGGTGTTCTCGGCCCGCAGCCGCTCTATCGGGCTGGCCGGCCGTACACACTCGGGGGCGGCCTCCCACTCGATCCCACCGCCGACGGGCCGTATGGCCCAGTACGGGCCGGCAACTCCTCGGAACTCCCCGACACGATCCTCACGACTGGTGTCCACCATGACTGCGCCGGGGACCGGAAGCGGTCCGCCGGGGCCCCGCCCCTCCGAAGTACCGGCGTCGGGTTCGGACATGGACAACTCCTCTCTGTAGCCATTCCGCTACCGCGAGGCCCCAGAGTGGCCTACTCTCAAAACGTCTTCAACCTTCACAAGCCTGAACGAAAGACCGATGAAGAGTGGCGAATCGCAAAGCGTTGGACCCCGAGGCGAGCCCACGTGCGGCCTTCGGCGAGCGTCTGCGCAGGCTGAGAGAGGAGCGCGGCTGGACACAGGACGAGTTGTCCGCCCGCACGGGGTATTCCGC
Source organism: Streptomyces sp. NPDC005576 (assembly GCF_042871745.1). Classification (NCBI taxonomy): domain Bacteria; kingdom Bacillati; phylum Actinomycetota; class Actinomycetes; order Kitasatosporales; family Streptomycetaceae; genus Streptomyces; species Streptomyces sp. NPDC005576. Next base: position 141,789 of record NZ_JBIAJC010000017.1, on the reverse strand, counting down.
TTCGCATATTTCCGGGGTCGAAACTGGTGCACGAACTCCAACTGCCAAGTTCACCGCACGTACCGACCGGGCCCTGGGCACGGGCGACGCACTGACACGGCAGGGGGCGGCAACCAGGAACAGCGCGATCCTCGACGGGTTTCCGGAGTTCGTGGTGCACGAAGGGCGTGCAACAGAAATTCGGCTCTTCGAAATGGGTCTGGCACCAGGTCTGTTTCAGACCCCGGCATATGCGGCTGCCGTCACTCAGGGTGCAGTACGACGCGGTGCGATCACCGAGTTCCAGGCCGAGGAGAGGCTCGCACTCCTCGCTCGACGCCAGGCGTCACTCAACCGCATGCCGCCTCCGCAGATCTACGTGGTGCTTGATGAGAGCTGCCTCCGGCAACGCGTGGGCGGACCGGAAGTCATGGCGGAGCAACTCGATCACCTCGTAACGGTTGCCGAAATGCCGAACACTGTCGTACAGGTGGCCCCCTTCGAGCTGGGCGAGCGCCGGTCGCTGAACAAGCCACTCACTCTTGCCACCCTGGCGGATCGATCACAGGTCTCCTACGCGGAGTCGGCACACTCGGGGCAGCTGGAGCGCGACATGCGCTTCGTCGGGCCGCTTCTGACGGCCTACCATCAACTCGCGGCCGAAGCGCTGTCACAGGCGGAGTCCGTGGCCATGATCAGTCAGGTACGAAAGGGCACCTCGTGACAATCGAATCCCTCCGCTGGTTCAAGTCTTCCTACAGCTCCGACGGTGGCCAGTGCGTCGAGGTCGCCACCAACCTCGTCGCTACGCACGGCACGGTCCCCATCCGCGACTCCAAGGACACGAGCGGCCCGGTCATCGGCGTCTCCGCCGCCTCGTTCACCACGTTCGTGGGAGGCATCAAGACCGGCGAGCTGAACGTCATCTGACGAGCCGTTCGCCAGTCTGGCCGGAGCCCTCACCGTGCAGTTCCGGTGAGGGCGCTTGTTTGTGGGGAACGGCGGCGGAGTCGGCGCCGGAGTGATGGGCCAAGGAAGGGGAGGATCTGGAGTGGGCGGGTCATCATGGCAGTCCATGGAGCCTTCTGCCGGAGGGGTCGCGGCGGCCCTGGCCACTGTGCGACAGCGCGAGTTCGAGAGGCTCTTCACCCACGGAACCTACGGGGGCGGGTTGCACCCCCCAGGCCAGTCGTTCACCTCCGTCGATGACCTCGATGACCTCTGGGAAGACGAGAGCTTCGGCAGCGAAGGAACACACACGATCATTGACGTGTGGGAGGTGATCGATGCCGAGGCATACGACGACGACCACACCGTGCGCCCTCTGTCGGACGAGGAATCCATCGAGCTCTTCGGAACCGCAGAGCCGACCCGAGAGGACTTCGCACGAGCCGAGGAGCACTACGTCGCAGGGCGCCCCGGCTCGGACGGACTGTGGGACATGCGGCGCTGGTCGGCGTGGTGCACTCCCTTGAAGGATGCGGATGGAGCGGACACGGTGATCGCCTTGTGGGGCAGATCCGGCGACTCAGACTGTCGTCCCACGGCTCTGTTCGGTCATCAGTCCCCTGCATCGAGTGGCAGGGACGTACCGGGCGCCGCTTGCTGAAGGCGCTCGTGCAGTCCGGCCGGTCAAGCGATCAACGTCGTCCCCGGCGGCGGTTGGCCTCGTCAGCCCTGGGGTACGTCGGAGTGCCAGAGTCCCGAAGTACCCCAGGGCTGGGAAACGCGGTCGACCGGCGCTCAGTGCTGAGCGGCGCTCGCCGGGTCTCCGGCCTTGCGGACGACCTTGGCGATCCAGGCCATGGCCTCGGGCACGTCGTAGTTTCCGGCGTGTGGCTGGTTCCAAGCGAGCCGGTAGTCGACGTCGTCGACCTGCTTGTCCGCTTCGAGCGCCCGGTCGAGGTTGAGCGAGACGATGAACGAGGTGTCCCGGTCGCGGGTGCCGGCGCGGACGTACCAGTGGGCGGCGGTGTCGGCGCCGGTCCCGATGAAGTCCATCGGGTCGATCAGGTGGACCTGGTCGTCCACCGTGGTGGAGCGCTTGGCCGTGTACTGGGCCCAGGTCAGGCCGGTGTCGTCGATGCCGCTGCCGTCACCGGGCACGTCGTTCTGGTCCCAGCTGTACTCGGTGTAGTTCATGTACTTCTGGTTCGCCGGCCCGAAGAGGTTGGTCTCGGTGCCGCTGGTGGTGTTGCCGTTGACACCCACGGCGTCGAAGGCGGGGGTCGTCTTCAGGGTGGCCTGGGTGACGACGAACGCGAGGTACTTCTTCATGTCGACCGAGCGCACCCTGCGAGTGGCGGTGTCGACGTCGATCCAGTCGTTGACGTACGACTTGGTGGTCGGCGTTCCGCCGGGGAAGCCGCCGCCGGACTGGATGTCGAAGGTCGCGCCGAGCGCGGGAACGGTGTTCGCCGGATCGGCCTTCAGATAGGTCTCGGCCGAGCGCACGACCTCTTTCCTGATGGTGTCGATCATGTTGGCCGCGGTGAGCTTCGAGCCGTCCGGGTTGCGGAGTCCGAGGCTCTTCTCGTACGCGGGGAACTGGGCGGCGAGTGCGGCGGCGTCCTCGGGTGACGGGTTCTGGCCGGTGTCGGCGCGGGTGTCGAGGATGCCGTACAGCCACTCGTACGCCTTGTCGGCATTGCCCAGGTCGGTGATCGGGCAGTACGCGTTGACGGCGAAGACGTCGTCGCGCAGGGTGCTGCGACCCTTCGCGTCGATGCCGGCGGCGCCGATCCCGGCGAGGTAGGGGTCGTACTCCGCGCTGTTGCCGGAGGCGCCGAGGATGGACACCAACGCGCCGCCGCCGCTGGTGCCGTTGATGACGATCCGTTCGGCGCTGCCGGGCATGGCGGCGTCGTTGAGGCGCAGGTAGCGTACGGCCGCCTTGGCGTCGACCACCGCGGCGGGCGCCTTGCCGGGGGCCGTGCCGTCGGCGCCGAGCAGTCCGCGGCTGCGGTTGGCCACGTCGACGAAGACGTAACCGGCCTTCAGGGCGGCGCCGACGTTGCTCGTCGCGCTGTTGTACGACGCGCCGCCGGTCACACTCGCTTTGATGTAACTGGCCATCCAACCGCCGTTGTTGACCGCGAAGTAGAGGGGCGCCCGCTGGTCGTCGAAGGCGCTCTCGGGGACGAACACGTTCATGGACTGGTAGCCGCAGGCGGTGTTGGAGATCGTGGTGTTCCCGAAGCCGCCGGACTGCTGCGCCGCCGCCTCGACGGGTTTCGCGACGTAGCAGATCTCCTTGTACCAGCGCACGTTCACCGGTTGGCCGTCGACGGTGACGGTGATCGTCGCGTAAGCGGCGGAATCGAAGGCCAGGGCGGCGTCTTCCGCGTCCGCGGCGTGGGCCCGGTTCGCGGACCGGGCCGGGGCGGCCCCGCCGGTCACCGCGAAGGAGGACGGCACCGCGAGGGCCGTGAGGGCGAGCGAGCCGGCGACCGCCACGCCTCTCAGGAGGTGCCTACGGGATGCGGAGCGTCGCACCTCCCGTACGGCGGTGGGGTGTTCGGGCGCGTCGCACCTGCGGGGCGCCGAGAGCCGCTGCATGGGGTCTCCCCTCGTCGAGCGCCAAGTGCGTGGGGCACCGGGCGCTTCGTCAGAACCTCGGCCTCAGGGCCGGAGCGGGACGCACGCTACGGGATTGTTAACAATATTCCCAGCGATCTCGCCAACATTTTTGTCGGTTGAGGATTGCCTGTGAGGCACGCCGGTGTTCGGCCTGTCGGCGCCCGAACGGCCGCAGGGCCGTTCGGAGCGATGAGGCACTCCGCCCCGCGCCTCACCGCGCCTTCAGAGCGCGTCGCCGCCCTCACCCCGGATGAGTTCCCGGTGGGACTCCTGCATCGCCGTGGGGAGCGCGTCCACGTCGAACCACTCCGCTTCGAGAATTTCGAAGTCGTCGATCTTCAGGGTTCCGCCGACGAGCCGCGCCTCGTAAGCCACTTCGAGGCGGAGCCGGTAGCCGCTCTTCAGCCGCACCAGACGGCCCGGCTCGACGTCGAGCCCGGTCTCCTCCTTCACTTCGCGGACCACGGTGAGCGGGAACTCCTCGCCCTTGACGGCGAAGCCGGTCGGCAACCCCCAGGGGTGCTGCGCGGCCCACAACCGGTGCTTCAACAAAAGGACTTGACCGGCGTCGTTCCGGACGACGCCGGTGACCCCGACGTTGAACTTGGCGTGGGCGAGCCACAGGACCCGCCACTGGAGGGGACCGCGTATGAGCCGCCAGAGCTGTGCGACGAGTCGATGCATGGGGAACCTTTCACTGGCGGGTCATGGCTGCTGCCTCACCCTCAACACTTCCCCACCATGGTGGCCTCACGGCCTCACGTGACATCCCCGCCCCCACCTCCGGCGGGTGCGCGGCGGCCTCACGGAGTACTCCGCGGCGCGCCGGACCCGGGAGGGCGGTGACCGAGCCAGTCTCCGCCCGGGATGCGCGGGCCGCTCGCACCCAGGGTGCGGGAGACGGCGGATGCCGCGAGGTAGACCCAGGCACGGACGGTCCCGGCGCCCGGCACCTCGACGTCCCGGGCGACCCGTTCGTAGAGGTTGCGGGGGTCGTCGGGCCCCAGGTACGTCTCCAACCCGTCCAGGGCGGCGAGCAGTCCGTCGTACTCCTGGGGTGTGGCGGTGATCAGCGCCCCCCGCACCGTGCCGTCCCCGTCGGTGACGAACGGGTACCCGGGACCGTCGTAGAGCGCCCCGCCGTGCAGCAGTGCCGGCTGCTCCCGGACGTCGAGGCCCCGGACGAACCGGTCATGGTTGTGCTCGCCGGGCCGCAGGGTCCCGGAGACGAAGAAGGGCAGCGGCCCCTCGTCACGGACCGCCCCCGAGCCGGGTATCGGCTCGGGTACGGGACCGGGCGGCTTCCCGGCGCCCCGGGCCCGGGCCCGCGCCTTCTCCTCGTCGGTGGTCGTGGTCTGCACGGTCAGCCATGCGGCGGGTGGCGTCGCCATGGTCGGCTCTCCTTGGGGGCGCTGGGTCCGGGGCACGGGGGCAGGGGCGCGGCTGCCCCGGTGGGCCGGTGGGCCGGTGGGCCGGTGGGCCGGTGGGCCGGTGGGCCGGTGGGCCGGTACCGATTGTGGGTCCCTGCCACCCCTGCTGCCGCCCGGACGCAGGGGAGGCCGCACGAGAGGGCAGGGGTCCGCGGGACACAGGACACGAGGCGGGAGGTGGAGGCGGGAGGTGGAGGCGGGAGGCGGGAGGTGGAGGCGGGAGGTGGCAGGTGGCAGGTTTTTCGCGGTGACCGATCCAACGAATAGCGCCGCATATTCGTTTCCGCACCCAGGAGCCGCCATCACTTTTTAGCCATGATCACATTTAACACATCACCACTTCCACCCTATTTCACAGAAAAAGAATTACATCGGCAATCCGTTGCGCATTACCTAAATACTACTTTTACGCCACTCGTTGGCGTGGTTACCGAAATGAAAGATCAGGGAATATTCACTGTGGGCACGGAAAGCGAAGAACCACCCCGACGGTTCGACTTCTGACCGCTCGCCGAAAGGTGGAGGTCTGTTCGCTCTCCCTTCCCACCGAGCCGACCCGCCCCACCCGGACGGGTCGGCGCCCACCGGATGCACCACGTGCAGGTGCGAAAAGCGTCAGGAGACGGCATGGCCGCGACGCCCACGTCCACGCCCACACCTATCCCCGCCCCCACCCCCACCTCCACCTCCACCTCCACCTCCACCGACACGGACACACGGTCACCCGCGCAGGACGTCGGCTCCCAGGCCCAGGCCGTCGACGACGCCGGTCCGACCTGCGACCCGCTTCCGCACGGCGGTGAGCAGGGCCCACCCGGACCGCAGGGCCCACCCGGACCGCAGGGGCCGCCCGGACCGGACGGCCGCGCCGGCTGCACGGGTCCGATGGGGCCGGTCGGGCCCGTGGGTGCGACAGGTCCCACGGGCCCGGAGGGACCGGCCGGTCCGGAAGGTCCCGCCGGCCCGGAGGGACCGGCCGGCGCGCAGGGCTTGCGCGGCATCGAGGGTCCTGCGGGCCCCGAGGGCGCGAGCGGGCCGCCCGGTCCCGAAGGAGCCGTCGGAGCGAAGGGCTCCGAGGGCCGGCCGGGACGGGACGGCAGGGACGGGAAATCCGGAGCGCCCGGCCTCTCCGGGGCCGATGGCCGGGAGGGTCCGGCCGGACCGCGGGGGCCGCAGGGCTCTCGGGGCGACGCGGGCCCCGAGGGGCTGGTAGGACCCCGGGGCCCTCGCGGCACGAAGGGCGATCCCGGGGACCCGCCGAGCCGGGAGTACCTGCGCCAGCTCATCCGCGAGGCTCTCGCGGAGGTCGGTTTCTGCATCCCCGTCTGACACACGTCCACGGGGCGGGCGCGTGACGCCCGCCCCGGCCGCGATCCCACCCCGCTCGCGGGCCCACCCGCCGACCGTCCCATGACGGCGCCGCGCGGCAACGTGCGCCGCCGGCCCGGAGAACGCCGATGCCTTCCGGGGGCTGCGCCGCGGCGATGGATGCAGTGCCGCGACCGGCAAGCCCTGCCGGTCGCGGCACTACCCGCCGAAGGAAATTCGCTCGCCGCGCCAGTCGGTCCTACGGAGAAACTGCTCCCAGCTCAGCGCGGCGGGATCGACGCGTCGGCTCCACTCCATGTCGCGGTGCTTTCCGAAGTATCCGAATTCCGCTGCGTACTCGGCCATGCCGAGGATCTCGTCGACCAGCAGAGGGTTCTCTCCCAGCTCGGGAAAGTAGGTCAGCAGGCCTTCTCTGGAGCAGGCGTTGCGGTACTCGGCCTTCAGCCCGGTGACGCGGGAGAACGCATCGACCATCTCGCCCGGGGAGATGACGTCACCGACGACCGGCAGGGAGGCTCCGACGTAGGCGCCCGGGTCGGAGAACACCTCGAGGACGGCCGGTCCGGTCGCGGTGAGCGGATCCACGAACGGGGCACGGAAGTCTTCGGGGAGGTAGAAGGGCATGAGCACCGTGTCGCCATCGATGCGGGGGGCGTAGTACTCCAGCGCATTGGTGTAGAAGAACGAGAGCATGACGAAGGTGTGCGGGATCGGCAGAGTTCGAATGTGTTCGGCGATGAGCGCCTTATCGGTGAAGTGCGGGGCATATTTGGTGCCCGACGACCTCTTCTGGACGTTCTCGAGCGCGCTGAAGACGAGGTGCCCCACACCGGCCTCGACCGCCGCATCGGCGAGCTGACGTCCGAGGGAGAACTCGACGGTGGAGGGCGGCACGACGGGCGGCGTCATGAGGAAGGCCCCGTCAGCCGACTCAAACGCCTGCACGAACTCGCCCTGATGGCCCGGTTCCAGGGGAACCGTGACCATCTGTGCGCCCCTTCTCGCAAGGCTCCGGGCTTGGGCGGAGTCGGCCGTTCTGGTCAGGGCACGCACCCGGAACCTCCCGCTCGCGAGCAGGGAGGCGACGACACTCCTGCCCTGCTTGCTGGTCGCACCCGCGACGACGATCAACGGCTTGGCGGCATCGGACATCATGCATTCCCTCTCCGTGGGCCCGATGCTCGCGGGGGCAGCCGGCAGCAGCGCCGACCACACCGCCACCGGGCGTGAACAGGGAAAATCATATCGACACATCGCGATGCGTCAATGTGTGGTGGAGAGGGTGAGCGGTCTCACTACGTCACATCGAGATACGATGGTGCGTCGACTGCGACGGAGTCGATGTGAGAGGGAGGAGGCCGTGGTGACGTCACACGCAACGGGCCCGGGGAACGGCAGCCCTCTGGACGCGGTCGAGGCGTTGAAGGCTCTGGCGAACCCCGGACGGTTGCAGATCATGAACTGGCTGCGGGACCCGCACGGCGAGTTCTCCCAGTGGGAGCCGATCGCCGATCGGGACGAGGTCGGGGTGTGCGTCAGCCACCTGCAGGCCAAGTCGGGGTTGGCGCAGTCAACGGTCTCGTCGTACATGGCAACGCTGGAGCGGGCGGGCCTCGTACGGTCCACGCGCATCGGCAAGTGGATCCACTACAAGCGCGACGAGGACATGATGTCCCGGCTCGCGGAGGCGCTCCGCGGTACGGAGTGACGTATCGCGAGCTCCCCGGCGCCCCCGAGCCCCGGGGCTCGGGGGCGTCTCCCTCTTTCGTTCCTCGGCGGACCGCATGGTCCACGGCACGGAGGGGGGCGGCGGGACCGGGACGAACGCGGACGCGGATACGGAGGACGCCGGAGAGACGGCGGGTCCGGTCGCCTCCGGGACACGACTTACCGTGGACTTCATGATCCCTCCCTCGCCCGTCCCGTACGTCGAGTTCGACGGTCACCCCGCCACCCCGGACGACCTGCGGATTCCCGCCTTCTCCGGCTACGGCCACTTCACGGCCTTCCAGGTCACGGACGGCCGCGTGCGGGGCTGGGACCTCCATCTGAACCGGCTGCGCGCCGCGAACCAGGAGCTGTTCGGCCTCGACCTGGAGGCGGACCTGCTCCACCGGCTGGTGGGCCGGGCGCTGGCGGGAGCGGGCGTACGGGACGCCTCGGTGCGGGTGCACGGCTACCTGCCACCGGGGGCAACGAAGACCGTACTGATGGTGACGGTCGCACCGCCCGCCGTGCCGGCGACGCGGCCGGTGAGCCTCCTGTCGGTGTCGTACGCCCGCGACCTGCCGCACATAAAGCGGCCCGGTGACTTCAGCCAGACCTACTACGGCAGGCTGGCCGTGCGTTCGGGGTACGACCAGGCGCTGCTGACCGCTCCCGGCGGGGTGGTCACCGAAGGGTCGATCACCAATGTCGGCTTCTGGGACGGCGATCGCGTGGTCTGGCCGGACGCACCCGCGCTGATCGGGATCACCATGGCGCTGCTGGAGGAGGGACTCGCCCTCACCGGAGCCCCTTCGGCCCGGCGACCGGTGACCCTGGACGGACTCGGGGCCTTCCGGGCCGCGTTCGTCACCAACTCCCGGGGCATCACCCCCGTCCACCGGATCGATGACCGGACCTACCCCGTGGACGCCGGAGTGATGGAGCTGCTGGAGAGGGTGTACGGGGACGCCCCGGCGGACCCGGTCCAGGAGCGGCACCAGCACTGAACGGACCCACGGAGGCCCGGGTACGCATGACAACGCCCCCATCGGGCCCGGGGGGGGGTGGGGCCGGTGAGGGCGGTTGCCAGGGGGTGGCGGGGGGGTGCCACCCCGAGGGGGGATGTCTAGCGTGTGCCCGACCCCGGCAGGAGCATGCATGTGACCTGTGTCACATCCGGGTTCTGAGTGTCACTCGTTCGGCACCGGGCCACACGCCATGGGCCAGAAGGTGCGCCAGGACCGTCATGAACTGCGTCGATCACAGACAGCAAGGGGGCCGCGCCGGTCCGTACGGGTGATTTCTGAGGGCGTGTCAGCAGGCATGGGGGGCGGGCCGCCCGTTACCTCGGAGGCAGGACCCGTCCCGCTCCGGCCCGTCCGGCCCGGGGCGCTCCCGCTCTGCTCGCGCACGTACCCGGAGGACCTCCCATGCTCCGTCCCCTCAGCTCCACGACCGGTACCGCCGTCGCCCTCGCCGCGACCGCGACATTCGGCCTCGCCCTGCTCGCCCCGTCCGCGTACGCGGACAACGCCGAACGGGACCGGCGCCGGCTGGAGCTCACCCCGTCCACCGCCGTTCCGGGTGCCAAGGTCACCGTGAACACCACCGCCTGCGGCAAGAACGGTTCGGGCATAGGCGACGCGAACTCTCTGGACGCGGGGGACTTCGAGCTCTACCCCGGCCCCGGCAAGGACATCGTGGTCGGGCACTTCACCGTCCCGCGCGAGACCCGCCCCGGCACCTACGACATCGCCGTGGCCTGCGACAACGGCAAGGACGCCCGGGGTCAGCTGCTGGTGACCGGCGGTTCCGGCGGCCACGAACAGGACCAGGGTCAGGGCCGGGACCAGCAGCCCTGGGGCCACGTCCAGACCGGCGTGGGCGGCAGCGTCGGGCCCGACCACACCCGGATCGCCGCGGGCTTCGGTGTGCTCGGCGCGGCCGGCGCCGGCGCGCTGTGGACGGCCCGCCGACGCCGGGCGGCCGGCTCCCACTGACCCACCGGACCGGCCGTGTCCGACCATGCGCGTCGGACACCGCCCGCCCGGCGGGAAGGGTCGACACGGCCTACGGGCGGGGCGCGGCCCTTCCGGGGCTCTCGCCCCGCCCTCGCTCCCGCCCCGCCCCCGCAAGCCCCCGTAGCCCTCCGTGGGCGCCCCGCAGCCTCGTGACGAGAAGGACGGCACCGTGTCCCAGACGGCTCACAAGAGCAAGGCCTGGCTGATCGGCGTCGCCGTACTGGCCGGTGTCTGGCTGATCCAGAACGGCGCGGACACCCAGGTGGTGCCACCGCAGCCGTCCACGGCCGAGGGGTTCGCCGCCGGGCCGCAGCTCCAGCCGGGGTCACCCGTCGCCGAGCCGCTGGCCCCGTCCGCGCCGGTCCGGGTCCGTATTCCCGAGATCGACGTGGACGCGCCGATGACCCGGCTCGGCCTCCGCCCGGACGGCAGCCTGGACGTGCCGCCGGAGAAGGACCGCAACCTCGCCGGCTGGTACGGCGACGGCACCCGGCCGGGCGCCCGGGGCACCGCGATCGTGGCCGGGCACGTGGACAACTCCAAGGGCCCGGCGGTCTTCTACGGCCTGGGTGCGCTCAAGCGCGGCGACCGGGTGGAGGTCGAGCGGCAGGACGAGCGCACCGCAGTCTTCTCGATCGACGCGATCGAGGTGTACGAGAACGACGACTTCCCCAGCACGCGGGTCTACGGGAAGGCGCCCTACGCCGCGCTGCGGCTGATCACCTGCGGCGGCGGCTTCTCGAAAAACACCGGCTACCAGGGCAACGTGGTCGTCTACGCCCACCTCACGGACGTACGGGAAGCCACCTGAGCTCGGCTCTCAGCCCGTGAACTGGTCGAAGCCCAGCTTGGCGACGAGCGAGAAGACCACGACCAGCAGCACGCCCCGGACGAACCCGCTGCCCCGGCTGAGCGCCATCCGCGCCCCGGCCAGTCCGCCCGCCAGGTTGAACACCGCCATCAGCGCGGCGAGCTGCCAGAGGACGGTGCCCTGTACGGCGAACATCACGAGCGCCCCGGCGTTGGTGCAGACGTTCACGATCTTGGCGGTGGCCGAGGCGGTCACCAGGTCGAGGTGGAGCACGGCCGTCAGCGCCAGCACCAGGAACGTGCCGGTGCCCGGTCCGAAGAGCCCGTCGTAGAGGCCGATGCCGCCGCCGACCAGCACGATCGCGGTGACGGTACGGGCCCGGGTCACCCGCCGGTCCGCCCCGTCGACGACGGTCTCCGTGCCGAACGAGGGCCGCAGCAGGACGAAGGCGGCGACGGCGAGCAGCACCACCATGATCACCGGCCGGAGCACCGCGCTGCTGATCCCGGCCGCGAAGAACGCCCCGGTCATCGACCCGGCGAGCGCCATCAGTCCGATGCGTACCGCCGTGCCGACCTGCACCGGCGCCCGGCGTGCGTAGGCCACGGCCGCGCCGCTCGTCCCGACGATCGCGACGGCCTTGTTGGTGCCGAGCACCTGCGCCGCCGGGAGATGCGGAAGCCCCAGCAGCAGGGCGGGCAGGAGCAGCAGCCCGCCGCCGCCCACCACCGCGTCGATCCAGCCCGCCGCGCAGGCGGCCAGGCAGAGCAGGACGACGGTGGTCAGCGTGATGTCGGGCATGCACAGGACATTAAGCGACGGCTCCGGACGCCTCGCGGCCGCCCCGAGCCGCACGGTTCCACGCCGGGCGACTCCCCGTCCGCTCCGGATCGGCTCAGGATCGGCCCCCGCACTGCTCCCGTACTGCCCCCGATCGGCGACCGGGTGCGCCCTCACACCGGCCGCCGGCCCGTGCTGAGCGCAAGGTTCCTCCCGGGAAACAGCCGGGATGCGGTCGGGTAACACCGACCGCCCATCGTCTGTGACATGACGACGAGCGGCCGGTGAGACCCGACCGCATCCGGCAGGGCGCCCGACCGCTCCCCGCCGGTGCGTCCCCGCTCCACCCGCTCACCGACGACGGAGGCTTCTGAGATGCCGGTGTCCCCTTTCCCGACTTCCCCGACTTCCGCGACCTCCGCGATCGTCCCCGCCACCACCCCCGCGCACACGATCGTCGTGGTGGGGCACGGCATGGTCGGCCAGCGGTTCCTGGAGGCGCTCGCCGAGCGCGGTCTGACCCCGGCCGCCGGCGGGCCGCGGGTGGTCGTGCTCTGCGAGGAGCCCCGCCCCGCCTACGACCGGGTCCACCTGACCTCGTACTTCTCCGGCACCTCGCCGGAGGAGCTCTCCATGGTCGAGGCCGGTTTCATGGAGACCCACGGCATCGAGCTGTACGTCGGGGACCCGGCCGAGACCGTCGACCGCGAGGGCCGCACGGTCACCTCGCGGTCCGGGCGCACCTTCGGGTACGACACGCTGGTGCTGGCCACCGGCTCCTTCCCGTTCGTCCCGCCGGTGCCCGGCAAGGACGCGGAGGGTTGCTTCGTCTACCGCACCATCGAGGACCTGCTCGCCATCGAGGAGTACGCGAAGAACGCGACGACCGGCGCGGTGGTCGGTGGCGGACTGCTCGGCCTGGAGGCGGCCGGCGCGCTCAAGGGGCTCGGGCTGGAGACGCACGTGGTCGAGTTCGCGCCGCGGCTGATGCCGGTCCAGGTGGACGAGGGCGGCGGCGCGGCGCTGCTCCGCACCATCGAGTCCATGGGGCTGAGCATCCACACGGGCGTCGGCACCCAGGAGGTCACCACCGGCGAGGACGGTGCCGTCAACGGCATGGCGCTCTCGGACGGTTCGGCTCTCGCCACCGATCTGGTGGTCTTCTCGGCGGGCGTCCGCCCCCGCGACCAGCTGGCCCGCGACTGCGGTCTGGAGGTCGGTCCGCGCGGCGGGATCGTGGTGGACGAGGAGTGCCGCACCTCCGACCCGGCGGTGTTCGCCATCGGCGAGTGCGCGCTGGCCTCGGACGGCCGGGTGTACGGGCTGGTGGCGCCGGGTTACGAGATGGCGGTGACCACCGCCGGGGTGATCGCGGGCCAGGAGGCGTCGTTCACCGGGGCCGACCTGTCGACCAAGCTGAAGCTGCTCGGTGTCGACGTGGCCTCGTTCGGGGACGCGCACGGCGCGACCGAGGGCTGCCTCGACGTGGTGTACGCGGACTCCCGCTCGGGGGTCTACAAGAAGCTGGTGATCGGCGCGGACGGCACCCTGCTCGGCGGGGTCCTCGTCGGCGACGCCGACCAGTACGGGATGCTGCGGCCGATGACCGGCACGGTGCTGCCGGTGTCACCGGAGCAGCTGGTGCTGCCGGCCGGTGCGGGCACCCCGGTCGTGCTGGGCCCGTCCTCGCTGCCGGACGAGGCCGTGATCTGCTCCTGCCACAACGTGACCAAGGGCGCGATCTGCGAGCACACCACGCTGACCGAGGTGAAGAAGTGCACCAAGGCCGGTACGGGATGCGGGAGTTGCGTCAAGGTCATCGGGCAGCTGCTGCCGCAGAGCCTGGACGACGGACTGTGCGGCTGCTTCGCCCACACCCGCAGCGAGCTGTACGAGATCGTGCGCACCCTGGGCATCACCACCTTCGCCGAGCTGCTCGACTCGCACGGTCGCGAGGAGGCGCGCGGTGGTGACGGCTGCGAGGTCTGCAAGCCCACGGTCGGTTCGGTCATCGCCTCGCTGGCCCCGACGGTCGGCGCGAGCGGGTACGTACTGGACGGCGAGCAGGCGGCGCTCCAGGACACCAACGACCACTTCCTCGCCAACCTCCAGAAGAACGGCTCGTACTCGATCGTGCCGCGCATCCCGGGCGGCGAGATCACCCCGGAGAAGCTGATCGTGATCGGCGAGGTGGCCCGTGACTTCGGGCTCTACACCAAGATCACCGGCGGCCAGCGGATCGACCTCTTCGGCGCCCGGGTCGATCAGCTCCCGCTGATCTGGACCCGGCTGGTGGACGCCGGGTTCGAGTCGGGCCACGCGTACGGGAAGTCGCTGCGGACGGTCAAGTCCTGTGTGGGGCAGACCTGGTGCCGGTACGGCGTGCAGGACTCGGTACGGATGGCGATCGACCTGGAGCTGCGCTACCGCGGCCTGCGCTCCCCGCACAAGCTGAAGTCGGCGGTCTCCGGGTGTGCCCGCGAGTGCGCGGAGGCCCGGGGCAAGGACTTCGGGATCATCGCGACCGCCGGCGGCTGGAACCTCTACGTGGGCGGCAACGGCGGCGCCACCCCGCGCCACGCGGACCTGCTCGCGCAGGACCTGTCCGACGCCGAACTGGTGCGTCTCATCGACCGGTTCCTGATGTTCTACATCCGCACCGCGGACCGGCTGGAGCGCACCTCGGCCTGGCTGGACCGGATCGAGGGCGGCCTCGACCACGTGCGGGACGTGGTGGTCCACGACTCGCTCGGGCTCTGCGACGAGCTGGAGCGGATGATGGCGGACCACGTGAAGGGCTACCGCGACGAGTGGGCCGAGACCATCAACGACCCGGAGCGGCTGCGCCGCTTCGTGACCTTCGTGAACGCGCCCGACGCACCGGACCCCTCGGTGCGGTTCGTGCCCGAGCGCGACCAGGTCAAGCCCGACCTCGACATCCTCGCGGGCCCGGTGCTCGCGATCCGCACCCTGGAAGGGACCGCATCCTGATGACCGCTGTGACGACGGCCGAAGCTCCCCTCGCGAACCTCTCGACGGTGGTGCAACTCGCCTACCGAGGTAGTTGGTTCCCTCTCTGCGACCGCTCCCTGCTGGCCCCCGGGCGCGGGGTGGCGGCCCTGCTTCCGGACGGGCGCCAGGTGGCGGTCTTCGTGGACCGGTCGGGACGGGCGTACGCGATCGACAACCGGGACCCGTTCACGGGGGCGTACGTCCTCTCGCGCGGGCTGCTCGGATCGGCCGGCGGGCGGCCGTTCGTGGCCTCGCCGTTGCTGAAGCAGCGGTTCGACCTCGCGACGGGTGCCTGCCTGGACGACGACGAGGTGACGGTGGAGACGTTCGAGCTCCGGGAGGCGTAGGTGGTGTCCGGCGGATAGAGGTCGGGCAGGGCGCGGCGTTCGGCGCGGTGCGTCGCAAGGCGCTGGAACGTCCTCATCGCGGATCGATTCGGACGTTTCGGCAACGCCGCGAGGCGCCGTGCCGGGCGTCGCGACCCCGGCCATGATCCGCCGGACACCACCTGAGTGGTGTCCGGCAATTCCACCACGAATCGCTGGACAGCCCTTAGCCACGGCAGCCACGTGGACGCTCTCCCTGTGCACGGGCAAGAGCCGGTGACGCGCGCCTTCTTGTTCCGGGCACGGGTAAGTCTCTGCGCCTCCCCGAGCAGCTACCTGTGGCTGTGCACCCTGCGTCGTTCCACTGCCGAGCGATTCGCCCGACAATTCAAAAGCGCTGCCCAAGCACTCGCCATGTGGGGTTTGGTTGCGTCCAACACGGCGCGGTCCCCACTGAGCGGAAGACCGCCACGCCCCGTACCGCCTCGGTGCTGGACGGGCGGGGCATGCTGGTGAAGGCCAGGCAGGGGGGAGGCTTTGCGTTCGCAGCGGCGGCGGAGTCGTCGGCAGCCGGCGAACCAGGACATGGTGCGTTCGATGGTCCAGCGGTGCGTACCGAGCCGCTGTGAGGTCTCGACATCCTCGGGGGCGATGGGGTGCCGGCTTCCGCGTCGGGACAGCCATTGCCGCGGGTGGCGGTAGCCGTATCCCTCGTCGGCAGGGGCCGGGCACGCGCATCCCCGGCCTCTCGCACGTATCCGGCTCGTGATGACGTGGTGTCCGGGAAACCCCAGGTGCGCGGGGTGACCACCCACCGTTGCGCCGGCGCCCCCGTCGCGGCACTGGCGCGGGTGTCACGTCCCGGCGCAGGGGGCCGTACTCGCGCGCACCACGAGTTGCGGCTCGACCGACGCGGGGACGATCGTGCCGGCCGGGTCATTGATGTGCTGCAGCACATGGGCCACGGCGAGTTCGCCGGTCTGGGCGAACGGCTGGGCGACCGTGGTCAGCGGCGGGGTGCAGTAGGCAGCCAGGTCGATGTCGTCGACGCTGACCAGGGAGACGTCCTCGGGCACGCGCCGTCCGAGTTCGGTCAGTGCTCTGATCACGCCGAAGGCCATCTCGTCGCTGGCCACGAAGACCGCGGTCACCTCCGGGATCCGGCCGAGCAGGAGCCCGTTGCGGTAACCGGAAGCCGGTGACCAATCCCCCTCCAGTTGCGGCGGCACGGGCCGGCCGGCCTCTTCGAGGGTGGCGCGCCATCCGTCGCGCCGGCGGGCGGCCTCCAGCCAGTGCTCGGGCCCGGCGACGTGCCAGACGGTCTTGTGCCCGAGGTCGAGCAGGTGCTCGGTCGCTTTGCGGGCCGCGAGTGCCTGGTCGACCCCGACGATATCGGATGCGTCGGTGCGGGGTCCGTCGACCGCGACCGTCGGTGTGGTCCGGGTGAACTGCTCGATGCGCGCGCTGGTGTGGATCAGCGGCACGGCGAGGATGACGCCCTCGACGCCCTGGTCGGCCAAGCGCGACAGCGCGGCCTCGATGGAGGAGGTGTCCAAGGAGGCGGCGGCCGCCGTGCTCACCTCGTATCCGGCGGCCCGCGCGGCGTTCTCGATGCCGCCGGTGAGGGCCGCCCGCGAGTAGAACGTGGTCTGCAGGGTCACCACGCCCAGGGTGCGGCTGCGCCCGGACGAGAGCATGCGGGCCGCGTTGTTGCGCCGGTAGCCGAGCTTCTCCACCGCGGCCAGCACCCGTTCCCGAGTGTGCGGCTGCACGCCGACGCGCCCGGAGAGGACCCGCGAGACCGTCTGCGCGGACACCCCGGCGACCCGTGCCACGTCCAGCATGCCCGGTGGGCGGTCATCGCTCTTGCTGTGCGGCTTCGCCATGGCTTCCCTCTTTCCGCTCTCCGACGACGTCATGATATCGCTGCCACTATCGCGTGCTCCTCCGAGGCAGAGCAGCGATAGCTGGCGGGGGCAGGGCTGTTGGCATCGTTAACATTCTCTGCCATAGTTCCGGCCATCGAAGACGCACCACGTCCTTGTGACGGGCGGCGTCCCCTCGTCGCGCTGCTCCCTCGAATCGTTCCTCTCCCGGTCTGCCGCAGCACTTTGGAGGAGTCATGCGCCACCCCCAGCGGGAATGGTCAGACGCGGCCCAGGCGCTCGGGGTGTGCGCTCCGCCGTCGCCCTGGTGCTCGCCGTCGCCGGGCGCGGTGGGCCGCTCGCGAAGAGCACGGGCGCTTCGCGGGCGTAAGCGCGGACCGGCGGATGGTGAACGGCGCGATCGAGTACCGCCCTTGGGCGAGCAGATCGCTCCACGCGACCGGCCGGACCTCGGTGAACCGCAGGTGTACATCGAACCCTTCGGCTGAGCCCCAGAGCCCGACACCCCAGACCGTGAGCCCGACACCCCAGACCGGGAGCCCGGCACCCCCAGAGCCCGACACCCCCGTACACCGGCACCCCCGACAGCAAGGAGAACGCCTTGTCAGCCTCTCGCAGAAGTAGCGGAAGTACCGGAAGTACCGCGCGTCGCACCAGAGTTGCCGGAGCGCTCGCCGCGGCGGCCATAGCCGTGGCCGGCACCGTGCTGAACGTCCCGGCCGCCTCGGCCGCCGACCCCACCCATACGGTGACCGTCGGCGCCGAGGGCAACTGGACCCACCCGGACGACACCCCGGCCTACCCGTACATCGACAAGGACGGGACGTTCTACTACCAGCAGGCCCATTCGCTGTACGGCGCGAGTGACAGCCGGGCATGGACCTTCTACACGGGCACCGACTTCGACACCGCCACCCGCTCGGCCGCGGTCAGCGACTCCGGAACCAACGCGGACACCACCACGCTGTGCAACAACAGTCCCACCGGCACCGGTGCGACCTTCCCGCCCAGCGGCTCCGGCTACACGCAGCGCAACTTCTGCGATCTGGCGGGCGTGTGGGTCGACCCCGACAGCGGGAACTGGTACGGCTTGGTGCACAACGAGTTCACCCCGCAACCCTTCGGTGACAGCAGCCACTTCGACGCCATCGACTACGCCGTCTCCACCGACCAGGGACGGCACTGGACCATCAAGGGCCACGCCCTCACCTCCCCGTACAGCACCGCACGTGGCGACACCGCGGCCTTCCCGCAGCAGACGTACTCCTACGGCGACGGCGACCAGCGCCTCTACGTCGACGCTGCCTCGGGCTACTTCTACGTCTTCTACGGCTCCCGCCTCATCGACAAGAACGGCGGCTGGAAGGCGTTCTACTCCCACGTGGCCCGCGCGCCGCTGTCCGGCAAGATGGCGTCCGGCACCTGGCAGAAGTGGTACGGCGGCTCCTGGTCCCAGCCGGGCGTCGGCGGGAAGGAGAGCAACACGGTCCCGGTGACCGCGACCGACACCACCGGATACACACCCACCGCCAAGGAGTACGACCCGGCCAACACCGGCAGCGTGGACCAGCAGGTCGCCGCGGGCAAGACCCCGCCCACCTCGCCGCTGTTCGTCATGGACATCACCTACAACGCCTACCTGGGCCTCTACATCGGCGAGCCGCAGGCGGTCGACCAGTCCGGCAACGCGCCGCAGCAGTTGTACGCCACCGACAACCTGGCCACCCAGAAGTGGCGCTTGATCGGCGACACCGGCAGCTACCACACCGCCTCCTGGTACCGCTGGTTCCTCGACAGCACCAGCAAGACCGGCTCCGCGATAGTCGGCAAGAGCTTCCGGTCCTACTGCTCCTTCGGCTGCGCGGGCGGCGCCTCCGGCGCGTACGTCAACCTGACGATCAACTCCACCGCCCCGGCCGCCGCACCCTTCGATCCGGCCAAGACCTATCGCGTCACCGGCGGCGGCGGCCGGGTCCTGGCACAGGTGTCGTCCACTTCCTCCGCCACCACCTCGACCGCCACCGCCACCGGGACGGGGCTGGACGCCTGGACCTTCACCGGCCTCGGCGACGGCTCCTACCGCATCGCCAACGCCGCCACCGGACAACTCCTCGGGGTCCCCACCACCCCCGCGACGGGACGAGCCTGGGGCAGCGCGCCCACCGTCACCGCACCCGGCACTGCCGGCCCCACCGTCGGCCAGCAGTGGTTCGTCGTCCCCACCACCTCCTCGGCCAACGGCGCCGCCACGGGCTCGTACCGACTGGTGAACCGCTACAGCGGTCTGGTCATCGGCCTCTCCGGCGTCAGCGGCAGGCTCGCCGAGACCACCCCCGTGCGCGCCTGGACCGACACCGGCGGCAGCACGGTCGGCGGCGGACGCGGCGCCGCCGAGCAGACGCTGACCGTCACGGCGGTCGGCACCTCATCCGCCGGGCTGAACGGCAACCACACCCTCACCACCGGCGGGCTGGTGCTGGACAACCCCGGTCACAGCACCACCCCCGGCACCCAGCTCATCACCTACACCGCCAACGGCGGCGCCAACCAGACCTGGACCTTCACCCGGCAGAGCGACGGCTCCTACGAACTGCGCAACGCGGAGTCCGGACTCTGCGCCGACGTCTCCGACGGCTCCACCGTCGCCGGCGCCAAGGTCGTCCAGTGGACCTGCACAGGTGGGACCAACCAGCACTGGGCCTTCACCCGTCAGTCCGACGGCACCTACTCCGTCGCCTCCGTCAAGAGCAACCTGACGCTGACCTCGGCGTCCACGGCCCCCGGCGCCCTGCTCACCCAGCAGACCGACACCGGTTCGACCCTCCAACGGTGGATGGTCGGCTGAGCCCCACCCCGTAGAGGAACGCCGCCGCCGGCCGGGCCCGAAGACCGGCCGGCGGCAGCCCCGGCCGGCGTGCCCGTGACACCACCGGGCGACAGGTGGGAGGTGACGGCCGTGTCGGACTCACATGGCTGGGCGGGAATGCACGCTGACGGCATAGCCGCAGCCCGGCCGGTACGGAGCACCGCTCCATGTGGCGTAGCGGTGCTCCAGGAGGAGTCCGGCCTGGCTGCACCAGCCGTCGAAGTCCGAGAGGGTCAACGGCGCCTCCGGCAGCGGCAGGTGGGCCGCGTCCAGTCCCATGCCCGTGACCAGCAAGCCGCCGGGGCGCAGCGCGGTGGCCAACTGCCGGACGACGGCTGCTTCGGTGCCCGGGGCCAGCAGGGGGATGACGTTTCCGGCGGCGAGGGCCAGGTCGAAATCCGGCTCCAGGCCGAGGGTGTCCAGACGGGTCAGGTCCCCGAGGAGCCACTCCTGCGTGGGGGCCTCGCGCCGGGCTACGGCGAGCATCGAGGCGTCGACGTCCACGCCCGTGCAGTGGTGGCCCAGTTCGGCGAGCCGGATCGCGATCCGACCGGTGCCGCAACCCGCGTCGAGTACGCGGGCTCCCGGGTTCAACAGGGTGGCGCAGAAGGCGGCCTCGCCGTGGACGTCGTGGCCGGATTCGGCAAGCCTCGCGAAACGCCGGGCGTACTCCTCGCCGGCCTGTCCGCCGGTCAGGTCCGCCCAGCGGTCGTGTTGCCCAGTCATGTTCGACGCGCCTTCCGATCAGCCTCCTCCCGCCGGGGTGAGGCAGGTGTGTGCGGAGATTTTCGCAGGTGCTGCGGGTGCGGACCGACGGGCACACCGGTCCGCCGGTAGCGGACGGTGACTTTACCCATGCGGGACAGGAGCGTGCCCGCTCTTGCCGACCGCCGGCGGATGCGAGTGCCTCGTCGACGAGATCGAACGGAACAGCCTGGAACACGAGTCCTGGCGGACCCGAGAACCACTACAGGGGCTGCACCCGTATCACCAGCCGAAACACCGAACTTTGCGCCGCCGATCGAATTTCAACCGAACAGCGTTGCGCCTAAGGGCTGTCCCGCACTGCGTGGTGGATCAGTGCGCGGCGTCGGATGCGGTGCATCGCAAGGCGGAGGGGCGTCCGCATACTGGATGTATGGGGACGTTCCGACAACGCGGCGAGGTGCCGTAGCTCTCGTCGCGCACCCGCCAGGAAGTGCGGGACAGCCCTTAGGCGTACGACCCGCCTGCCCACGACGGCCCGGCCTCTCCGGCCCGCGGATGCCGGGCCGTACGGCCGTGGCCGGCGGTCGTACCCTGGGGCCCATGATCCAGGGCTGGAACACGCACGACATCCCCGACCAGAGCGGCCGCACGGCTGTGGTCACCGGGGCCAACAGCGGCCTCGGCCTCGTCACGGCGAGAGAGTTGGCCCGGCGCGGCGCCCGGGTGCTGCTCGCCTGCCGCGACGAGGAGCGCGGGGAGGGCGCGGCGGA
The DNA here is from genome assembly GCF_042871745.1 of Streptomyces sp. NPDC005576. Lineage (NCBI taxonomy): Bacteria > Bacillati > Actinomycetota > Actinomycetes > Kitasatosporales > Streptomycetaceae > Streptomyces > Streptomyces sp. NPDC005576. Next base: position 120,585 of record NZ_JBIAJC010000017.1, on the reverse strand, counting down.
CCGCATCCGACGGGCGGTGCCCCGGGCGGACGTGGCGTTCGTACCGCTGGACCTGGCCGACCTCGCCTCCGTACGGGAGTTCGCGGCCTCGCACGCCCCGGACCGGATCGACCTGCTCGTCAACAACGCGGGCGTGATGGCGCTGCCGTACGGACGAACCGCCGACGGCTTCGAAACGCAGTTCGGCGTCAACCACCTGGGGCACTACGCCCTCACCGGCCTGCTGCTGCCCGCCCTGCGCGCGGCCGGGAAGGCGCGGGTGGTGACCGTGTCGAGCATGCTGCACCGGCTCGCCGACATCGACATGGGCGACCTCAACAGCGAGCACGACTACCGGCGTTGGATCGCCTACGCCGCGTCGAAGACCGCCAACCTGCTCTTCGTCCACGAGTTCGCGCGACTGCTGGCGCGGACCGGTTCGCCGATCGTGGCAGCCGCCGCACACCCGGGCTACGCCTCCACCAACCTGGCGACGACCGGGCCCCGACTGGAACAACGCCGGGGCAGGGAGCGGGTGATGGGGTTCGGCAACCTGCTGTTCGCCCAGACCGCGACGGCCGGGGCGCTGCCCGTGCTGTACGCGGCGACGGCGCCGGGCGTGCGCCCCGACTCGTTCACCGGCCCGGGGCGACTGGGGGTGCGCGGTGCACCCGCCCCGTCCTGGCGGGCGCGGCGGACCCGCGACGACGTGGCGGGCGAGCGGCTCTGGTCGGCCTCCCAGCAGCTCACCGGGGTGACGTACCCGGGGTTGTGAAAGCGTGCGGCGGACGCCTCCACAGCCCCCGGGGAGGCGTCAGGAGCGTGTCGCGACGGCGGCCGGGTCCATCCACATGACCTCCCAGACGTGGTGGTCGGGGTCCTGGAAGGAGCGGCCGTACATGGTGCCGTAGTCCTGGGTGGCGCCGGCCGGGAAGCCTCCGGCGGCCAGCGCCGCGTCGACGGTCTCGTCCACCTCGGCGCGGCTCTCCGCGCTCAGACAGAGCATGACCTCCGTCGTCTTCTCCGCGTCCGCGATCTCCTTGGTGGCGAAGTCCTTGAAGCGCGGTTCGGTGAGCAGCATGGCGTAGATCGTGTCGCTGATGACGACGCAGGCGGCGTGTTCGTCGGTGAAGCCGGGGTTGCAGTGGTAGCCGAGCTTCTCGAAGAATGCCTTGCTGACGGCGAGGTCCTTCACCGGCAGGTTCACGAAGATCATCTTTTCCATGGTGGTCCCACTCCTCCGTTTCGCCGCCGCCGGGATTCCGGCCGCGGTCGGCGCTGCGGCCATCCTGGGCCGCTCCCGCGCGCTTTCGAAGGGGTAGACGGCTGGCACGCCGGGAACTCATCGCCCGGAGCAAGGATCTCCTCGAAAATATGAACTTTGCAGACTGTGCACTTTTGCATAGCATGCACCTTCGTGACCTCCTCTCCCCCGGCGCCCGGCCTGCGCGAGCGCAAGAAGCGCGCGACCCGTGAAGCACTGGCCGACACGGCCCTGCGCATGGCGGCCGAGCAGGGCCTCGACCAGGTGACGGTGGAAGCGGTCACCGCGGCCGTCGGGGTCTCGGTGCGCACCTTCTTCAACTACTTCGCCCACTTGGACGACGCCATCCTCGTCCCGGACCCGGACAGCGCGGTACGGACCCGTACCGCGGTCCTCACCGCACCCGCGGACCTCGGCCCGCTCCCGGTGCTGCGCCAGGTCCTCGGGGAGGAACTGGCCCACATCGAGGACGCGCCGGAGCGGTGGGAACTCCAGTGCACCGTGCTGGACCGCACCCCGGCGCTCTTCCCCCGCTTCCTCGCGGCGCGCGGCGCGGACGAGGAGGCACTGATCGCGGCGGTGGCCGAACGCCTCGGCCAGGACGCCAGAACCGACCTGCGCCCCCGGCTGCTCGTGCACGCCGCGGTCGCCACCGTCCGGGCCGCCGTGGAGATCTGGACCGCCACCGGACGGTCCCGCGCCTTCCTGACCCTCTACGACGAAGCGTTCGACGAACTCGCCGCCGGTCTCGGCGACTGAGGAGCACGCCGACCGTCGCACGCCCCACCGGTCCGCCCGGGGCCGGCCCCGCCGCTGCTCCCCCGGGAGCCGGCCGCACCCCTCACGAACGTGCCGCACCAGCAAGAACCCGCCGCACCGTCAGAACACGCCGCACCATCAGAAACAAGAGGTCGCCAGTCGATGTCCGCTGCCGTGACGCCCGAACCCCGGTCGTCCTCCTCCATGAACCACCGCCAGATAATCCAGGCCATGTCCGGGCTCATGGCCGGGATGTTCGTGGCCATCCTCGCCTCGACGGTCGTCGCCAACGCGCTCCCGCGCATCATCACCGACCTGCACGGCAGCCAGTCCTCGTACACGTGGGTGGTCACCTCCGAGCTACTGGCGATGACGGCGACCGTGCCCGTCTGGGGCAAGCTCTCCGACCTCTACGACAAGAAGCTGCTGCTCCAGCTCTCCCTGTCGATGTTCGTCGTCGGTTCGCTCGTGGCGGGCTTCTCCCACAGCGTCACCGTGCTCATCATCAGCCGGGTGCTCCAGGGCATCGGCGCCGGTGGCCTCACCGCGCTCGCCCAGGTCGTGATGGCTTCGATCATCCCGCCGCGTGAACTCGGCAAGTTCTCCGGCATCTTCGGTGCCGTCTTCGCGGTCGGCACCGTCGCGGGGCCGCTGATCGGCGGCGTGCTCGTCGACACCTCGTGGCTCGGCTGGCGCTGGTGCTTCTTCATCGGCGTACCGTTCGCGCTGCTCGCGATCTTCCTGTTGCAGAAGACGCTCAAGCTTCCCGTCGTCCGCCGCGAGGCGAAGATCGACTACCTCGGCGCCTTCCTCATCATGGCCGGGGTCAGTGCCCTCCTGCTCTGGGTCACCCTCGGCGGCTCCGAGTTCGACTGGGTCTCCGGTCCGTCCGCCGCGCTCGTCCTCGGTGGCGCCGTCCTGATCGCGCTCGCCGTCCTGGTCGAGTCGAAGGTCCAGGAACCGATGATCCCGCTGAGCATCTTCCGCAACCGGACGGTGTCCCTGACCACCGTGGCGAGCTTCCTCGTCGGTGTGGCCATGTTCGGCGGCACGGTCTTCCTCTCGCAGTACTTCCAGATCTCGCTGGGCAAGTCCCCCACCATGGCGGGCCTGATGAGCCTGCCGATGATCCTCGGCCTGATGGTCTCGACGACCGTCGCGGGCCAGCTCATCAGCAGGCGCGGCAAGTGGAAGGCGTTCCTGGTCGCCGGCGGCATCATCATGACCGCCGGCATGTGCCTGCTCTCCACGATCGGCGCCGGTACGTCCTTCTGGGTCATCGCGCCCTACATGGCCGTGCTGGGTATCGGCGTCGGCATGCTGATGCAGAACCTGGTCCTCGCGGCCCAGAACGACGTGCCCGCGACCGAGCTGGGCTCGGCGACCTCGACGCTCTCCTTCTTCCGCAGCCTCGGCGGTGCCGTCGGCACCAGCGCCCTCGGCGCGGTGCTCAGCCACCGGGTCGCCTCCGAGCTGGAGAAGGGCTTCGGCAAGTCCGCCTCCGCGGGCGGTGACGGGGCCATCCCCGACCTCACGACCCTGCCGGAGCAGGCCCGCGAGATCGTGGAGAACGCCTACGGCGTGGCTACCGGCTCCGTCTTCCTCGTGGGCGCGCCCTTCGCGCTCTTCGCGCTGATCGCGGTGCTCTTCATCAAGGAGAAGCCGCTCAAGACCAAGAGCGGTCTGGAGCGCCTCGCCGAGGAGGGCGAGCAGCAACCGCCCGCCGTGCCGGCGCACTGACGTCCAGAGATGTCGTGTACGGCCGGGGGCCGGTGTCGCCGAGACCGTTCGGCGGCACCGGCCCCCGGCCGTGTCCTGGCCGCCGATTTTTCGGCGGCACCGGACCTTCCGCGTCACCCGCTATGGCTGCTTCGCTCCGGCCTCTCTGTGCGACGGCCCGTGTCACGGCTTCCCGTGCGTCGGCGTCCCGTGCGCGGGCTTTGCCGAACTGGGTGACGTGGAGCATGGCGCCGGCGCCGTTGTTGAGCGGCAGCACCGAGTGGGTGAGCTTGAAGAAGCGGTCGTCGTTCTCGTAGAGCACCAGCCCCGCCTGCTGGGCGTTGGTGGTGGGCGCGAAGTGGAGCCTGGTCTCCACCGTGTAGTCGCCCGTGGGTGCGGGGCGAAGCAGGACCGGGGCGGTGTTGTCGCCGAGGTACAGCTCGGTGGTGGGGGTGGGCCAGGAGAGCGCGCCGTTCACCGTGGTGGTGCCGGCGGCGGGTCCGCGTACCCAGCTCCAGGCGGAGCCGGCCGTGGTGCCGGGGAGGACCGTGGTGTCGAACTCGTCGCTGTACGCGGGGAGCAGGGCTCCGGGCCGGGTGACGGGGGCCCTCGTGGTGACGGGGGTGTGGAGCGCGGTGGCGCCGACGTCGTCGGCCTCGGCTCCCGCCCCCTTGGCGGCCGTGCCGACTGCGCCGGCATGGACGGCGGCGGTGGGCAGGGTGCGGGTCTGCTCGGCCACCGCGTCGCGGAGCCGGTCGCCGGTGACCTCCACGGTGAGCCGGGTGGACCGGATCTCGGCGGAGACGGTGTGCCAGGTCTCCCAGGAGAACCCGGTGGACAGGGCGCTGAGCTGTTCGCCCTGGTCGACGCCCTTCACCCGGACTTCGGTGACCAGCGCGGCCTTCAGGGCTGTCCCGCCAGACGGCCACCCGGTTGTCCGCGTCGGTGTGGGCGAGGGTGAGCCCCGCCGCGCCGCCGTCGGCGGTCCCCCGGAGGTCGGCCTCGGCGCGGACGGCGGCAGGGGCGGTGCCGGTGGAGACCAGGTAGCGGGCGCGGTGGAGCCGGTCGCGGGGGCGTACCGGACAAAGCCGTGGCCGTCGGTCTCGGTCGCGGTGGTCCAGCCGGCCGGGGTCGCGCCCTGGGTGCGCCGCGCCTGTCCTGGGCGCGTGGTCAGAGACGGCCCAGCAGCGCTTCCAGTGCCTCGCCCGGCTCCGGATGCCGGGCGAGGAGCGCGGCGCCCGCCGGGGCGGGGGCGGCCGTGTCCCACCCGCCGTCACAGCCCAGCAGCGAGGCCACCGCGTCGCAGGTCGCCGGGTGGGCGGCGAGCAGCGCGACGCCCCCGCGCGCCCCGGAACCGGCTCCCGTACCCGCTTCCGTACCGGCTCCCGGGCCCCGGGACGCCACCGCGTCCGGGGCCGGCGGCTCGCGCCATGGCGGTACGAAGGCGTCCAGCGCGTCGAGCCGGCCGGGGAAGATCCGCCCTGCCTCCCGGATAAGCAGGGGGGCGAGGTCGGCCCCCTCGGTCCGCAGGGTGGTGATGAGGGTCGGCAGCCAGGGCAGCAGCACCTGGTCGGGCAGGCGCGCGAAGGCGTTCGACACGGCCTCCACGACGAAGTCGGCGAGTTGCGGCACCGGCTCCAGGGCGTGCAGGAAACCGCTGAGGTAGCGCGGATAGGCGGGCACCACCAGGGGGTTGCCGAGGAGAGCATCGCACCGCTCGCGCAGTTCCTCCCGGGAGAGCTGCCCGAGGTGCGTCCGGGCCGCCCACAGCAGAGCCACCCGGGCCGGCTCCTCGGGGTGCGACTGGGCGAGGGCCAGCTCCAGCTGGGTCCGGTCGCAGCCGAGCGAGAGCGCCAGCCCCTCCATCGAGAAGAGGAAACCCAGCGTGGCGGCGACCTGGCGGCCGGTGGCGTCCTCGTCGTGGAAGGCGGTCGGCAACAGGGTGCAGTAGTGCGCGTAACCGGCCTTGACGAAGGACTCGATCCACGGCGGCAGCACCGGTTCGCTGGTGCGGTAGTACGCCAGCAGCCGGCGTACCCGGCTCAGCACCTCGGGGGCGCCGTCCACACCGCGCTCGGTGGTGAGCACCTCCAGGGCGCGGGCGCCGAGTTCGGCGGCGAGGCGTCCGCCGCGCAGATGGAGCGTGGCGTCCTCCACCGCCCCGAGCACGATCGCGGCGGTCGCCCGCGGATCGTACGCGGCCCTCCGCAGCCGCTGCTCCAGCACCTGTTCGATGCTGACGCCCTCGTACCCCAGCTCGATCAGGGCGCGTTGGTTGGTGCCGAGGGCGAGGTCCCAGGACTCCTGCCGGGAGCGCTCGCCGAGCCGGCGTTCGCCCATGATCGGCCGGGCGGTGCCCTGGGGCATCAGCCGGCGCAGCATCCACAGGACGTCGGAGCAGCGCTCCAGCTCCGGGTGGGAGGCCATGTCGAGCAGCGCCCGGCGCACCCCGCGCTTCTGGAGGTCGAGGCCCAGCGGGGCGAGCCGGTCGTGGACGTCGCGGGCGAGCGGCGGCAGCGCGTCGTAGCCGACCTGGCCGGTCCGGTCGCCGCCCATCATGATCTCGACGAGCCTGCGCACGTCCCGCCGGCCGGGCACGGCGTCCTTCTCGATGCAGGTGACGGCCGCGTCCTGGAAGTCGTACGGGGTGGGGCGGGCCCGCTCGCGCATCCCGGCGAGCAGGATCGAGGTCTCGAAGACGGCGATGGCGTCGGCGGTGGAGGCGAGGTAGCCGTTGCGGCGGGCGGCACGCACGATCTCGACGGACCAGCCGAGGAGTTCCGCCTCGTCCAGACCGTCGAGTACGGGCGGGAGCCGCAGGAATCCGGAGAGCCGGTCGGGGACGGTCTCCGGCGCCCCGACGGGTGCCGGAACGTTCACGTCCGTCCGCGTGGCCTTCCTCGCGCCCGCCTGGCCCGCCAGCCGGTAGGGCTTCACCCGGGTGCGCTTGAGGTTCTTCGCCCACTGCGTCGCGGCGATCGACACCGAGCCCGCGGCGAGGCCGAACTGCGCCTCGATGGCCGAGTGGCTGGACGGGATCAGGCCGTAGCTCCAGACGCTGTCGCTCGGCGGGCTGATCTCGAACCCGTCGGCGCCCGCCACACCGAACTCGGCCACCCGGCTGGCGGCGTGGAACGCGCCGCAGACGTAGAGGCAGTCGGCGGGGTCGGCGCCGGTCGCGGTCAGGTGCTCACGCATCCGGGTCCACATGTACCGCTCGCGGTCCTCGTCCACGCGGGTGCGTTCCGCGTCCTCGGGCGCCAGCCGCCGGAACAGGCTGCCGATCAGCAACATGACCTGCCGGTACGTGTCGTGGTCGGCATCGCCGAGCGGGAGTTCGACGTACTGGTGCCACCACTCCGACCAGTGCCGCACCCGTCCGTGGTGGAGCAGGTGCTCCTCCAGTTCGGCGAAGCGCGGCCGCAGGTCACCGATCTCCACGCCGACCGCGTCACCGTGCAGCGCGGTCTCCTCGTCGGCGGGCGCGACGGCGGGGGCGGGCGAGGGTGCGGGCGCGGATGTGGGGGCGGGCGCGGAGGTTCCGGCGTCGGTGGCGGTAGGTTCGCCGCGCGCCTGCCACTGGAAGACGTGGTCCGACGACCGGTCCACGAGGACCAGTTCGACGCCCGGGGTGTCCAGCGCGTAGGCGATGGCCTGGTATTCGGCGGACGCCTCGGTGATCGGCGCGACCACCGAGAGCGGGGCCCACGCTGCGGGAAAGCCCTCGGCGTCGCTCGCGAAGGCCTGCAGCGCCACCGGGAGCCGGCAGTTGCGCAGCTCGGTGAGGAGCGGCGCCATGTCCTCGCACAACTCCAGGTAGACGACCTTCGGCTGCTTCTCCCGCAGCCGCCGCGCCATCGCGGTCGCGGAGGCGGGCGAGTGGTGACAGACCGGGAAGATCTCCAGCGGCTCGCGTACCGCGCGGTCCACGTCGTCCACGAGTCCGAGGAGGATGCCCTCCAGCGCGTCCGGGCCGTCCGCGAAGGCCGTCGCCGCTTCTCTCAACTGCCCGCGCAGTGCCTCGAAACCCGTGTTCCGCTGCTGCCCGGCGGCCGGCTCCCGCACGGTGTCCCCCGCCCTCTCCGTAGTCCCAGTAGTCCGAATGGTCCCAGTGATCCCAGCAGTCTCCGTACGTGTACCGGGCGCGGTGGCCCCACCGGTCACGGTGGTCACCTCGGTCACGCCAGGGTGGCGATCGCGTCGCGGCCGCCCTCCAGGAACTCGGGCCACGCGCCGCCCTCCGCCTTGCCGCGCGGCTCCACGACGCCGTGCAGGTACTTGTTGAGGATGGCCAAATCCTCCGGCTCCCGCCGCACCAGCGATCCGACGAGCGAGGAGGCGAGGGTACGGGCGGTGAGCGCCCGCTCGCCGAAGAAGTTGCTGTGCAGGATCGCGTCCTCCAGCACGCCGATCTGCTCGGCGCTGGAGAGCGCGGACTCCAGCTTCTCGTCGTCGCTGCCCGCCGCGGCGGCGGAGGCGCGCAGGTCGGCGAAGCTCTGGAGGAGTACGTCCAGCAGCGTCGGCGGGACGTCCAGTTCGATCTGGTGGCGGCGCAGCAGTTCCTCGGTGCGGAAGCGGACGATCTCCGCCTCGCTCTTCTTGTTCGTCACCACCGGGATGCGGACGAAGTTGAAGCGGCGCTTGAGCGCGGAGGAGAGGTCGTTGACGCCCCGGTCGCGGCTGTTGGCGGTGGCGATGACCGAGAATCCGGGCTTGGCGAAGACGATGTTGTCGTCGCCCTCGCCGCTCCCCAGTTCGGGGACGGAGACGTACTTCTCCGAGAGGATCGAGATCAGCGCGTCCTGGACGTCGCTGGTGGAGCGGGTCAGCTCCTCGAAGCGGCCGATGGTGCCGGTCTCCATCGCGGTCATGATCGGTGAGGGGATCATCGACTCCCGGGACTGGCCCTTGGCGATCACCATGGAGACGTTCCAGGAGTACTTGATGTGGTCCTCGGTGGTGCCGGCCGTGCCCTGAACCACGAGGGTGGAGTTGCGGCTGATGGCGGCGGACAGCAGTTCGGCCAGCCAGCTCTTGCCCGTACCCGGGTCGCCGATCAGCAGCAGGCCGCGGTCGGAGGCGAGGGTGACGATGGAGCGCTCCACGAAGCTCCGGTCGCCGAACCACTTCTGGACGATCTCACGGTCGAGGCCGTCTGCCCGCTCGGAGCCGAGGATGAACAGGCGGACCATCTTCGGCGACAGGCGCCAGGAGAACGGCTTGGGGCCGTCGTCCACCGATTCCAGCCAGTCCAGCTCCTCGGCGTACTTGATCTCGGCGGGAGCGCGCAGCAGGTCGGACATGTCGGGCCTTTCTCGGGTTGCGGGGAACGCGGACGGAGGAGTGCGGAGGAGTGGGGTGCGGGGAACCCGGGATCAGGTGAGGAAGTTCTTCAGCTCGTGGACGAGCTTGCGTATGTGGCCGGAGAGGACCGGCGTCCCGAGGTCCTTGAAGCGTTCGCGGAACCACGGGTTGACGCTGCCGCGTCCGGCGCTGGTCACGGAGCCCACCGGGATGAACTTGACGCCCGAGCGGTGGAGGGCGGCCATGCTCTCGAAGAGCGGCTCGCACTGCCATTCGTAGAAGTCGGAGATCCACACCACGACCGTGTTGCGGGGCTCCGCGATCTTCGGCTGGGCCAGTGCCATGGCGACCGTGCCGTCGGTACCGCCGCCGAGTCGGGTGCGGAGCAGCGTCTCGAAGGGGTCGTGCACCCACGGGGTGAGGTCGAGGGCCTTGGTGTCGTACGCGACGAGGTGGACGTCGACCTTGGGCAGCCCGGCGAAGATGGAGGCGAGGATGGTGCAGTTGACCATCGAGTCGACCATGGAACCCGACTGGTCGACCACCACGATCAGCCGCTGGGGCGTCGTCTTCCGCGTGGTGTGGCGGTAGTAGAGGCGGTCGACGTAGAGCCGCTCCTCCTCGGGGCTCCAGTTGGTGAGGTTCTTCCAGATGGTGCGGTCGATGTCGAGGTTGCGGAAGACCCGCTTCGGCGGGACCGAGCGGTCCAGTGGTCCGACGGTCGCCTTCTCCACCTGCGTACGCAGCACGTGGGCGACCTCGTCCACGAACCGCCTGATCAGCGACTTCGCGTTGGCCAGGGCGACACCGTCCAGGTTGTTCTTGTCGCGCAGGAGCTGCTCGATCAGCGACATGCTCGGGGTGAGCCTTGCGGCGAGCTTCGGGTCGGCGAGCACCTCGCGCAGCCGCATCCGCCGGACGAGATCGGCTTCGAGGGCGCCGAGTTCGGGGCCGATCGCCGGGATCAGCCGGCTGAGGTCGGGGGAGGTACCGCCGCCCGATCCGGTGGGGCTCACGCCGGTGCCTCCGGCGGGGCGTCCGCCGCGCAGTGCGCCGGGGTCGCAGCCGAGCGCCCGCTCCAGCCAGCCCGCGTCGGACTGCCAGCGCGACAACTGCCCGGCGGTGACCGGGCCCGTACCCGTGGCGAAAACGTTCAACAGCACCTTCGACACCAGCGCGGCACGCCGCACCTCGGCCTCCCGGTCCCGTGTGTCCGCCTCCCCCGTGCTCTCCCCTCCGGGATCGGGGTCCGCCGCGAGCAGGCCGTCGAACTCGGCGGCCAGCCCGGGGTGGCGCTGCACGATCGAGTCGACCGCGATCCGCTGGTCCAGCAGCGCGGGCGGCAGGCCGATGTCCTCGACGACGGCGAGGCTCGCCGACTCCAGCGCCGCCTGCTCCTCGGGGTCGAAGAGCTGAGCGAGGAGGCGCCAGTAGAGGGCCTGGCGGCGGTTGTCCTGGGAGTCCGCGGCGGGGTCCTGGGCAGTGTCCGGGGTTCCGGCGGGGGCGCGCCCGGGGGTTTCGCGCCGGCCGGTGTCGTCCGTCCGTCCGGTCATGTCGTCCATCCGTCCGGTCATTTCCGCAGCAGCCTTCCGGCGCGTTCGCGCAGTACGGCCGCCGCGTCGGTGGCGGCCTTCTCGGCCCTGGTCCCGGCCTTGTCGGTGGTGCCTCCGGCCCAGGCTCCGGCGTGCACCGTCGCCGCCTTCCGCCGCACGGTGGTCTCCACGGCGAGCGGCTGGAGGCGGAACGCCCCGGCGTCCCAGCGGAGCAGTCCGATGCAGGCCCCCGACGCGATGACGCCCTCGGGGGTGAGCGGTCCGGCGGCCGGAATCCGGTCCACGTCGACATCGAGGGTCTGTCCGGCGAAGGTGAACGCCACGGAGCCGCCCTCCTCGGCCGCTGCCGCGTAGCCGTCGACGAAGACGGGTACGGCGACGGCCGTGGGGTGGCGGTCCAGCGGGGCGGTGGGCAGGGCGGTCGCGGTGGGCAGGGCGACCCGGGCGGTGGCGAAGGAATCTGCGGGCTCGCCCGTGCGGGCGTGCTCCTCGCTCCAGAGCAGGTCGCCCGCCGCGGTGAGGGGCATGCCGGTCAACTCCGTCGCACGTCCCTCGCCCACCGCCGCCAGCAACGGCAGATGGGGGCGGAGCAGCTGCCAGAGCCCGGCGCCGACGACCGAGTCGGGCTTGGGCGCCGACACCGATGCCCGTACCAGGAGCGACGGGGAGCCGTCCGCGGGCTCGAACACCGCGTGCACCTGGGCCTGTACGGCGGTGGCGTGCTCCTGCAGGTCCACGCCGAGCGGCAGCAGGCGGCCGGTGGCCGGGACGGTCTCCGGGGTGCCGGTCGCGCCGGGCAGCGTGAGCAGCATCGCCCGCGCCCAGAGGTCGGCCCAGCGCCGGACCGGTACCCGCTCCAGGGAGGCGCCCGGGCAGGACGCGGCGAGCTCGGCGGCGAAGCCGTCCAGGAGGGCGGCCAGGCGGCGCAGCCCCGGGTCGTCGAGCATCGCCGAGACGATCCGGGCCGCGCCGGACACCACCTCGTGGTCGATGCCCCGCCAGCCGCAGCGCGCCAGGTCGGAGAGCCAGGAGCGGGCGGCGACCAGCAGGTTCGCCGGTGTCCCGGCCCCGACGGCCGGGGCGGCAGCCTCGGCGGAGGTACGGCCGGCCGCCTCCTGTGCCCGGGAGATCAGTGCGTCGTGGGCGGCGCCGAGCAGGGCGGTGCGGCCCGCGGCGAGGGCGGTGAAGTGTTCCTCGCCGGCCGCCCCGGATGCGGCCTTCCCGGCCGCCTCGGCGACCCGGGCGGCGAGCGGGCTGCCGGTGAGGGCGTCCGCGAACTCCGCCAGTGCGGCGGCCTGCGCGGGGCGCGGCCGGAGCAGACCGGTCACCAGGACCCGGTCGAAGGAGTCGACGGCGGCCAGTGCCTCGTCCAGGCCGTCGATCTTCTCGGCGAGCAGGTCGGCGCGCATCACGCCGCCACCGCCCCGAGCGGCGAACGGGTCGGCGGGAACCACTGCATCTCGGGCAACGGCAGCGTGGTCGGCGCGAGTTCGAGGTAAGCGAGGTGGTGCAGGAAGCGGCTGAAGACGGGTGCGGCGGCCTTGCTGTCCGCCGGGGCGGGGCGGGCGGCCGTCATGGTGGCCGTGATGCTCTGCGCACTCGGTCCATCCTCTGCGGACCCAGTCTCTGCGGGCTCGGCCTTCAGGTAGCGGGCGACGCGTTCGGCGCCGTACTGGAGGACGGACTCGTTGACCAGGGCACGTATGTGGTTGCAGAAGCCGCCCCTCGCCCCGCCGCAGGGGCGGTTGTTGTTGGTGCTGCAGGCGTAGGCGAAGGACCGCGTCTCGACGGACGAGACGTAGACACGCTCGATGTCCGACCCGCTGGAGACCACACCTTGCAGCCGCCCGTCGGCCAGTTCCACGAAGGGGACCTTGGCGAGCTTGCGCGGCCGGGCGGGCGGGACCACCCGCGCCGTGCTCGACCTCTCCGCATCTGACGACACGTCATCTCCACTGTGTTCGAAGGGGTTTCCGGACCCGAAGGGGTGTCCGCGCAAAAGGGGGCACCGCGCCGCGACGGCGGAAGCGGAACACGACTGAACATACGTGCGCCCACTGACAACGCGGTCGGCCCGCCGGACGCCGGGCCGGACACCGGCCGGGACCCGGTGCCGGGTCGTCGCCACGCAGGTCGTCGCGCCACCCCACCCCCGGTCGCGCCACCCCCCGCCACACGGCCGTATGCGGGGACTCTCGCGTGTCAACCCTGGCGAATCGGTGTTTCGGGGTGACCAGGAGGGCTTGGCGTCGTTGGCGACTGTGTTTGCGCAAGAAACAACTTCATGGAGGACGGCGCGATGTACGACATGCTGACCAGACTGCTGGTCGAGGAGTTCGGACTGGACGAGGACCAGGTGCGTCCCGATGCCACGGCCCGTCAGCTGGAGCTGGATTCGCTCTCCGTGGCGGAGTTGGCGGTGATCGTCACCGAGGCCACCGGGGTGCGCCTGGAGGACGTGGAGGTGAACCCCGACACCACTCTCGGGCAGATGGCAGAGGCGTTCGACCGGGCCCGGTCCTCGCTCCCCGCAGCTCCCACGACCTCCGCGGCGCCCGCCATGCCGGCAACACCCGCGACCCCCGCAGCGCCCACGAGCCAGGCAGCCCCCGCAGCCGGCCCCTCCCCTTCGCCCGGCCAGGCCCCGCCCCCGGCCCCCGCGCCTTCGTTCGACCAGGCTCTGTCCGTCGCGCCTGCGCAGTCGTGAAAGCCGGTGTCGTCGTGACGGGCCTGGGGCTGGTCACGCCCGGCGGAACCGGTGTGGAGGCCGGCTGGCGGGCCGCCCTCGCGGGGGTGTCCACGGCCACCCGGGACCCGCGACTGGCCGGACTGCGGGTGGGCATCTCCTGCCGGGTGCCGGGGTTCGACGGCGACGCGTTGCTCGGGCGGCGCCTGTCCCGCCGGATGGACCGCGGTACACAGTTCGGCGTGGTCGCCGCACGCGAGGCCGTGGCCATGGCAGGGCTCGCCGACCAGGACTGGGACCCGGCCCGCGTCGGGGTGGTGATCGGGTCGGGCGGCTCCAGCGTCGACGGCCTCGTCGACCTCTGCGACAGGCTCGCGGCCGGCCGGCCGGAGACCGTCCCGCCGATGGCGCTCCCCCGCAGCCTGCCCAGCGCGGGTGCGGCAGCGGTCGCCCTCGATCTCGGGGTGGGCGGACCGAACTTCGCGACTTCGGCGGGCTGCGCCTCCGGGCTGACCGCGATCGGGGTCGCCCGCGATCTGCTGCGCTCCGGCGCCCTGGACATCGTGGTGGCCGGAGGGGCCGAATCCCTCTGTCACCCCCTCACCGTGACCGCCTTCGCCCAGTTGGGCGTCCTGTCCACCCGACCCGGCGACCCGCGCGACGCGGCCCGCCCCTTCGGCTCGGACCGGGACGGCTTCGTGGTCGCCGAGGGGGCCGGGATCCTGGTGCTGGAGCGTGCCGCGTACGCCAGGGCCCGCCGCGCCCCGGTCCTGGCGTACGCGGCCGGTTACGGCGCGGGGGGCGACGCCCACCACTTCGCGGCCGTCCACCCCGAGGGGCGCGGGGCCGAGCGGGCGGTGCGCGCCGCGCTCGCGGACGCCCGCTGGCGGCCCGAGGACGTGGAGCACGTGAACGCCCACGGCGCGGCGACCCGGAGCAACGACGCGGCCGAGGCATCCTGGCTGGCCCGACTGCTGCCCCACCGCCCGCCGGTCACCGCCACCAAGGCCGCCCTCGGCCACGCCGGCGGCGGCTCGGGGGGCATCGAGGCCGCCCTGAGCGTACTCACCCTGTCCCGGCGGGCCATCCCGCCGACCGCGAACCTCACCGAACCCGACCCGGCCCTCGCCAAGGGGATCGACCTCGTCACCGAGGCCCCCCGCATCGGCGAGCGGCGCACCGCGCTGTGCGTGTCCACCGCTCTGGGCGGCCAGAACAGCGCGCTGGCCCTGCTGAGGGGCGTCCCGTAATTCCTGGCGGGTGCGCGACGCCCCCCACGGCACCGATACGCCAGGAATGACGGGACGCTCCTCAGCCGCCCGGCCTCACGCGGCTCGCCCGCCGCGCCACTCCCACGCCCGCACCCAAGCCCCGTACCCACACCCCGTCCCCACGCTCCGCACTCAATCCCCCCACTCAAGCGCCGTACCGTACCGCACCGCACGCCGCCCGGCGCCGCAGAGGCTCCGTACCGGCCGTCCCCGACCCGCCCCGCCCCGCCCCGCGTAACCCCGTACCGCACGAACGGCGATCCGCCGAACGCCGTGAAAGCTCCGAACGGCGCGGCGCCCCCGCCGCTCCCCGTGAACCACTGGAAGCACCGAACCCCATGAGCGCCGCCCTCCCCACCGCCCCGTCGCCCCACCCGGCCACCCCGTCCGCCACCGAGCCCGAGGCCCCCGGTCTCCAGGGACAGGTGATGCGCCTGCTCCGTCGGCTGCGCACCGAAGCCGACCCGTACCCGGTCTTCGACCGGCTGCGGGAGCTGGGCCCGGTGATCCCCGTGCCCGCACTGAACGCGGCCGTCGTCACCGGCTTCCAGGAGTGCCGCCACGTCCTGCGCGATCCGTCGTTCGTCCTCCCGGACACCGCCTGGCGCGACGCGCACGCCGACGGCTGGCGCCACCACCGCAGCGTGGTCAGCTACGCGGCCTCCCTGCCCAACGCCAACCCGCCCCGTCACACCGCGCTCCGCGCCCACCTCGCCCAGGGCTTCCACCGCACCGCCCTCGCCGAGTTGCGACCCGTGGTGACCGGCCTGGTCCACAGCGGCCTGAACGGCCTGGGCGCCGCACTGGCGGCCCACGGCACCGCCGATCTGACCGAACACGTCAGCCGGCCGTTGCCCTCCCGGGTCATGTGCAAGATCCTCGCGCTTCCCGACGAGGACGCCCCCATGCTCGCGGCCCTGAGCGCCCGCTGGACGGCCGCCGCCGAGCTCTTCCCCTCCGAGGCCGACCTGGACGACGCGGACGCGGCGGACGCCGCCTTGTTCGCGTACTTCCTGCGGGTGGTCCAGGAGCGTGAGCAGTACCCCGGCTCCGACTTCCTCTCCGCCTGGGTGACCGCCGCCCGGTCGGAGGGGGTGGGGACCGACGACATCGTGGTGCACACCGCCCAGTTGTTCGTCACCGGCTTCATGACCGTCCAGTCCTCGCTGACCAGCGCGGCCCACACCGTGCTGAGCAACCCCGGACTGACCGCCGCGCTGCGCCGGCGGCCCGAGGACATGGGGGCGGCGGTGGAGGACGTGCTGCGCGACCGCCCGGCCGCCGCGGTCGTCGGCCGCGTCGCGACCCGCGGCTGCGTACTGGCCGGGGTGCCCGTCGCCGCCCAGCAACGGTTGATCGTGGTGGTACCGGCCGCCAACCGCGATCCCCGGGCCGCCGCCACCTCCACCGCCCACCTGACCTTCGGCGTCGGCATCCACTACTGCATCGGCGCGGCCCTCGCCCGCCTCCAACTGGGCGAGTTCCTCCCCGCCCTGCTCAGCAGGTTTCCCTCCCTGCGCCTCGCCGACGACCCGGTGCCGGACCTCCCGGCGTCCGGCCCGGCCGAAGGCCCCGCGCCGATGGCCGGAACCGCCCTCCCCCACCACGTCCGCCTGCTCACCACCACAGCGAGAGCCGCCCGATGACCCTCACCCACCCATCCCCCGCCCCCGCCTCCCTCACCCCCGCCTCCCCGATCGGCCCCGGTCCTTCGGTGAGCCACTCAGCCGCCGCCACCCGAGGGGCGCACCATGCCGGCTGAAGCCGCCGTCACCGGCATCGGCATGATCACCCCGGCCGGCGGGAATGCCACCGCGACCTGGGACGCCGTGTGCGCGGGCAAGAGCCTCGCCAGGCGTGATCCCGTACTGGCGGGCCTTCCCGTCGACATCTCCTGCCCGGCCGGTCTCGACCCGGACACCACCCTCGGGCGCCGCCTGGCCCGTCGGCTGGACCGTTTCTGCCAGCTCGCCCTGGAGGCCGGCCGCCAGGCCGTGGCGGACGCCAAGCTCTCGCCGGCCACCTGGGACGCCGACCGGATCGGTGTCGTCCTCGGCGTCAGCTGCAACAGCATGGAGACGTACGTACGCGAGTTCACGCTGCTGGGCGAGGACCGGCCCCACCTGGTCTCGCCCCTGGCGCTGCCCCGCAGCGTGGCCAGCATGGCCGCGGCCGAGATCGCCCTCGACCTCGGCGTACGGGGCCCCAACTTCACCGTCACCAGCGCGTGCGCCTCCGGAGCCACCGCACTCGGTGTCGCCCGCGGCCTGATCGCCTCCGGCGCCTGCGACATCGTGCTGGCCGGGGGCAGCGAGTCCGGGCGTTCCCGGATGGCCGCCACCTGCTTCACCCAGATGCGGGCCCTCTCCCGGCGCGAACCCGAGGTGGCTTCCAGCCCGTTCGACACGGACCGGGACGGGTTCGTCCTCTCCGAAGGGGCCGCCGTCCTCGTCCTGGAACGCCCCGACCGCGCGCTGGCCCGGGGCGCGCACACCCGGGCCCTGCTGCGCGGCTTCGGCGCGACCAGCGACGCCCACCACCCTGTCACCCCGCACCCCGAGGGCCGTGGCGCCGAAAGTGCCCTGCGGGCCGCCCTCGCCGACGCCGGCTGCGCTCCCTCGGACGTCGGCCACGTCAACGCCCACGGCACCTCCACCCAGGCCGGGGACGCTGCCGAGGCAAGGGCCCTGCTCCGGCTCTTCGACGGCACGCCTCCGCCGGTCACCGCCCCCAAAGGCGTTCTCGGTCACTCGCTGGGCGCGGCGGGCGCCATCGAGGCCGCCCTGACGGTACTCACCCTGGAGAAGCAACTCGTCCCGCCGACCGCCAACCTCTCCCGCCAGGACGAGGACCTGGAAATGGACGTGGTCACCGGCGCCCCGCGCCCGGTCGCGTTCTCCGCCGCCCTCTCCAACTCCTTCGGCTTCGGCGGCCAGAACGCGGCGCTGCTCTTCACCACTCCGTGAACGCGCGGCGACCAGCCCCGCACGTGGAGAAGCGGCGGCACCCCCGCACAGGGTGCCGCCGCTCCGGTTCCGGAGGCGCCGCCCGGGCCAGGGCGAGGGTCGGGGTCGGCCCGGGGGTGGCGGCTCCGGAAGTCGGGGGCCGGGAGGAGGAGACTTCAGCGGCTCAGCGGCTGTCGCTGCCCTTCGTCACGGCGGCGGCCCGGCCGGCCTCCAGCCGGGCGACCGGGATCCGGAACGGCGAGCAGGACACGTAGTCGAGGCCCACCTCGTGGAAGAAGTGCACCGACTCCGGATCGCCGCCGTGCTCGCCGCAGACGCCGAGCTTGAGGTCGGGGCGGGTGGCCCGGCCGGCCTCGACGGCGCTGCGCACCAGGGCGCCGACGCCGTCCTGGTCGATGGTCTCGAACGGGGAGACCCCGAAGATGCCCTTCTCCAGGTAGGCGGTGAAGAAGGACGCCTCCACGTCGTCGCGGGAGAAGCCCCACACCGTCTGGGTGAGGTCGTTGGTGCCGAAGGAGAAGAACTGCGCGGCCTCGGCGATCTGACCGGCGGTCAGTGCGGCGCGGGGCAGCTCGATCATGGTGCCGATGGTGAGCCTGAGGTCGGTCCCGGTGGCCGCCTGGACCTCGGCGACGACCTGGTCCGCCTCCTCGCGGACGATCTCCAGTTCCTGGACCGTGCCGACGAGCGGGATCATGATCTCGGGGCGGGGGTCGCCCTTGGCGTTCTTGCGGTGCGCGGCGGCCTCGGCGATGGCACGGACCTGCATGGCGAAGAGGCCGGGGATGACGAGTCCGAGGCGGACCCCGCGCAGGCCCAGCATCGGGTTCTGCTCGTGCAGTCGGTGCACGGCCTGGAGGAGGCGCAGGTCGTTCTCGTTGGCGTCCTTGCGGGACTCGGCGAGGGCGACGCGCACCGAGAGTTCGGTGATGTCGGGCAGGAACTCGTGGAGCGGCGGGTCGAGCAGCCGTACGGTGACGGGCAGCCCGTCCATCGACTCGAAGAGCTCGATGAAGTCGGCCTTCTGGAGCGGCAGCAACTCGGCGAGGGCAGCCTCGCGTTCGGCGTCCGTATCGGCGAGGACCAGCTTCTCCACGAGGACGCGGCGCTCGCCGAGGAACATGTGCTCCGTGCGGCAGAGGCCGATGCCCTGGGCGCCGAAGCGACGGGCGCGCAGGGCGTCCTCGGCGTTGTCGGCGTTGGCCCGTACGCGCAGTCGGCGCATCCGGTCCGCGTACGCCATGATCCGGTGCACGGCGGCGACGAGTTCGTCGGCGTCGTCGGCACCCGCGTGCATCCGGCCCTCGAAGTACTCGACCACCGGGGACGGTACGACGGGGACCTCGCCGAGGTAGACCTTGCCGGTGGAGCCGTCGACGGAGACGAGGTCGCCCTCCTCCACCACGGTGTCGCCCACGGTGAGCCGGCGGCGCTTGGTGTCGACCTCGATCTCCTCGGCGCCGCACACACAGGTCTTGCCCATGCCCCGCGCGACGACGGCGGCGTGCGAGGTCTTGCCGCCGCGCGAGGTCAGGATGCCCTCGGCGGCGATCATGCCGTCCAGGTCGTCGGGGTTGGTCTCGCGGCGGATCAGGATGACCTTCTCGCCGGAGCGGGACCACTTGATCGCGGTGTACGAGTCGAAGACGGCCTTGCCGACGGCGGCGCCCGGTGACGCGGCGATGCCCCGGCCGAGCAGCCTGGTCTTCGCGGCGTCGTCGAAGCGCGGGAACATCAGCTGGGCGAGCTGCGCGCCGGTGACGCGCTGGAGCGCCTCGGCCTCGTCGATGAGCCCCTGGTCGACGAGTTGGGTGGCGATCCGGAACGCGGCGCCGGCGGTGCGCTTGCCGACGCGGGTCTGGAGCATCCACAACTGGCCGCGCTCGATGGTGAATTCGATGTCGCAGAGGTCCCGGTAGTGGGTCTCCAGCGTCTCCATGATCTGCATCAACTGGTCGTAGGAGGCCCGGTCGATGGAGGAGAGATCAGCGAGCGGCACGGTGTTGCGGATGCCCGCGACGACGTCCTCGCCCTGGGCGTTCTGCAAGTAGTCGCCGTAGACGCCCTGGTGGCCGCTGGCCGGGTCGCGGGTGAAGGCGACCCCGGTGCCCGAGTCGGGTCCGAGGTTGCCGAAGACCATGGAGCAGATGTTGACGGCGGTGCCGAGGTCGCCGGGGATGCGCTCCTGGCGGCGGTAGAGCTTGGCCCGGTCGGTGTTCCACGACTGGAAGACCGCGTGTATGGCCAGATCCATCTGCTCCCGGGCGTCCTGCGGGAAGTCGCGGCCGGCCTCGGTCTTCACGATCCGCTTGAAGTTCTTGACGAGCTTCTTGAGGTCGTCCGCGCCGAGGTCCGTGTCGACCTCGACCTTCTTGGCCCGCTTGGCGTCCTCCAGCGCGTCCTCGAAGAGGTCGCCGCCGACGCCGAGCACCGTTTTGCCGAACATCTGGATGAGACGGCGGTAGGAGTCCCAGGCGAAGCGCTCGTCGCCGGCCTGCGCGGCGAGTCCGACGACGGAGGCGTCGGAGAGGCCGATGTTGAGGACGGTGTCCATCATGCCGGGCATCGAGAACTTGGCACCGGAGCGTACGGAGACCAGGAGCGGGTCGTCGGCCTGGCCGAGGGTCTTGCCCATCCGCGCTTCGAGGGCGGCGAGATGGGCGCTCACCTCGTCGCGGAGTTCGGCGGGTTCGACGCCGCTGTCGAGGTAGACCTTGCACGCCTCGGTGGTGATGGTGAAGCCGGGAGGGACCGGCAGACCGAGGTTGGTCATCTCGGCGAGGTTCGCACCTTTCCCACCGAGGAGGTCCTTCAGATCCTTGTTGCCCTCGGTGAAGTCGTAGACGAACTTCTGAGGACCGTTGTTTCCCGACACGGGTCTCGACTCCTTGAGGACGCGGTGGGTGCCCTGACGGCCAGGAACATACCCAGATCAAAGGTGTCCGGTGGTGTCCACTTCTCCATCGTGCGGCCGTAACCACCCGTCTGCCAGCAGATCCAAAGGGAATGGCCTCCGACGCCCTGCCTTGCAATGCGTTCACCTGTCGAACACAAGGTGACGTTCCGCCACGCTTCACCGCTGTCTCGGCACCCTGGGTGAGGGATGCATCGATCGATCAAAGTCTGCACATCTGGCACGCGGTGCCGTCATTTGAGAAATTGAGTCGTCTCGTATCAGCCCGAGCGATGCTCATATGAGCTAAACACCCCTCAGGCGTGGCGAGGATCACGTCGAAAGGTACGCCCGGATGTCACCCTTCGGACGCAAAGCCGTCACCCCTCGCTCATCAGTACGCACGGAAAGCGAGAAGCGGGCCACGGGCGCGGCCCCGGCCCGCACATGCGGCGAACCGAGGCCGGAGACACTCCCAGACACTCCTCCGTGAGGCGCTCACCTGAGCGGGCTCGCAAAAGGCACTCCGTGCCCCCGGTTTCCCGCCGCACCCCGCCCGGATCAGCCGCCGGAGGTGTCCAGCTCGGCGTCCGCGCTCACTCCGGAGCAGTCGTACGGGTCCTTCAGCCAGCCGTCCGGGAGCACGACCCGGTTGTTGCCCGAGGTGCGTCCGCGAGGACCGTCCGCGCCGTCCGGCCAGGGCTGGTCGAGGTCCAGCTCGCTCAGCTGGCCGGCCAGCTCCTCCAGGGAGGACGTGATCGCGAGCTTCTTGCGCATCTCCGAGCCCACCGCGAAACCCTTGAGGTACCAGGCCACGTGCTTGCGGAAGTCGATCACACCGCGCGCCTCGTCGCCGATCCACTCGCCCAGCAGGGTCGCGTGGCGCACCATCACCTCGGCGACCTCGCGCAGGACGGGCTCGCGCTTGGTGTTCGTACCGTCGAAGGCGCCGACCAGGTCGCCGAAGAGCCAGGGGCGGCCGAGGCAGCCCCGGCCGACGACCACCCCGTCGCAGCCGGTCTCCGCCATCATCCGGCGGGCGTCCTCGGAGGACCAGATGTCGCCGTTGCCGAGGACCGGAATCTCCGGGACGTGCTCCTTGAGGCGGGCGATGGCCTCCCAGTCGGCGGTACCGCCGTAGTGCTGGGCCGTGGTCCTGCCGTGCAGCGCGACGGCCGCCACGCCCTCCTCGACGGCGATCCGGCCGGCGTCGAGGTAGGTGAGGTGGTCGTCGTCGATGCCCTTGCGCATCTTGATCGTGACCGGCAGCTCACCGGCGCTCCCCACGGCCTCGCGCAGGATCGCGCGGAGCAGCGGGCGCTTGTACGGGAGCGCCGAGCCGCCGCCCTTGCGGGTCACCTTGGGCACCGGGCAGCCGAAGTTCAGGTCGATGTGGTCGGCGAGGTCCTCGTCGACGATCATGCGGACGGCCTTGCCGACGGTGACCGGATCCACACCGTAGAGCTGGATCGACCGGGGGGTCTCGCTCGCGTCGAAGTGGATGAGCTGCATGGTCTTCTCGTTGCGCTCGACCAGCGCCCGCGTCGTGATCATCTCGCTGACGAACAGTCCCCGGCCGCCGGAGAACTCGCGGCACAGGGTGCGGAACGGCGCGTTGGTGATACCGGCCATGGGCGCGAGGACCACCGGCGGCTGCACGGTGTGCGGGCCGATGCGGAGCTGCTGGGGTGCGGGGGCGAGCGTGGTCATCCCCCCATTGTCCCGTACGCCCGCAACTCCTCCGCCGGGCCGGTACGCCTCCGCCGCGGCCCCGCTGCCACCGCCATCCCCGTACGTCCCACGCGCCACGCTCGTCACGCCCGTCACGCCCGCCAGACGGGAACGCGGGGTTCTGGGTGCGGGTGGTTAGCGTCGGGCTCCATGACCTTACGTACGGAACGACGACGAAGGGCTTCCCTCATGCCGCACCCCTCGCCCGCCCCGCACCCCTCGCCCGCCCCGCACCTCTCCCGCCGGGGCCTGCTCGCGCTGGCCGGGGCGGCCGGCGCCGGCACGCTGCTCGCGGCCGGGACCGCGCACGCCACCGGTTCGCCGGGCGCCCTCGTGGGAGGCGTGCAGGACGCACTGGCCGCGCTGCGGGCCCTGGAGCGGGAGCACGGCGCCCGGGTCGGCGCGTACGCCCGCAACCTCGCCACCGGCAGCACGGTGGCGCACCGGGCCGGGGAGCGCTTCCCGCTCTGCTCCACCTTCAAGACGCTCGCGGTGGCGGCGGTCCTGCGCGACCTGGACCGTGACGGTGAGGTGCTGGGCCGGCTGGTCCGCTACACGGAGGCGGACCTGGTCTCCGCCTCCGACGTCACCCGGGCCCACCTGTCCACCGGGATGACGGTGGCGGAGCTCTGCGACGCGGCGATCTGCGACAGCGACAACACCGCGGGCAACCTGTTGCTGCGGGAGCTGGGCGGCCCGGCGGGGGTCACCCGCTTCTGCCGGTCGCTCGGGGACCGTACGACCAGGCTGGACCGGTGGGAGCCGGAGCTGAACTCGGCCGAGCCCTGGCAGTTCAGGGACACCACCACTCCGCACGCCCTCTCCCGCACGTACGCCGGGCTGGTTGTCGGGGACGCCCTCGCCCCCGGGGACCGGGAGCGGCTGACCGGCTGGCTGCTGAACTGCCGGACGAGCGCGACCCGCTTCCGGGCCGGGCTGCCGAAGGAGTGGACGGTCGCCGACAAGACCGGCGGCGGTTCCTACGGCACCTGCAACGACGCGGGCGTCGCCTGGACGGCCGGGGGTGAACCGGTCGTGGTGACCGTACTGACCACAAAGCCGCAGGCGACCGCGCCCGGTGACCACCCGCTGGTGGCGAAGGCGGCGGCGGTGCTGGCGGCGGCCGTCGGCTGAAAGCCCGCCGAGGAACTCCGGGAGCGCTGGGGCCGCCCGGAACGGCCGCGGGGCCCGCACCGTCGGAAGGCGGTGCGGGCCCCGCGGGCTCGTGCGGACGGACGTGTCAGCTCTGGCCCTCGGAGGCGGCGGTGTCCGCCGCCTCCGTGTCGGCCTGCTGGGCGGTGCCGGTGGAGCGCTCGCGCATCTTGCGCACCAGCTCCTGCTTCTGGTCCTCGGCCACCTTGCGGTCGGCGTCGCGGACGGTGCCCGCGCCCTGCTGGTCGGCATGGGACAGCTTCTTGCGCTGTCCGCCCACGCCGAGGAGGTTGTTGCGGCTCTTGGCCATGGTGGTGTTCTCCCGTGTGGGGTGAGAAGGGGGGGCCGTGGTACTCACGGATCGATCCGTGGGGCGGCGGGCTCAGAGGCCGTACGAGGTCGTACGGAGTCGTGCTGCTCGGCCCTGCCGCGCGCTCACTCGTAGATCTGGAAGAACGGCATAGCGGAAACCGTACCCCGCTCCCGGAGCGGCCCGCACCGGATTTCCCGCCGCCGCCGGCCCGTACACCTCGGCCGGGCACTCAGGCTGCCGGGTCGATCGTCGCCTGGTGGGCCTCGGCGAGGTGCTCCTGGGCCTTCAGCCAGGGCAGGAACTGCGCTCCCTTGCGCCAGCCGCACGTCTCGCAGGTCAGCATCCGCTGGACCCCCGACTTCCGCACCTGGACGACGTGTTCACGGCCGTGCCGGTCCCAGCGGCTGACCTTGCTCTGGGTCGTGGACGCCACGGCGACCTCCGGGGTAGGGGTGCGCCCAGTGTGCGACGGAGCCCCCGGACCCGTGCGGGGTCCGGGGGCTTCGGAGTGAAACCGTGATGCGTGGAACGTCGTGCGGGGAACCTGAGCCGTGGTGCGTGGGCCCCCGGGTCAGCAGCCCAGCAGACGGGCGCCCAGGTACGCCTGGATCTGGTCCAGGGAGACGCGCTCCTGCTTCATGGTGTCGCGCTCGCGGACGGTCACCGCGTTGTCGTCCAGGGTGTCGAAGTCGACGGTGACGCAGAACGGCGTGCCGATCTCGTCCTGGCGGCGGTAGCGGCGGCCGATGGCGCCGGCGTCGTCGAACTCGATGTTCCAGTTCTGGCGCAGGTCGGCGGCGAGACCCTTGGCCTTCGGCGACAGCTGCGCGTTGCGGGAGAGCGGCAGGACCGCGACCTTGACCGGCGCGAGGCGCGGGTCGAGGCGGAGCACGGTGCGCTTCTCCATGACGCCCTTGGCGTTGGGCGCCTCGTCCTCGACGAAGGCGTCCAGGAGGAAGGCCAGCATCGCGCGCCCGACACCGGCCGCGGGCTCGATGACGTACGGCGTCCACTTCTCGTTGGCCTCCTGGTCGTAGAAGACCAGGTCGGTGCCGGATGCCTTGGAGTGGGCCTTCAGGTCGTAGTCGGTGCGGTTGGCGACGCCCTCCAGCTCACCCCACTCGCTGCCGCCGAACCGGAAGCGGTACTCGATGTCGGCGGTGCGCTTGGAGTAGTGGGAGAGCTTCTCCTGCGGGTGCTCGAACCAGCGCATGTTCTCCTCGCGCATGCCGAGGCCGGTGTACCAGTTCCAGCGCTGGTCCATCCAGTACTGCTGCCACTCCTCGTCCTCGCCCGGCTTGACGAAGAACTCCATCTCCATCTGCTCGAACTCGCGGGTGCGGAAGATGAAGTTGCCCGGAGTGATCTCGTTCCGGAAGGACTTGCCCATCTGCGCGATGCCGAACGGCGGCTTCTTGCGGGAAGTCTGGGCCACCTGGCCGAAGTTGGTGAAGATGCCCTGGGCGGTCTCGGGGCGCAGGTAGGCGACCGAGCCGGAGTCCTGGGTCGGGCCGAGGTGGGTGGAGAGCAGGCCCGAGAACTGCTTGGGCTCGGTGAAGGTGCCCTTGTTGCCGCAGTTGGGGCAGTTGAGGTCGGCGAGACCGTTGACCGGCGGCTTGCCGTGCTTCGCCTCGTACGCCTCCTCCAGGTGGTCGGCGCGGTAGCGCTTGTGACAGGAGGTGCACTCGGTCAGCGGGTCGCTGAAGGTGGCGACGTGACCGGAGGCGACCCAGACCTCGGGGGCCAGGATCACCGACGAGTCGAGGCCGACCACGTCCTCGCGCGAGGTGACCATGTAACGCCACCACTGGCGCTTCAGGTTCTCCTTCATCTCCACGCCCAGCGGGCCGTAGTCCCAGGCGGCCTTCTGGCCACCGTAGATCTCACTGCAGGGATAGACGAAGCCACGGCGCTTGCTCAGGCTGACGATGGAGTCGATCTTGTCGGCGGCCACGGTGCTCTCTTCATTACGACGGCGAAACGGGACAGAAGCGGCGCTGAGCGCCTCGCTGGGGGGTGGTGCTCAGGAGACGGGCGAGCGAAGGGCCAAGATTACCGGCGGGCGCACCCCCCGGATCAAATCGGGGGCCGGAGTGCGCCCCTCACCCCCTCGCGCTTCCGGTCGGCTCATCATCCTTGTTGACAATCGTTTCCACTTTTGTTGAAAATGGGATTCATGAACGTACGCCGCCTCATACCCGCCACCGTCGTCGCCGGCGCGGTCGTCCTCGGGATCACCGCGCTCTCCGCCTGCTCCGGTTCCGACACCGCCGGCGGGTCGGACGGCAAGCTGGACGTGGTCGCGTCCTTCTACCCGATGCAGTACCTGGCCGAGGAGATCGGCGGCGCCCACGTCGCGGTCACCACCCTGACCAAGCCGGGCGCTGAACCCCACGACCTGGAGCTCAGCCCCCGCCAGATCGGTTCGCTCGGCGACGCCGACTACATCCTGTACCTCAAGGGCATCCAGCCCGCCGTGGACGACGCCATCGCCCAGTCCGGTGCGCGGAACACCGTGGACGCCGCGAAGCTCACCACCCTGGAGACGCACGGAGCCGAGGTCGACGGCCACGAGCACGCCTCGTCCCAGGGGCACGAGGAAGCCGGACGCGACCCGCACGTCTGGCTGGACCCGGTGAAGTACGCCGAAGTCGCCGAGGGCGTCGGCACGTCCCTGGAGAAGGCCGACCCCGGCAACGCCGCCGACTACCGTGCGAACACCGACGCACTGGTCAAGAAGCTGGACGCGCTGAACACGGCGTACGAGACCGGGCTGAAGTCCACCGCGACCAGCACCTTCCTCACCACGCACTCCGCCTTCGGCTACCTCGCCGAGCGCTACGGCCTCACGCAGGAGGGCATCGCCGGAGTCGACCCCGAGGCGGAGCCGAGCCCGGCCCGCATCAAGGACCTCCAGCACGTCGCCGAGGAGGACGGTGCCACCACCGTGTTCTTCGAGACGCTCGCCAGCGACAAGACGGCGAAGACCCTCGCGAAGGACACCGGGCTGCGCACCGACGTCCTGGACCCGCTGGAGGGCATCACCGACAAGTCCGAGGGCGACGACTACATCGAGGTCATGGAGTCGAACCTCGCCGCCCTCCAGAAGGCGCTCGGCGCGAAGTGACCCACCCCGCACACCAGGCGGCCCCCGGCGGGGCGGCGAGCCCGCCGCAGCCGTACGAGGCCCCCGCAACCGGACCGGAGACGCGCATGGACGAGCCCCGCACCCCCTCCGCCGACACGGGCGGAACCACAACCGCAGCCGGCGTCACGGACACCGTCGCGGGCCCCCGGAGGCCGACGACCGAAGCCGTGATCCGGCTCACCGGCGCCACCGCCACCCTCGGCTCCCGTCCCGTACTGCGCGGGATCGACCTCACCGTCCACGCCGGCGAGGTCGTGGCGCTGCTCGGCGCCAACGGCTCCGGCAAGTCCACCGCCGTACGCTCCGCCATCGGCCAGGTCCCACTGACCGGCGGCACCGTCGAGCTCTTCGGCACACCGCTCCGCCGCTTCCGCCGGTGGGCGCGCGTCGGATACGTACCGCAGCGCACCACCGCCTCGGCGGGCGTCCCGGCGACCGTCCGCGAGGTCGTCTCCTCCGGGCGGCTGTCGCGCACCAAGCTGCGCATCCCGGGCCGGGCGGACCGCGCCGCCGTCGACCGGGCCATCGCCCTCGTGGGGCTGAGCGACCGCGCCGGGGACTCGGTGAGCGCCCTCTCCGGCGGCCAGCACCAGCGGGTCCTGATCGCCCGCGCCCTGGCGTCCGAGCCGGAACTGCTGATCATGGACGAGCCGATGGCCGGGGTGGACCTCGCGAGCCAGGAGATCCTCGCCACCACCCTCCGCGAGCAGGTCGCCGCCGGCACCACCGTGCTGCTGGTCCTGCACGAGCTGGGCCCGCTGGAGCCGCTGATCGACCGCGCGGTCGTGCTGCGCGACGGCTGTGTGACGCACGACGGCCCGCCGCCGCGCTCCCTCGGGCAGCACGCGCTCCCCGGCCACGACCACGTCCACCCCCACGCGGCTTCCGAGCCCGTCCGAACGGGACTGCTGACCTGATGGAATTCCTCGAACCCGCGTTCATGCAGCGCGCCCTGATCGCCGCCGTCCTGGTCGGCATCACCGCGCCCGCCATCGGCATCTACCTCGTCCAGCGCCGCCAGGCCCTCATGGGCGACGGCATCGGCCACATCGCGATGACCGGGGTCGGCCTCGGCTTCCTGCTCTCCACCAGCCCCGTCTGGATGGCCACCGCCGTCGCGGTCGCCGGCGCCGTCGTCATGGAGCTGATCCGCTGGTTCGGGCACACCCGCGGGGACATCGCGCTGGCCATGCTCTTCTACGGCGGCATGGCGGGCGGTGTGCTGCTGATCAACATCTCCGACACCGGCTCGAACGCCAACCTCACCTCCTACCTCTTCGGCTCGCTCTCCACCGTCTCCTCCGAGGACGTGTGGGCGATCACCCTGCTCGCCGCGTTCGTGGTGCTGGTGACCGTGGGGCTGCGCCGCCAGCTCTTCGCGGTCAGCCAGGACGAGGAGTTCGCCCGGGTCACCGGCCTGCCGGTGCGGCTGCTGAACCTGCTGATCGCGGTGACGGCCGCCGTGACGGTCACCGTCGCCATGCGGGTCGTCGGGCTGCTGCTGGTCAGCGCCCTGATGGTGGTGCCGGTCGCGGCCGCCCAGCAAGTGTCGAAGTCGTTCCGGCTGACCTTCGTGCTCTCCGTGGTGATCGGCACCGCCGTGACCCTGGCCGGCACCGTCACCTCGTACTACCAGGACGTCCCGCCCGGCGCGACGATCGTGCTGCTGGCCATCGCCGCCTTCGTCGCGCTGACCGCGCTGGCCGCCCCGCTCGCCCGCCGTCGGGCCAGGGGCCGCACCACCGACCCGGAGAAGTGCACCCTGGAAGTACCGGCGAGCCGGCCCGCTCCGGACGACGTGCGCGTATGAGGGTTTCGCCCGGTGCGGCTGGCACAATGGCCCGACACCTGTACGGGCGACATGAGGAGGCAGCTGTGACGGCGCCGATCAGTGGCACGAACGCGGCTCCGGTACGGGGGCGGTCCACCCGCCAGCGGGCGGCGGTCGCGGCGGCGCTCGACGAGGTCGACGAGTTCCGCAGCGCCCAGGAGCTGCACGACGTCCTCAAGCACCGCGGTGACTCGGTCGGGCTGACCACCGTCTACCGCACCCTCCAGTCCCTCGCCGACGCGGGTGAGGTGGACGTGCTGCGCACCACCGAGGGCGAGTCCGTCTACCGCCGCTGCTCGACCGGCGACCACCACCACCATCTGGTCTGCCGCGTCTGCGGCAAGGCCGTCGAGGTCGAGGGCCCGGCCGTGGAGCAGTGGGCCGAGACGATCGCCTCCCAGCACGGCTACGTCAACGTGGCGCACACCGTGGAGATCTTCGGGACGTGCGCCGAGTGCGCGGAGTGCGCCGCCGAGAAGCACTGATCCCGGCGCGGAAGCACGACGGAGGGGGAGAACCGGTGACCGGTTCTCCCCCTCCGTCGTGTCTCCCCGTCGTGTCTTCCCGTCGAGTCTCCGCGCCGTACGGCTCCCTCACGCTCCGGGCGCGGGCTCCGCGGCCGGGTCGGCCTCCTGCGCCCCGCCGAAGCGGCGGTCGCGCTGGGCGTACTCCAGGCAGGCCCGCCACAGGTCACGGCGGTCGAAATCGGGCCACAGCACGTCTTGGAAGACCATCTCGGCGTACGCGCTCTGCCAGATCAGGTAGTTGGAGGTGCGCTGCTCGCCGCTGGGGCGCACGAAGAGATCCACGTCCGGCATGTCCGGGTAGTAGATGTACTTCGCGAACGTCTTCTCGTTGACCTTCGACGGGTCGAGCTTCCCCGCCGCGACGTCCTGGGCGATGCGCTGCGCGGCGTCGGCGATCTCGGCCCGGCCCCCGTAGTTGACGCAGAAGTACAGCGTCATCCGGTCGTTGTCCTTGGTCTGCTCCTGGGCGACCTGGAGCTCCTGGACGACGGACTTCCACAGCTTGGGCATCCGGCCGACCCAGCGGATGCGGATGCCGAGCTCGTCCATCTCGTCGCGGCGGCGGCGGATGACGTCCCGGTTGAAGTTCATGAGGAACTTCACCTCGTCCGGGGACCGCTTCCAGTTCTCCGTGGAGAACGCGTAGAGCGAGAGGTTCTTGACGCCCATCTCGATGCAGCCCTTGAGGACGTCCATGACGACGCCCTCGCCGACCCGGTGACCCTCGGTGCGCGGGAGGCCGCGCTCCTTGGCCCAGCGGCCGTTCCCGTCCATCACGACGGCCACGTGCTTGGGCACCAGCTCGGCGGGGATCTTCGGGGGCGTCGCGCCGGAGGGGTGCGTCTCGGGGGTCTTGTACGTGCGCCGGTTACGGCCGCCGAGGATCCCGCGTACTGCCATGAGCTTCTCTCGTCTCCCTGTGTCGCTTCCGCCCGAACCGCGGCGGGGTCACTGTTCCACGTACCGCAGCGAGCGCAGACCGCGCTCCAGATGCCAGTGCAGATAGGCGGACACCAGCCCGCTCCCCTCCCTGGCATGACGCGCCTCGCACGCGTCCGCCGTCGCCCAGTCGCCGCTGAGCAGCGCGCTCAGCAGGGTCAGGGCCTCCGCCGAGGGTACGACGCTCCCGGGCACCCGGCAGTCGGCGCATACGGCTCCGCCCGCCGCGATGGAGAAGAAACGGTTCGGTCCGGGCATTCCGCACCGGGCGCAGTCGTCGAAGCTGGGGGCGTAGCCGTTGACGGCGAGGGAGCGCAGCAGGAACGCGTCGAGGATGAGGTGGGGGGCGTGTTCCCCCCGGGCGAGGGTGCGCAGCCCGCCGACGAGCAGCAGGTACTGCTGGACGGCCGGTTCGCCCTCGTGGTCGGTGAAGCGCTCGGCGGTCTCCAGCATGGCGGTGCCGGCGGTGTAGCGGGTGTAGTCGGTGACGATCCGGCCGCCGTAGGGGGCGATGGTCTCGCTCTGCGTGCAGAGCGGCAGCCCCCGGCCGATCAGCTCGCTGCCGCGCGCGAAGAACTGCACGTCGACGTGGGAGAAGGGTTCGAGGCGGGCGCCGAACTTGGACTTGGTGCGGCGCACCCCCCGGGCGACGGCACGCACCCGGCCGTGGCCGCGGGTCAGCAGGGTGATGATCCGGTCGGCCTCGCCCAGTTTCTGCGTACGCAGTACGACGCCGTCGTCCCGGAACAAGCTCATGGACCCATTGTCGCCCACCGGCCCGCGACCGGATCGGCGGGCCGCCTCGACGGCCCTTGACGCCTGGAGCCCCGGCGGGAGCCGTACGGCGCCCCGCGAGGCGCCCAGGGCGCTCAGGAGGGCGTGCGGGCGGCCTCGGTGAGCAACCGGGCCGTGTCCTCGGGGCAGAGCCGCAGCGCGCGGCCCACGGTGGTCAGCACCTCGCGCTCGGCCGCGCCGTACGGGCCGTCGGCGAGCGCGATCCGGGCGCCCTGGAGCAGGACCGACTCGCGGCCGACCGGGACCAGGTGGTCGGCGAGCGGGGTGAGCACCTCGTGGAGCTCGATGGCGAGCGCCGCACCGCAGGCCCCGGCGGTGGCGCCGACGCCGTCGTCGTGGCCGATGTCGGCGGTGAGCACCTCCACGACGGTGAGGAGCTGGTCCTCCGAGCAGTCGTCGAGCCCGGCCTCGCGGACGGTGCAGGCGGCGGCCTCCAGGGCGGTGCGGGGCGTGCCGCCCGAGGCCAGGACGGCCAGCGCGACCGTGTGCACGGCTTCCCGGAGCATCGAGGAGAACCGGGTGGTGGTGGGGTGCTCCAGGACTTCGGTGCCGCGGTGGACGCGGCAGTCGGCGCATTCGACGACCTGTCCCGCGCCCCCGCGCCGCAGCACGGGCACTCCGAGCACGGTGAGCCGGCGACGGCCGGTGAGGCGGCGGTAGTTGCGGTCGCCGCCGCAGTCCTGGCAGAAGAACTCGCCGTCACCGACGACGTCCCATGCGGTGCGGAGGCCGTACAGGCCCGTTCTCAGGGCGCGTTGTCCTTTGGCTGACCGCACGTCGCACACCTCCGTAACGCTCCGGCAACATTGCCGTGGGTTGCACGTGATGTTAGCCACATGCGCGCGGCGGCGTCATCACCTCCACCGTCACAACAGCCGGAAATGGCCGAACCCCGCCCACCCGTAACGGGCGGACGGGGTTCGGCGAACCGCGCGTCCCCGGATCAACCGGACATGCGTACGGGGCGTACTCCCAGCGGTCGGACGGCGGTCGGACGGCGTCGGACGGCGGTCAGCGGCCCGCGCGGTTGACGGCCGAGACGACCGCCTTGAGCGAGGCCCGGGTGGTGTTGGCGTCGATGCCGATGCCCCACAGGACCTTGCCGTCGATGGCGCACTCGATGTAGGAGGCGGCCTGCGAGCTGGCGCCCTCGCTCATGGTGTGCTCGGTGTAGTCCAGCAGCCGGGCGTCGATGCCGATGCCCGCCAGCGCCTCGAAGAAGGCGGAGATCGGGCCGTTGCCGGTGCCGGTGAGCACGGTGTCGGCGCCGTCCACGGTGGCCTCGACGGTCAGGGTGTCCCGGCCGTCCTGATCGGTGGTGGTCTGGCCGGAACGGATCTGGACGCGTCCCCAACGGGCGGCGGCGTCGTCGGCGTTGGGCAGGTACTCGTCCTGGAAGGCGGACCAGATCTGCGCCGGGGTGACCTCGCCGCCCTCGGCGTCGGTCTTGGCCTGGATGATCCGGGAGAACTCGATCTGCATCCGGCGCGGCAGGTCCAGCTTGTGGTCGTTCTTCAGGACGTACGCGATACCGCCCTTGCCCGACTGCGAGTTGACCCGGATCACGGCCTCGTAGCTGCGGCCGACGTCCTTCGGGTCGATCGGCAGGTACGGGACGGACCACACCAGATCATCGACGGTGGCGCCGTCGCCCCGGGCGGCCGCCTCGGCCTCCATGGCGTCGAAGCCCTTCTTGATGGCGTCCTGGTGGGAGCCGGAGAAGGAGGTGTAGACGAGGTCGCCCGCGTAGGGGTGGCGCGGGTGGATCTCCATCTGGTTGCAGTACTCGCTGGTGCGGCGGATCTCGTCGATCTGGGAGAAGTCGATCTGCGGGTCGACGCCCTGCGAGAAGAGGTTCATGCCCAGGGTGACCAGGTCGACGTTGCCGGTGCGCTCGCCCTGACCGAACAGGCAGCCCTCGACGCGGTCGGCGCCGGCCATCAGCGCCAGCTCGGCGGCGGCGACGGCTGTGCCGCGGTCGTTGTGCGGGTGGACCGACAGGCAGACGAACTCGCGGCGGGTCAGGTGGCGCGACATCCACTCGAACCGGTCCGCGTGCGTGGACGGCGTCGAGCGCTCCACGGTCGCGGGCAGGTTGAGGATGATCTCGCGGCCCTCCTCCGGCTGCCACACGTCGCAGACCGCCTCGCAGACCTCCAGGGCGAAGTCCAGCTCGGTGTCGGTGAAGATCTCGGGGCTGTACTGGTAACCGAAGATCGTGTCGCCGCCCAGGATCTTCTCGGCGTACTCCATGACCAGCCGGGTGCCGTCCACCGCGATCTGCTTGACCTGCTCCTTCGAACCGCGGAAGACCACACGGCGGAAGGTGGGGGCGGTGGCGTTGTACAGGTGGACGGTGGCCCGGTGGGCGCCGCGCAGCGACTCGACGGTCCGCTCGATCAGTTCCTCGCGGGACTGGGTCAGGACGGAGATCGTCACGTCCTCGGGGATCGCACCCTCTTCGATGATCGAGCGTACGAAGGCGAAGTCGGTCTCGCCGGAGGCCGGGAAGCCGACCTCGATCTCCTTGTAGCCCATCTTCACCAGCAGGTCGAACATCTCGCGCTTGCGGGCCGGGGACATCGGGTCGATCAGGGCCTGGTTGCCGTCGCGCAGGTCCGTGGAGAGCCAGCGGGGCGCCGCCGTGATCCGCCGGTCGGGCCAGGTGCGGTCGGGGATCTCCACCGCTTCGTACGGGCCGTACTTGTGGATCGGCATTCGGGAAGTCTTCTGGAGCTGCGTCGCGTTGGTGATCGGCGTGGGACGGCCGACAGAAGTACCGGAAGTGTTCACGGTGGTCATGACGTAGGGCTCCTCGGGGTCCAGCTGGGGGACGGCCGACTGTGTCGCTGCAGCACCAGACTCCGCGGGGAGGGGGTCGGCCTACGACTACAGGCCCTCACCGCGGCAGCTAAGGAGAAGCAGCCCGAAACGCATGATGCGACGAGAGTAACCGAGAGGTGCGCGGGACGCCGGTCCGTATCAGTATGCGGGACCGTGCACGCATGACGAGTAAACGGTGATCCATCACTCTATTTCGTCAATTGCCGTCGCAACCAGTGACATCACGGTGACGGAGTGCCACAGTCATTTCCATGATCTCTCGACCCCATGACGGTTCCGGTCTCCACCCCGTCTTCTGCACCATCGTTCCGCCGCACCTCCTCGACCAGCTGGCGCAGTCCGACGACCCCGCGGTCGCCGGACCCGCGCGGCGCACGCTCGACGCGGACGGCGCCCGCCGCCTCCAGCGGAGAGCGGCGTCGCTGGCCGCCACCGCCCCGGCCCCGGCCACCGCGGGCGCCGTCCCCAGCAAGCCCCGCCGCTCCGTCTACGACTGCCGCCACCACACCACGCTGCCCGGACGCAAGGTCCGCGGCGAGGGCGACGAGCCCACCGGTGACGCCAGCGTCAACCGCGCGTACGCCGGCTTCGGCGCCACCTTCGACCTGCTGCTCTCGGCATACGGCCGGAGCTCGCTCGACGGCAAGGGCATGCGCCTCATCGGCTCGGTCCACTACGACCAGGACTACAACAACGCCTTCTTCGACGGCCAGCAGATGGTCTTCGGTGACGGCGACGGCGAGATCTTCCTCGACTTCACCCTCTCCATCGACGTGATCGCCCACGAACTGGCGCACGGACTCACCCAGCACACTGCCAACCTCGTCTACGAGGGCCAGGCCGGCGCGCTCAACGAGTCCGTCTCGGACGTCTTCGGCTCCCTGGTCAAGCAGTACTCCCTGGGGCAGAGCGCCGAGCAGGCCGACTGGCTGATCGGCGCGGGGCTGCTCGCCCCCCGGGTGACCGGGGAGGGGCTGCGGTCGCTGAAGGCGCCGGGCACCGCGTACGACGACGACGTACTCGGCAAGGACCCGCAGCCGGCCTCGATGGAGGACTACATCGAGACCGACGACGACAACGGCGGGGTGCACCTCAACTCCGGCATCCCCAACCGTGCCTTCTACGTCGCCGCCACCGCCCTCGGCGGGAACGCCTGGGAGCGGGCCGGGCAGATCTGGTACGACGTACTGATCGGCGGAGAGCTGACCCCGACCGCGGACTTCGCCGACTTCGCCCGCCTCACCGTGGCCGCGGCCCGGGACCGCTTCGGCGAGGGGGACGAGCGGGAGGCCGTCGTCAAGGGCTGGTCGGAAGTGGGCGTGCCGACCGGGTGAGCGGGTCAGTATGGGTCACATGCGTATTCATGTGAGCCGGACCGGCGGGTTCGCCGGCCTCTCCCGCCGGTCCGAGATCGACACGGCGGGGCAGGAGGACGCCGCCGCCTGGGAGTCCCTGGCCCGTTCCGCGCTCGCGGAGGGAGCCGGGACTCCGCCGGTGGGGGTGCCGGACGGCTTCCGGTACGAGATCACCGTCGACGGGCGGACCGTGCACTGCGCGGATCCGCACCTGACCGACGACCAGCGCACGCTGGTCTCACGCGTCCTCCGCGAAGGGGCGTGAGACCGGCGGTGTGGTGCCGCCACCGGTCCGCGGACCGCCGGTGTTCCGCGGACCGCCGGTGTTCCGCGGACCGCCGGTGTTCCGCACGCGGAACACCGGCAGTCCGGCTCAGAAACCGAGCTTGCGGAGCTGCTTGGGGTCGCGCTGCCAGTCCTTGGCGACCTTGACGTGCAGATCGAGGAAGACCGGCGTGCCGAGCAGCGCCTCGATCTGCTTGCGGGACTTGGTGCCGACGTCCTTCAGCCGCTGTCCCTTGGGGCCGATGATGATGCCCTTCTGGCTGGGGCGCTCGATGTAGACGTTGGCGTGGATGTCCAGCAGCGGCCTGTCGGCGGGACGGTTCTCGCGCGGCAGCATCTCCTCGACGACGACCGCGATGGAGTGCGGCAGCTCGTCCCGTACGCCTTCGAGCGCGGCCTCGCGGATCAGCTCCGCGACCATGACCAGCTCGGGCTCGTCGGTGAGGTCGCCCTCCGGGTAGAGCGGCGGGCTCACCGGCAGCAGGGGGGCGATCAGGTCGGCGAGCAGCCCGACCTGATCGTCCTTGACGGCCGAGACCGGCACGATCTCGGCCCATTCAAAGCCGAGCTCCTGGCTCAGCTGGGAGACGGCGAGCAGCTGTTCGGCGAGGGCCCGTGAGTCGACCAGGTCCGTCTTGGTGATGACGGCGATCTTCGGGGTCTTCTTGATGGCGGCGAGTTCCTTGATGATGAACTTGTCGCCGGGGCCGAGCTTCTGGTCTGCGGGCAGGCAGAAACCGATGACGTCGACCTCGGCCCAGGTGGTCCGCACGATGTCGTTGAGCCGCTCACCGAGGAGGGTGCGCGGCTTGTGGAGTCCCGGGGTGTCGACCAGGATCAGCTGCGCGTCGTCACGGTGCACGATGCCGCGCACGGTGTGCCGGGTGGTCTGGGGGCGATTGGACGTGATCGCCACCTTCTGCCCGACCAGAGCGTTCGTGAGGGTGGACTTGCCCGCGTTGGGGCGCCCCACGAAGCAGGCGAAACCGGCCCGGTGAGGGGCGGTGTCCGTGGCCTGCCGCGCAGCGGCTTCGGGGTTCGGTCGAGCGCTCATGGCGCCCATTGTCCCCGATCGCGGCGGCCCGGCGCACAACGGTCGACGGCCGGGCCCTCTCCCGGGCCGGCCGGACCCCGGGGAGCGGGCTCCCGGGAGATAGCGTGCCCCCATGCTCGTCGCCCGGTCCGCCGCCCTCTTCGTCGTCGCCGCCCTCTTCGAGATCGGAGGCGCCTGGCTGGTCTGGCAGGGCATCCGCGAGCACCGGGGGTGGGCCTGGATCGGGGCCGGGGTGATCGCCCTCGGGGTGTACGGGGCGGTGGCCACCCTGCAGAGCGACGCCAACTTCGGCCGCATCCTCGCCGCGTACGGCGGGGTCTTCGTGGCGGGCTCGATCGCCTGGGGCATGGTCGCCGACGGCTACCGCCCGGACCGGTACGACGTCATGGGCGCGCTCATCTGCCTCGTCGGGATGGCCGTGATCATGTACGCGCCCCGAGGGCACTGAACCGCCGCGGCCCGCCCCGCCGGACCCGCGTCACGTGGGGGAAGTCACGGCGTCACCCGGCGGTGACCCGCACACGCACCGTCCCGTCCGGGCCTGCCAGGAAGACCGGCGTGTCCGCCCCACCGAGGTCGCGCACCGCCGCCCGGTCCTCGTCGGCGGGTGCCTCGGCGTCGGAGACCACGGCGGCTGCTTCGAGCGAGGTCGCCCCGCTGGCCACGGCCATCGCCACGGCCGTCTGGAGGGCGGTGAGCCGCAGCGATTCCAGAGCCACCGTGCCCGCCACGTACGTACGTCCGGTCTCGTCCCGGACGGCCGCGCCCTCCGGGACACCGTTGCGGGCGCGGGCGCTGCGCGCCAGGGTGACGATCTTGCGGTCCTCGGCCCCGAGGTCGGTGCTGTCTGTCATGGGGCGAGCATACGAACCCCGCTCCGCCGCCCCTTAGGTGCCCGGCCGTTCGAGACCGTCGCGGCCGTCGCGGCCGTCGCGGCCCGGCCGGCGGGAGGAACGGGTCGCCGGTTCCCCGCGATACCCCCGCGCCCAGGGCTTCGGGTGAACGCCGGGCGGAATCATCTCCCTGAACGGAATTCACGATTCGGGCTTCATCGGATATTTGCAGGTTTCCGCGGGCTCCCGTGTCCGGAAGACCGCCTTCGCACAGCTCCCGCGATCACAGCAGCGCCCCCGATACCCCTTGCGCGGTGACGGCGATCCGTCCCGCTGGGTCATTCACATGCGAGTGCGTGCGCATTCGGGAGCACGTGCATTCGGGAGCATGGAGGGGGCGGGGTGCACTTGCCCGAGGGGATCGAGGGATTGATGACGGGGCGCCAGCAGGGTGCGACACAGGCAATCGACCCGTCCCGGCAGGTCAACACCCCTTCCAGTCAAACCCCTAAGGGTGAAAAGTCGGCCCGCATTGCCCAGTTCTTCGGGTTCTTCGGGTTCTTGAGGAGAAAGGCACTCTCGCCGTCTGCGATCTCAGTCGCCCGAGTTTGGTAGGGATCCCAGAAATGGCCATGCCGAAAGAGCGCTCCTCATGAGCGCCCGGTCGCGAAGGCCATGCTGGTGACTTCATCGGGCCATTCGCACCCGAAATGCTCCATGAGACATGCGCGGAGCTGCGCAAGGCGAGCGCGAGGACCTGAACCACACCGGGGCGCACAAGGCGCGCGATTACGGCGCCGGAGCAATCCCGGGGACGGAGCGCCCGGATTGCCGCGATTGCCGGAACCAGCCCGGTCGGCTCAGCCGCCGTCCGGCACCGGATACATCGCGTCGCGTCGCCCCTCCGGGGATGCCAGCCACGCGAGCCGCTCCTCGGTGCCGGTCCCCGGGAGCGGGTTGTGCAGCACGATCACCAGGTCCGGCCGCGCGGGCACCCGCAGTTGGGTGGACTCCACCTGCAGGATTCCGGCCAGCGGGTGGTGGAGTTCCTTGCGGATCTGCCCAGCGGGCGCGATGTCGCGCTGCTCCCACAGCGAGGCGAACTCGTCGCTGGCCTCCTTCGCCTCGGCGACGACGGCCTGGAAGCCCTCCTCGTCCGGGTACTCCGTGCAGGCGGCGCGGAACTGGGCGACGACCTGCGGTGCGATCAGGTCCCAGGTCGCCGCGCGGGAGCGGTAGACCGGGTCGGTGAAGAAACTGATCAGGCAGTTCTGTACGAGGTCGGGACGGAGCCCGAGGACCATGGACGCGGCGTCGTTGTAGCAGACGACGTTCCAGTAACGGTCCATGATGTGCGCCGGGGACGGCATCCACGCGTCGATGAGGCGCCGCAGCCCGTCGCACATGTCGGCATCGGCCGGATCGACCTCCGCGGCGGGTGGGTTGAGCCCGGCCAGTGCGTACAGATGGCGGCGCTCCGCACTGCTGAGCCGCAGGACACGCCCCACCGAGTCCAGCACCTGCGGGGAGACGGAGATGTCGCGCCCCTGCTCCAGCCACTGGTACCAGGAGACCCCCACGCCCGCGAGGACGGCGACTTCCTCCCGGCGTAGCCCCGGGGTGCGACGGCGTGCGCCGCCCTCCGGGAGGCCGGCCAGTGCCGGGGTGACCCGGGCCCTGCGGCTCATCAGGAACTCGCGCAGTTCGGCGAGCCGGTGGGCCTTCGCGTTTCCGGTCGTCGAGCGGGCCGGTGTCGCCACGTCGTCACTCCCCCTGGTGTCGCGTCGCACGGTGCCGGGACGGCGGTCGTCGACAGGGCCGCCGTTCTTGGCGCCGGCCAACTGGTGTTCGTGCCAACAGGATAAGTAGTGGCTCCCCACGATTGTTCCGTGCGGCCGAAGGTGGGGGCATGGCGATCGAAACCCCTCCCCCGGCCACCGGCACCGCCGGCCCTGCCGCTCCCCTTGAGCCCGCTCTCCCTCACGCGGGTCCCCCGGCCCGGCTCACCGGCCGGTCGCGGCTGGTCCTCCTCGTACTCTGCGCCGCCCAGTTCATGGTGGCGCTCGACTTCTCCGTGCTGAACGTGGCCCTGCCCGTGCTCGGAGCCGACCTCGGGCTGAGCACCTCACAACTCCAGTGGGCGATCACCGCGTTCGCCCTGCCGTCCGGTGGGTTCCTGCTGCTCTTCGGCCGGATCGGCGATCTCTACGGGCGGCGCAAGCTCTTCCTCACCGGTCTGGCCGTGTTCGGCGCGGCCTCACTGCTGGCGACCTTCGCCTGGGGCCCGGTGCCGTTCCTGGCGGGACGCGCACTGCAGGGACTCGGCGCGGCCGCGATCGTGCCCACGGGGATGTCCCTGCTGACCACCACGTTCCGGGAGGGGCCGGAACGTGACCGGGCGCTGGGGATCAGCGGCACGCTGCTTTCGCTCGGGTTCACCGTGGGCATGGTGGCGGGCGGGGTGCTCACCGACACGCTGGGCTGGCGCTCCACCATGGGACTGCTGGCGCTCGCGTCGGTGGGTGTCCTCGCCCTGGCGCCGAGGGCGCTGACGGAGTCGCGAACTCCGGAGCGGCCCCGGCTGGACGTGCCCGGTGCGGTCAGCGTGACCAGCGGGCTGCTGGCCCTGATCTACGCGCTGTCGACGGCCGCCCAGAACGGCTTCGGCCACGCGGACGTCCTGGCCACCCTGGTGCTCGGGGTGGCGCTGCTGGTGACCTTCGTGGTGGTGGAGTCGCGGGCCGCCGAACCGCTGGTCTCCCTGCCGATGCTGCGGCGGCGGACGGTGGCCTTCGGCAACCTCGGCGGACTGCTGACCTTCGCCCTGATGTCCACCGTGGTCTTCGTACTGACGCTGTACCTCCAGGACGTGCTGAACCTGTCGCCGTT
This sequence comes from Streptomyces sp. NPDC005576, assembly GCF_042871745.1. NCBI lineage: Bacteria > Bacillati > Actinomycetota > Actinomycetes > Kitasatosporales > Streptomycetaceae > Streptomyces > Streptomyces sp. NPDC005576. The sequence goes on along the minus strand of NZ_JBIAJC010000017.1, from coordinate 80,495 downwards.
CGCGACCGGGCTGGTCTTCGGGGTCCAGGGGCTGCTGTCGGCGGTGGCCGGTACGTACGCACCGAGGGTGATCGGCCGCTTCGGGGCCCGGCGGACCCTGGCGGGCTCGCTGTTCGGCCAGGGCGCCTTCGTCGCGCTGCTGCTGGCGCTGGGCGAGCACGGCGGGGTACTGATCGCCACGGTCGGCGTCTCGCTGGCGAGCATGTGCCACCTGGGAGCGATCGTGAGCTACGGCCTGACGGTGACCTCGGGGGTCCCCGACGACGAACAGGGCCTGGCGACCGGGCTGGTCACCACGACGCAGCAGGTCGGGCTGACACTCGGCATCCCGCTGCTGGGCGTGCTGGCGACCACGCAGGGCGAGCTCTTCACGGGCGTCCGCACCGTGGTGGCGCTGGACGCGGCGCTCCTGCTCACCGGCGCGGTGGTCGTGGCGGCGGGGCTCCGCCGGAGCCGCTGAGCGCTCAGGCGGGGCGGGGACGGTCGTGACAACCGGTTTCCCACCGCAGCAGGGGCGCCCCGCAGCGGGCGCCCCTGCTGCGGTGGGTGGTGGGCCAGCGGTCACCGGCATCGGTCGACGGAAGCCCGCCCGCCCTGCCGGTTCGCGTGTCACCCGGTGAGCGAGACCTCCTCCGGCGTGTCCTCCCACGTGTGTCGCCCCACATGGTCGGCGAACAGACAGCAGGCGTCGCCGTCCGGTCCCGGGGCAATCGCCGGGCAGTCCCGCAGCACGACCAGGTCCACCGCGGTCATCTCCGTCCAGCGGACCCACTGCGCCGTGCCGTACTCACCGAGGTCGCCGGCGAATCCGTAGTGCGCCCCTTCCGCGTGCGCGGACAGCTGACACTGCACAGCACTGTCGACGCACGTGTCGGCCGACCTCTCCTGCACTTCCCGCATCAGGTCCAGGGGCACCCGACGCCAGTGCGCGCACCGCATCACGACACCGACCGAGAGGGAACGCCGGACTGCGAGCACCGATCCGTGCAGCGCGGGCACCTGCACGCCGGAAACAGACCAGGATTGTCGAGGATGACCCGATCCACGTCTTCCCGTACCTCTGTCAGTTGGCCCCAGGTTCGGCCGGAGTCGCGGGACACCCTGAGCGTCATCAGGACTCGCTGCTCGGCATAGAAGCCCTCCGACCGCGCATGAGTATCCGGCTCTCGCGCTGCAGCTTCGCTTCTCGTCGTCATGACCGAACTCCTCTGTGAATCCCACTGCTCTTCCGGGTCAACTTCCATCGAAGCGGCAGGAGTCGCAGGTCTCCACGGCGTTCATGCGGCAGTCTTAACGCACATCCGTGCACGGACACCGAAGGCTGCCGAAACCGCAGGAAGGGGAACGCCATGGGACTGGCGGAGCGACGCCGGGCCCTGGGCTACAGTCAGGAGAAGTTGGCCGAGTTGCTCGGTGTGGACCGCACCACTGTCGGCCGTTGGGAAAGCGGCAGAGTCGCTCCTCAACCGCCCCAGCGACGGCCGTTGGCCACTGCCCTCGCAGTGGGCCTCCACGAGCTGGACGCCCTTCTGGCTCCGTCACGAACCGCAGATGCGGAGGCCCCAGGGCGCCAGTCATGTGCACCCCCGAGCGCGGGAGACCCCGACGAAATGATTCGCCGCGAATTCCTCCGCATTCTGACCATCACCGGGGCTTTGACAGCCATGTCGGCCGAGGAGGCCGAGGCCCTCATCGAAGGCGTCCATAGAGGGACGTCTGCCGACTTCGCACGCATGAACAGCCATCTGTGGCAGGTCTACCAACTGGCACGCTCCAAGAGCTCCGTCTATCCCGTCGTCCGCGACCAACTGGCGACACTGAACGAGGCCTTGGCCAGCCACCGTGGGAGCGCACGGCCCCTTCTGCACGCAGCCTCAGACCTCTTCCAACTGGCCGGCGAGGTGGCATACGACGGAAACCGGCACTCCGACGCAGCTGCGTCGTACTCGCTCGCGGCATCGATCAGCAAGGATGCTGAGGCGTACGACCTGTGGGCGTGTGCGCTCGTCCGTCACGCCTACGTGGACATGTCCGAGCAGCGCCTTCGCCAAGCGGCGCAGGTGCTCGGGGCGGCCGAGCGACTGGCCTGCCGGGGCGACAGCAACCTCTCGACCCGACAGTGGGTCGCCTCCGTCCAGGCCGAGGTGTACGCAAGCCTCGGCGACGTGAGCGCGTGCGAGCGCGCGATGGATCAGGCGGAGACCGTCCGCAACCTCACAGCGGACAGCGGCGGCGGCGGATGGCTGAGGTTCAACGGTGCCCGGCTGGCCGAGGAACGGGGATCGCGGTACGTACAGCTCGGCCGTCTCGAGATCGCGGAGAAGATCCTGGCGCCTGCCCTGGAAGAGACAGCGCTGGCCCACGGGCAGTCCTACCGGCGACGCGGAGCAGTCCTCGCCGACCTGGCTTTCATTGGCGCGAAGCGGCGGGATGTCGAGCAGGTCGTGGCGTACGGCAGTGAAGCCATCGCCCTGGCCCGTGCCTCCGCTTCCGGGTTCATCGCCCGTAGACTCTTAGCCCTGTGCGACGAGTTCGGCCCCTTGAGCCGTGACCCCCGTGTAGCAGAGTTGGGGGCCGAGATCGCCGCTCTGAGCACGCCGTGACGAGAGGGACAGGGATGGCACCGACCGAGGGCGCACGATTCTTCCGGGAAGCCTGGATCGCGGGAGTCCGCCGGCACTTCCCCGGCGAGCCGAAGGCGGGCTACGTCACGCCGTGGGACGAGACCCCGCAGTGGGAGCGCGAGGCCGCGGGCGCCGTACACGAGCAGGTCCGTCACTTCGTCGAGGTGAGCGGCGGCTCCACGGCCCGGCTGTCCCGTGAGCAGAAGGGCCGCTTCGTCGCGGTGTGCTGGACGGCCCAGATGTTCCGGCACTTCGAGGACCCGAAGCCGGGCTATGTGGCCGACTGGCCCGACCTCCCGTCCTGGCAGCAGGAGACCGACGCCGACATCTTTGAGGCCATCGAGACAGCACTGAGCTGACGGCCTCGGGGACAACGGGTGCGGCGTGAGCCGGCGTGGCGTACGGCTGGTGGTCAGTCAGCGGCTCCACACCGAGTTCGGTGCGGACCGGGCCGGTCATCCCGATGCGGGTCTCGGCATACGTTTCACGGCAACCTCTGAACCGCCGGAGCGGAGCCCACCGCCGGAGCGGAGCCCACTGCCGAAGGTGAGCATGAGCGTGCTCGACGTACGCCCCGGGCCGCCCAGGATTACACGGGGCCGGGCGGCAGGTGGACGGTCATGATCAGGTGGCAGGTCTCGGTGCCCGAGCCGCGGTAGGTGTGAGGGGCGTCGGCATCGAAGGTGGCGGTCTGCCCCGCCTCGACGGGGTGGTCGGTGCCGTTGACGACGAGCACCATCTGCCCGGCGGTGACGTTGACGGTCTCCACCACGCCGGCCTGGTGGGGGTGGCTTGGGTACTCCTCGCCGGGTTCGAGCGTCCAGCGCCAGACCTCGGTGGCTGCCGGGCCGCTGGTGGTCAGCATGAGCCGGGCTTCGCTGCCGCGCTCGCCCTTCCACAGGGGCATGACGGTGGCGGCGCTCACCACGCGGACACGTTCCTCGGCACGCCCTTCCATCAGGGCGGAGACGGAGGCGCCGAGGGTGTCGGCAAGGCGGACCAGAGTGGCGAAGTTGGGATTGCCCTGGGCCTTCTCCAGGGCGACCAGGGCGCCCTTACTGACCTTGGCCCGGCGGCCGAGCTCGTCCAAGGAGAGTCCGGCGCGGGTACGGGCCGCGCGGACGTTGTGCGCGAGCGTCCGAAGCGCTGCCTCGGTCTCGGTCATCGGCTGTCATCCCTTCGACGCAGGTGGATCAGTGCACTGCACCGTGCGGTCGTTCGGTTGACGACTCACGGTCGGTTGGATGTACGGTGTAGTCGTTCCATTGATAGTAAAGGATGCATCCGTGATCGCTCTGCTGCCGGCCCTCGGCAGCCCCACCGAAAACCGCAAAGGACTCCCGCATGTTCATCCAGCCCTGGGACGCCGCCCTGGACGACGCCGAGTGGCAGACCTGGATCGCCGACGGCCACGACTTCGGCCTTCTCAGCGTCAACGGCCTGCCCGGCCAGGCACCGATCGTCGTGCCCACCCACTTCACCGTCGACGGCGCTGCCCTGCTGGTCCACCTCGCCCGGCCCAACCCGGTCTGGAAGGCGATCGAGGCCGACCCGAACGTCACCTTCACCGTCACCGGCGACTACGCCTTCGTTCCCGGCCCCTGGCGCGCCAAGCCCGGCATTCCGCCCACCGACGGCGTCCCCACCAGCTACTACGCCGCCGTCCAGTTCACCTGCCGGGCCACCATCGTCGACGACCCGGCGGACAAGGCCGCACTACTGCGCCGGCAGATGGCCCACTTCCAGCCCGACGGCGACCATGCCCCCATCGACCCCGGCCGGCCGCCCTACGGACGGATGCTGCCCGGCATCCGCGGCCTGCGCCTGGACGTCACCGAGGTCCGCGCGAAGTTCAAGTACGACGACCACAAACCCGTCGAGCAGCGCACCGACACCGCCCGCCGGCTCACCGAACGCGGCCACGGCCTGGACGCGCCCACCGCAGCGCAACAGCTGCGCCGCCTGGAACGCACCGGCCCCTCGAAAGCCTGACCCCACCCCCCCCGCCCGCACTCCCGCACATGGACCCTCTCAATGATCACCTTCCGCATCAGCCCCGCCGTCGCGGACGCCTTCCCCGACACCCTCATCGCCGTCGTCACCGCCACCGGCCTTCGCGGCCACCAGCCCTGGCCGGCCACCACAACCGCCGTGGAAGACCTGGAACAGCAGCTCGCGGACGGCATCTGGGCCCCCGCCGACGAGACCGACCCGCGCATCGAGGCATGGCACACCGCCTACCGTTCCTTCGGCACCAACCCGCGCCGCATCCGCCCCAGCGTCGACGCGCTGGGCCGCCGCATGGCCAAGAAGGGCACCCTGCCCCGGATCAGCCCGGCCGTCGACTCCTACAACGCGGTCTCCGTCCGCCACGCCCTGCCCGCCGGCGCCTTCGACCTCGACCATGTCACCGGCGACATCGACATCCGGCACGCCGACGGCACCGAGACCTTCACCCCGCTCGGCGAACCCGACACCGTCGAGCACCCCAAGCCCGGAGAGATCATCTACACCGACACCACCGACGTGCTCACCCGCCACTGGAACCACCGTGACGCGCACCGCACCCGCGTCACCGAGGACTCCACCCACGTCGCCTTCGTCCTCGAAACCCTCCACCGCGCCCGGGACGAACACCGCCTCACCACCGCCGTCGGCGAACTGCGGGACCTGCTCACCGAGCACTCCACCGGGAGCACCGTCCACTACCTGAGCCCCGCACACCCCCAGGTCAGCGTCTGAAAGACACTCCCGGGCACCGAGCCCCGTTCGCACGGTAACCGCTGTCCCGATGTTCCCCGAGGCCTGTGACCGACCCGCCGTGCCGGAGTCGCCCCGGTCAACTGCCGCCGTGCAGCAGCTTCTTGATCGCTGCGACGGCGGTCTGCGGTTCGTCGGCATGACAGCGGACCGTACGAACCTCCGTGGGGCGCCCCCACAGGCTCACGGCGGTGACCGGCCGGGCCAGCTCGACAGTGATCGACGTCTGCGACGCGATGGCCACGTCGAGTACACCTTCATCGGGCTTGTTCGCGTCCGGGAACCGGAGATCGTGACGGGCGGACGCGATCAGTTCCAGCGGTATCCGCAGATCGAGCCGCGTACCGCGCCGCACCCGCAACCCGCCCGGTCCTACGACGTGTGGCCGGGTGACGGCGGCGGCGTGCAGCCCCAGCACCAGAAACACCGTGTAGAGGTCGAGTACCAGCATGATCAGGTGGGCGACCGGATACGGGGCGAGCATGAACGACACCCCGACCGTCTCCATCACGAACACGAAGACCAGCCCGTACGCCGTCGGCGCCTGAGCACGCGCATACCCCACCGCGAGGTCGTCGTCCCCGACCCCGTGCGAGCGCCGGGCCACCCACAGCCCGAGGCTCGCCATCCACCGCCCCTCGTGTGCCGCCAGCCGCCTCGTCCGTGTGATGAATAACCCGATCCTCATGTGCCTCAGTGAACCAGGCCGTGGACCAGGCCGTAAGGACCGCTCAGCAGAGAACGGAGGCACCGCCCGGCCGCCCCGCGCTCACGCCCGGTCGAGCCGGAGCCGCTCCGCGCGGGGCAGACCCGCCACCACCAGGTCGTAGGAGTCCTCGATCAGTTCGCGGACCGTCTTGGCGGGCAACTCGCCGACGGTCACCGTGTTCCAGTGCCGCTTGTTCATGTGCCACCCCGGGACGATCGCGGGGTGCTCCTCGCGGAGCCGCACCGCCTCGTCCGGGTCGCACTTGAGGTTGACGGTGAGCGGGCGGCCGCCCAAGGCGCTGAGCGCGAACATCTTGCCGAGCACCTTGAAGACCGACGTCTCCGGTCCGAAGGGGAACTCCTCCACGCTCTCGTTGAAGTCCAGGCAGAAGGACCGCAGTTGTGCGCCGTTCACTCCGACTCCGTTTCTCCGGCTCCACTGATCCGACTCACCGATCCGATGCGCTGATCGGACTCGCAGATCCGACTCACCAGTCCGGCTTCGCTTCCGAATCCGGTACCGACTCCGCCTCCGGCTCGACCAGTACGGTGACGATCTTGTTGCGGCGGCCGGCCGTGGACTCCGCCGTCAGGCGCAGCTTGCGGCCGTCCGGGAGGCCGACCACCGCGGTGGCACCGGCGATGGGGACGCGGCCGAGCGCCTTGGCGAGGAGACCGCCGACGGTCTCGACGTCCTCGTCGTCGTACTCGTCGAACCCGAAGAGCTGCCCGAGGTCGCCGATGTCGAGGCGGGCGGTCACCCGGTAGCAGCCGTTCTCCAGCTCCTGGACGGGCGGCAGCTCCTGGTCGTACTCGTCGGTGATCTCGCCGACGATCTCCTCCAGGATGTCCTCGATGGTGACGATGCCGGCCGTGCCGCCGTACTCGTCGATGACGACGGCGACGTGGTTGCGGTCCTGCTGCATCTCGCGCAGCAGGTCACCGGCGTTCTTCGTGTCGGGGACGAACACCGCGGGGCGTATCGCCGTGGAGACGAGGTCGGCCTCGGAATCGCGGTTGATGTGGGTCTTGCGGACCAGGTCCTTGAGGTAGACGATCCCGACGATGTCGTCCTCGTTCTCCCCCGTGACCGGTATCCGGGAGAAACCGGAGCGCAGTGCGAGGGTGAGCGCCTGGCGGATCGTCTTGTACCGCTCGATGGCGACCAGGTCCGTGCGGGGCACCATCACCTCGCGGACGAGGGTGTCACCCAACTCGAAGACGGAGTGCACCATGCGGCGCTCGTCATCCTCGATCAGCGACTCCGCCTCGGCGAGGTCGACCATCGCCCGCAGCTCCGCCTCGCTCGCGAACGGTCCCTTGCGGAACCCCTTGCCGGGGGTGAGGGCGTTCCCGATGAGGATGAGCAGCTGCGGGATCGGCCCCATGATCCTGGCCAGCGGCAGCAGCACGTACGCCGCCGCCGTCGCCGTGTTCAGCGGGTGCTGGCGGCCGATGGTGCGGGGCGAGACACCGATGGCGACGTAGCTGACGAGGACCATGACCCCCATCGCGACGGCCAGCGCCTCCCAGGTCTCGGAGAGTTCCTGGAGGCAGGCGTACGTGACGAGGACCCCGGCCGCCATCTCGCAGGCGACCCGCACCAGCAGGGCGACGTTGAGATAGCGGGTCGGGTCGGAGGCGACCTGCGCGAGCTTCGCGCCGCCGCGCCGTCCGGCCCGGACCGCCTCGGCGGCCCGGAAGCTGGACATGCGGGCGATGGCGGTCTCGGCACAGGCGGCGAGCCAGCCGACGATCACCAGCGCGACGGCGCCGGCGACGAGTGGGAAGCTCACGAGACCGTGGGAGCCGGGGAGGGGCCGGTCAGCCCGTGCTCGCCCCGCCAGCCGTCGACGATGGCGGCCTGGAGGCCGAACATCTCGGCCTTCTCGTCGGGCTCCTCGTGGTCGTACCCGAGGAGGTGCAGCACTCCGTGGACGGTCAGAAGCTGGAGCTCCTCGTCCATGGAGTGCCGCGTGTCGGCCTCTTCGCCCTGGCGCTTCGCCACCTCCGGGCAGAGCACGATGTCACCGAGGAGGCCCTGCGGGGGCTCCTCGTCGTCCTTCGACGGCGGACGGAGTTCGTCCATCGGGAAGGACATGACATCGGTCGGCCCCGGCAGGTCCATCCACTGGATGTGCAACTGCTCCATGGCGTCGGTGTCCACCACGATCACCGAGAGTTCGGACAGCGGGTGGATCCGCATCCGGGCGAGGGCATAGCGGGCGATGTCGAGGATCGCCTGCTCGTCGACCTCGGTTCCGGACTCGTTGTTGACGTCGATCGACATGGTGCGCTGAAACTACTTCCCGTTGGTACCGGCTCGGTCGTCGTACTTCTCGTACGCGTCGACGATACGGCCGACGAGCTTGTGCCGGACGACATCCTGGGAGGTGAGCCGGGAGAAGTGCACGTCCTCGACACCTTCCAGGATCTCCTGGACCTGTCGCAGACCGCTCTTGGTGCCGTTCGGCAGGTCGACCTGGGTGACGTCACCGGTGATGACGATCTTCGAGTCGAAGCCGAGGCGGGTCAGGAACATCTTCATCTGCTCGGCGCTGGTGTTCTGCGCCTCGTCCAGAATGATAAAAGCATCATTCAGGGTGCGACCGCGCATATATGCGAGCGGCGCCACCTCGATCGTGCCCGCCGCCATCAGGCGCGGGATCGAGTCGGGGTCGAGCATGTCGTGCAGCGCGTCGTAGAGCGGGCGCAGATACGGGTCGATCTTGTCGAAGAGTGTGCCGGGCAGGAAGCCGAGCCGCTCCCCCGCCTCCACGGCCGGCCGGGTCAGGATGATCCGGCTGACCTGCTTCGACTGGAGCGCCTGGACCGCCTTCGCCATGGCGAGGTAGGTCTTGCCGGTGCCCGCGGGGCCGATGCCGAAGACGATCGTGTGCTTGTCGATGGCGTCGACGTACCGCTTCTGGTTGAGCGTCTTGGGGCGGATCGTGCGCCCGCGGTTGGAGAGGATGTTCTGGGTGAGCACCTCGGCGGGTGTCTCGCCCTGGGGGTCGCCCTCACCGTTGCCGCTCGCCCTGAGCATGGCGATCGAGCGTTCCACTGCGTCCTCCGTCATCGGCTGCCCGGTGCGGAGCACCAGCACCATCTCGTCGAACAAGCGCTGGATGAGGGCGACGTCGGCCGGGTCGCCCGTAGCGCTTATCTCGTTTCCCCGCACATGGATATCGGCTGCGGGGAACGCCGTTTCGATCACGCGCAGCAGGGAGTCGCCCGATCCCAGCAGCATCACCATGGGGTGTGCGGCCGGAATCCTGATGTGGGCACGCGCCTGTGGCCGTGTGGGTGACTGAGTCATGGGCCGGCCCTCGGGCCTGCGCATACCTCCCGTTGAGGGGTCGTCGCCGGTCGACGACCTCTGCGTCCAGCCTACGACCCCGCACCCACATCGCCGAAGGGTTTTGCCGCCCCGTTCCGGGCCACCGGGCGGGTCCCGGACGGTCGCGCTCAGGGAGCCCGGAAGCCGATGGTGGGGACGGCCCGGCGCAGCGGCCAGGGGCGGTGGGCGGCGGGCAGCAGGCGCTCCAGGAAGGCGTACCGCTCCAGCGCGACCGGGTCCTGGGCCTCGAAGGTGCGCACCTGCTGCCACCAGGCGGCGATCTCGGCCCAGCCGGGCGCGGAGAGCGAGCCGCCGAACTCCTGTACGGAGAGGGCGGCGGTGAGCCCGGCGAAGGCGAGCCGGTCGGCGAGCGGCCAGTCCGCGAGGGTGCCGGTGACGAATCCGGCGACGAACACGTCGCCCGCGCCGGTCGGGTCGAGAGCGGCCACGTCGATGGCGGGGACCTCGGCGGTGGTCCCGGTCGACGCGTCCACGGCGTAGGCGCCCTCCGCGCCGAGGGTCACCACGGCGAGCGGGACGTGGTCGGCGAGGGCGTGGGCGGCGGCTCGGGGGGTATCGCGGCCGGTGTAGCGCATGGCCTCCTCGGCGTTGGGCAGGAAGGCGGCGCAGTGCGCGAGGTCGGGCAGCGCGGCCAGGTCCCAGCGGCCGGTCTCGTCCCAGCCGACGTCGGCGAAGATCTGGGCCCCGCGCCCGGCCGCGGCGGCGACCCAGGGTTCGCTGCGGCCGGGGGTGAGCGAGGCGACGGCGGCGCGGGCGCGCGGCGGGCAGTGCGGGAAGGCGCGCTCCTCCCCGCCCGGGGCGCCGGCCGGGGGCGGGGCCTCGTGGCCGTGCGAGACCATCGTGCGCTCGCCCTCGTACGCCATGGAGACGGTGACGGGCGAGTGCCAGCCGGGGACGGTGTGCGACATGGAGAGGTCGATGGACTCGCCCTGTTCGAGCGCGTCCCAGCAGTACTCGCCGTAGTGGTCGTCGCCGAAGGCTGCGGCGAGCGAGGTGCGCAGGCCGAGGCGGGCGAGGGCGGTGGCCATATTGGCGACGCCGCCGGGGCTGGAGCCCATGCCCCGGGCCCAGGACTCCGTCCCGCGTACGGGGGCGCTGTCCAGGCCGGTGAAGACGATGTCGAGGAAGACCGTGCCCGTGAGGAAGACGTCGCAGGCGGGGTCCTCGGGGGCGCGCACTCCCACCAACGGGTCGATGACCGGACTGTCGTTGCTCACCATGCGCTCCCCGGGGTGCCGTGCTGCTGACCTGCAGTGCTGCTGTGCTGCTGTGCTGCTGACCTGTGGTACTGCTGGGCTGTGCTGCTGTGCTGCTGACCTGTGGTGCTGCTGGGCTGTGCTGCTGTGGTGCTGCTGGCTGCTGACGTGCGGCGCCAGTGACATGCGGTGTTGCCGATGTGCCGTATTGCCGATGTGCCGTGCCGCCGACAGGTGGTACTGCTGACGTGCCGTGGGCACGTGGTCCGCGGCTGCTGTCCAGCTGTCGGTCCGCTATCGGTCCGCTGCCGCCACCGGCGATGCTCGCTCGCCGGAAAGCGCCTTGCGGAATCCGGCCAGTCTGCCCGATTCGTGAGCGTTGCCGCAGCCTCCACGCCTCCTGCGCCGCCATGGCTGACCTGCGTGAACATGCAGCGGTACCCCGATCGATCCACAACAAACGCAGATGTGCTGTAGATCACATAATCCCTCCTTTCGATCTCCTGTGCGTGCTTGATACAAATTGCCCGGCGGACACGATCGGGTGCAAAGGCCGGGGAACCGCCCTTCTCCCCCCATTTCTCGCTCCATCCTGGTTCTCCCCCACCCCTTCTTCACCCCTGCACCACCTCCCCCCCCTCCTCCCCTGCCGTACTCCGGCATGTCTTCAGGAACGCCCATGTCCCCGCGCCCGCGCGCCGCGTGGCCCCTGGTCGCCGTGTTCACCGCCGGTTACCTCGCCGCCTATCTGCTCCCCACCGTCGTCGGGCGCCTCAGCGCCCATCTGGGCCTGACGACCTCTCAGGCAGGTCTCGTCGGCAGCGCCCTGCTGCTGAGTTCGGCATCCGCCGGTTTCTCGCTGGCGGGCCGGGCCGAGCGGTTCGGGGCCCGCGGCCCCGCGCGGCTCGGGCTGCTCCTCGCCGTCACCGGTTACGGCTGCGCGGCGCTGACCACCTCGGTGCCGCTGGTAGTACTGGGTGCGGTGGTCGGCGGTTTCGGCTCGGGCACGGCCACCGCGGTGGCGGCCTCCGGGATCGCCGCGCAGAGCGACCCGCACCGCACCTCCTCGCTCGGGCTGCTCAGCGTCTCCGCGACCGCCGGCGCCCTGTACCTGACCATCCCGCACCTGGGCGGCGGCCACCGACTGCCGTTCGCCGCCATCGCCCTGGTCGCCCTGCTGGTCTGGCCGGCCACCTCACGCCTGGCCGCACCGGCCCCGGTCGCGACCGGCACCCCCGTCACCGGCCGCCTGCCGCACCGGCGTTCGGGTCTCCTGCTGGCGGGCGGGATGCTCGTCTGGTCCATGGCGCAGAACGCCCTCTGGGGGGTCAGCAGCCGGATCGGCGTGGACCAGGTCGGGCTGTCCGAGGTCACCGTCGGCGCGGTCTTCGCCGCCGCGCTGGGCGCCGGGCTGCTCGGGGTGATGGGCGCCGGGGCGCTGGGTGCCCGGCTCGGCCGCGCGGTCCCGATCGGCTGCGGCACGGTCGTCATCGCGGGGAGCATCGTGCTCAGCGCCTCGGCGCGCGGGCTCGGTTCGTTCGCGACCGGCGAGATCCTGTGGAACACCGTCTACCCGGTGGTCCTCTCGTACCTGATCGGTCTGGCCGCCTCCCTCGACGTACGGGGCCGCTGGGCGGTCCTTGCGGGTTCCGCCTCCTCGGTGGGGGTGGCCTGCGGGCCGGTGCTGGGCAGCGTGCTCTCGGCGGGGGCCGGTTTTCCCGCGATGGGCCTGATCCTCGGGGCGGCGACCCTGCTGGTGGCGGCGCCGGTCACGGCGGTGGCGCTGCACGCCGGCGGTCGTCCGCTGGTGCCCGGCTCGGTGCGCCGCCGCGGTGGTGCGCCCGCAGCGCTGCTCGCCGCCACGACGGGTGGCGGTCTGCCGGGGGCCGTGCCCAAGCTCGGCGCGCCGGAGCAGGCCGTCACGGAACTCGCCGTACCGGCCCTGCGCCGCAGGCGGCTGGGGCGGAACGCGTTCCGGACGGCCGGTCCGGGGGGCGGGGACGGTCAGTCGAACGCGTACGCCTCGACCTCGGACAGGTAGCGCGCCCTGCGCTCCTCGTCGTGGTCGAGGAAGGCCGCCTCGAAGGAGTTGCGGGCAAGCGTGCGCAGTTGCTCGTGGTCGAGGGCGAGCGCCTCGTGGACCGCGTGGAAGGTGTCTCCGACGTATCCGCCGAAGTAGGCCGGGTCGTCGGAGTTCACCGTGCAGTGGAGCCCGGCCGCCAGCATGGCGGGCAACGGGTGCTCCTCCAGGACGTCGATGGCGCGCAGCCGGACGTTGGAGAGCGGGCAGAGGGTGAGCGGGACGCGTTCGGCGACCAGCCGGGCGACCAGCTCGGGGTCCTCCATGCAGCGCAGCCCGTGGTCGATGCGCTCGACGCCGAGGACGTCCAGGGCCTCGCGGATGTACTCCGGCGGACCCTCCTCGCCCGCGTGGGCGACCTTGCGCAGGCCGAGCCTCCCGGCCTCCTCGTACACCTCGCGGAACTTGGCCGGCGGGTGGCCGACCTCGGCGGAGTCGAGGCCGACGGCGGTGATGCGGTGCAGGTGGGGCTTGGCTGCCTCCAGCGTCTCCAGGGCCGAGGCGGCCGACTGGTCGCGCAGGAAGCAGAGGATGAGCTGGGTGGAGATGCCGTGCTTCTCCTCGCTGCGGTCGAGCGCGCGGCCGAGTCCTTCGATGACGGTACCGATGGGCACGCCCCGGGCGGTGTGCGCCTGCGGGTCGAAGAAGATCTCGGCGTGCCGGACTCCCTGGGCGGCGGCGCGGGTGAGGTAGGCGTCGGCGAGCTCGGCGAAGTCCTCCTCGGTCCGGAGCACGGCCATCAGCGCGTAGTACAGGTCGAGGAAGCTCTGCAGGTCGTCGAAGAGGTACGCGGTGCGCAGCTCCTCGGTGGTGGCGTGGGGCAGGGTCACCCCGTTGCGCCGGGCCAGCTCGAAGGCCAGCTCGGGTTCGAGGGTGCCTTCGATGTGGAGGTGGAGTTCTGCCTTGGGGAGGTGCACGGTGTCTCGCTCACGGTGGGGGTGGTGAGGTGGATCGGTGTGCCGGGTGGGCACGGGGCGAATCGGTGGTGCCGGGTGGGCACCGGTCGGATCAGTGGTGCCGGGTGGGCACCGGTCGGATCAGTGGTGCCGGGTGGGCACCGGTCGGATCAGTGGTGCCGGGTGGGCACCGGTACGCGGGTCAGGTCCCGGGCGACGGTCAGTCCGCCCTCGAACCCGGCGGCGCGGGCCTGGACCGCGAAGAGTTCCGGGTCGTCGTACCGCTGGGAGAAGTGGGTCAGTACGAGGTGGCGTACGCCCGCTTCGACGGCCACCCGGCCCGCCTGGCCGGCGGTCAGATGGCCGTGGTCGGTGGCCAGGGCGAGGTCTTCGTCGAGGAAGGTCGACTCGATGACCAGCAGGTCGCATCCCTCGGCGAGCCCGTACACACCGTCGCACAGCCTGGTGTCCATGACGAACGCGAACCGCTGTCCGGGCCGGTGCTCGGAGACGGCGTCGAGCGGTACGCCGTCGAGGACGCCCTCGCGCTGGATGCGGCCGATGTCGGGGCCCTGGATGCCGTGGGCGGCGAGGAGCGCGGGGATCATGCGGCGGCCGTCGGGTTCGGTGAGGCGGTAGCCGTACGACTCGACGGGGTGCGAGAGCCGGCGGGCGTCCAGGGTGTACGCGTCGGTGGTGGCGAGCACCCCGTCCGCGGCCACCGGGGCTTCGGTCAGCCGGACGGTCTCGCGGTAGGCGGTGGCATACCGGAGCCGGTCGAAGAAGTGCTGCCCGCTCGCCGGGTAGTGGGCGGTGACGGGGTGCGGGACCCGGTCGAGGTTGATCCGCTGGATCACCCCGGCGAGCCCGAGCGAGTGGTCGCCGTGGAAGTGGGTGACGCAGATCCGGTCGATGTCGTGCGCGGCCACCCGGGCCCGCAGCATCTGGCGCTGGGTGCCCTCGCCGGGGTCGAAGAGGATGCCCTGTCCGTCCCAGCGCAGCAGGTAGCCATTGTGATTGCGGTGGCGGGTGGGGACCTGGCTGGCGGTGCCGAGCACCACCAGCTCACGTGCGGACACGGGACGGCGCCCCTGTCAGCCGGGGGGCCACTGGAGGCCGCGGCCGCCCAGGACGTGCGCGTGCGCGTGGAAGACGGTCTGGCCCGCACCCGCGCCGGTGTTGAAGACGACACGGTAGCCGTGGCCGTCGACCATGTCCTCGGTGGCGACCGCTCCGGCCTCGCGGAGCACGTCGGCGGCGACCTGCGGCTCGGCGGCGGCGAGCGACGCGGCGTCCGGGTAGTGGACCTTGGGGATGACCAGGACGTGGGTCGGGGCCTGCGGGTTGATGTCGCGGAAGGCGACGGTGGTGTCGCTCTCGCGCACGACGGTCGCCGGGACGTCCCCGGAGACGATCTTGCAGAACAGGCAGTCGGGCTGCGGCTCTCCCGCCATGGGCCGGCCTCCTCGGTGGCTGGTGACGCTGATGGCGTCGGATGGTGACGCTGATGGCATCGGCTGGTGACGCTGATGGTCCGTTCAGCGCATCGTATCGGGGCGCGCGCCGCCTCCGGCCGGGACGGCACGGTAGTGGCTCGCGGCCGGGCGCTCGACCCGGCGGCCGGTGCGGCAAGGGGCCCGCTCCGGCGGGGCGCTCAGCCCCAGCGGCCGGTGCGTCCCAGCAGGAGCGCGGTCGCGGCGGTGCCGGCGGTGGAGGTGCGCAGCACGCTGCGCCCCAGCCGGTACGTACCGGCTCCGGCGGTGGCGAATACCTCCAGCTCCTGGGGCGAGACCCCGCCCTCCGGGCCGACGACCAGCACGATCTCGCCGGACCGGGGAAGCTCGGCGGTGGCCAGCGGTTCGCTGGCGCAGTCGCGGTCCTCGTGGAGTACGGCCGCGAAGTCGGCGGCGGCCAGCAGGGCGGCGACCTGCTTGGTGGTCATGGCGTCGGCGATCTCGGGGAACCGCACCCTGCGGGACTGCTTGCCCGCCTCCCGGGCGGTGGAGCGCCATTTGGTGAGGGCCTTGAGTCCCCGGTCGCCCTTCCACTGGGTGATGCAGCGGCCGGCCTGCCAGGGCACGATCGCGTCGACGCCGGTCTCGGTCATCGTCTCGACGGCGACCTCGCCCCGGTCACCCTTGGGCAGTGCCTGGACGACGGTGATCCGGGGGGCGGGGAGCTCCTCCTCCTGGACGGCCTCCACGGTGACGACCAGCCGGTCCTTGCCCTCGGCGGCGCGCACGACGCCCTCGGCCCAGCGGCCGAGCCCGTCCGTCAGTACGACGTCCTCGCCCGGCTGGAGGCGTTTCACGGAGACGGCGTGCCGTCCCTCGGGACCCTCCAGCACGAATGCGGACCCGCTGGGCATCTTCTCGACGACGAAGACCGGTGCGGTCACTGTTCACTCCTCATGCCGACGGCCGCGCTCGCGGTCCGCCATTCCGCCGCGAGCAGTTCGACGAGTTCTCCGGCGGGCAGCTCGCGGGCCATCCGGTGGCCCTGCCCCGCCCAGAGTGCCATCCCCTGGGCGTCCCCGGCCCTCGCCGCCGCCTTGCGCAGCCCCGAGGTGAGGTGGTGCACGAGGGGGTAGCCGGCGGGGGCGTACGGGCCGTGATCGCGGACGAAACGGTTAACCAGACCGCGGGCGGGCCGTCCGGAGAAGGCGCGGGTGAGCACGGTGCGGACGAAGAGCGGGTTGGTCAGCGCCTGCTTGTGCAGCGGGTGCGCGCCGGACTCGGGACAGGCGAGGAACGCGGTGCCCAGCTGCACGGCATCGGCTCCGGCGGTGAGGACGGCGGCGATCTGGGCGCCGCGCATGATCCCGCCCGCCGCGACGACCGGCAGCTGCACGGTCTCGCGGACCTGGGTGATCAGGGAGAGCAGTCCGAGGCCGGTGTGATCGGCCTGCGGGTCGTCCTCGTGGGTGGACTGGTGGCCGCCCGCCTCGATGCCCTGGGCGCAGACCGCGTCGGCCCCCGCCCACTGGGCGTCGCGCGCCTCCTCGGCGGTGGTGACCGTGACGATCGTGTACGTACCGGCGCGGGCGAAGGCGTCCAGGGTGTCGCGGGTGGGGCAGCCGAAGGTGAAGGACACCACCGGGACGGGGTCTTCCAGGAGGTCCGCCACCTTGGCGTCGAAACCGTCGGAGCAGTCGGTGCCGGCCTCGGGGCCCGGGTGGGTGGGATCGCCGAGCGGGGTGTCGTACGCGGTGGCCCCGGCCGCGAGGTGGCGGCGGTATGCCTCCACGGCGGCGGGATCGGCGGGTGCGGGCTGCGGCATGAAGAGGTTCACGCCGAAGGCCCCGCCGGTCGCCGCCCGGACCTGCTCGATCTCGTGGCGTGTCGCGTCTGCCGTCTTGTATCCGGCGGCGAGGAATCCGAGTCCGCCCGCCTCGGCGACGGCGGCGACGAGGCGCGGGGAGGAGGGGCCGCCCGCCATCGGCGCCTGCACGATCGGATACCGGCAGAGATCGGTCAGGGAGGACATCCCCGCATCGTGCCACGTCCGGTCCGCCTCGCCGAATCCGTGCCGGGCACGACCCGACCGCACCCCGACGCACGCGCACCGCCCGCCGGGACGGGTCCAGGCGGGCGGTGGTGGTAGTACGGGTTCCACGTCGTGCTGCCGCAGGGGCTCAGCGGCCGTTGAAGGCGTCCTTCAGACGGGAGAAGAGGCCCTGCTGGCCGGGCTGGAACTGCCCGGTGGGCCGCTCCTCGCCGCGGAGCTTGGCCAGCTCGCGGAGGAGGCGCTCCTGCTCCGGATCGAGCTTGCTGGGGGTCAGCACCTCGACGTGCACGATGAGGTCGCCCCGGCCGCCGCCCCGCAGGTGCGTGATGCCGCGGCCGTGCAGCGGGACCGACTGGCCGGACTGGGTGCCGGGCCTGATGTCGATCTCCTCCACCCCGTCGAGCGTCTCCAGCGGCACCTTGGTGCCGAGCGCGCCCGCCGTCATGGGGATGGTGACCGTGCAGTGCAGGTCGTCGCCGCGCCGCTGGAAGGTCGAGTGCGGCACCTCGTGGATCTCGACGTAGAGGTCCCCGGCCGGGCCGCCGCCGGGGCCGACCTCGCCCTCGCCTGCCAGCTGGATGCGGGTTCCGTTGTCGACACCCGCGGGGATCTTGACCGTGAGGGTGCGCCGCGAGCGGATGCGGCCGTCGCCGGCGCACTCCGGGCAGGGGGTCGGCACGATGGTGCCGAATCCCTGGCACTGCGGGCAGGGCCGCGAGGTCATGACCTGGCCGAGGAAGGAACGGGTGACCTGGGACACCTCACCGCGCCCGCGGCACATGTCGCAGGTCTGGGCCGAGGTGCCGGGGGCCGCGCCTTCGCCGCTGCACGTGGTGCAGACGACGGCGGTGTCGACCTGGATGTCCTTGGTGGTCCCGAAGGCCGCCTCGGCGAGGTCGATCTCCAGCCGGATCATGGCGTCCTGGCCGCGCCGCGTGCGCGAACGGGGTCCGCGCTGCGACGCCGTGCCGAAGAAGGCGTCCATGATGTCGGAGAAGTTGCCGAAGCCACCGGCGCCGAAGCCGCCCGCGCCACCGCCGCCGCCCGAGGCCGACAGCGGGTCCCCGCCGAGGTCGTAGACCTGCTTCTTCTGCGCGTCCGAGAGCACCTCGTACGCGGCGTTGATCTCCTTGAACCGCTCCTGGGTCTTCGGATCGGGGTTGACATCCGGGTGCAGCTCGCGGGCGAGCCGACGGAATGCCTTCTTGATCTCGTCCTGCGACGCGTCGCGCCGTACGCCGAGCACGGCGTAGTAGTCGGTGGCCACTTACGACTCCGCCAGGATCTGTCCGACGTAACGTGCCACTGCGCGTACCGCTCCCATCGTTCCGGGGTAGTCCATGCGGGTCGGTCCGACCACGCCGAGTTTGGCGACTGCCTCGTCGCCCGAACCGTAGCCGACCGTGACGACGGATGTGGAGGTGAGGCCCTCGTGGGCGTTCTCGTGCCCGATCCGTACGGTCATGCCCGAGTCCGTGGCCTCACCGAGCAGCTTCAGCAGAACGACCTGCTCCTCCAGCGCTTCCAGCACGGGCCGGATCACCAGGGGGAAGTCGTGCCCGAAGCGGGTGAGGTTGGAGGTGCCGCCGATCATCAGCCGCTCCTCCGTCTCCTCGACCAACGTTTCGAGGAGAGTGGTCAGGACCGTGGAAACAGTCCCGCGGTCCTCGTTCTCGAAGGATTCCGGCAGGTCCTGCACGAGCGGCGGGACGTCACTGAAGCGGCGTCCCACGACTCGGCTGTTGAGCCGGGCCCGCAGATCGGCGAGAGAGGTCTCGCCGAACGGCGCGGGGCAGTCGATCATACGCTGTTCGACCCGGCCGGTGTCGGTGATCAGGACCAGCATCAGCCGGGCCGGCGACAGGGCAAGCAGCTCCACGTGCCGCACCGTGGAGCGGGTCAGTGAGGGGTACTGGACGATGGCGACCTGCCGGGTCAGCTGCGCGAGCAGCCGTACCGTGCGGCCCACCACGTCGTCGAGGTCGACCGCCGAGTCGAGGAAACTGTGGATCGCCCGGCGCTCGGGCGGCGACAGGGGCTTGACGCCCGCGAGCCGGTCCACGAAGAGGCGGTAGCCCTTGTCCGTGGGGATGCGCCCGGCGCTGGTGTGGGGCTGGGCGATGAAACCCTCGTCCTCCAGCACCGCCATGTCGTTGCGGACGGTGGCCGGGGAGACCCCGAGCCGGTGCCGCTCGGTGAGCGCCTTGGAGCCGACCGGCTCCTCGGTGCCGACGTAGTCCTGGACGATGGCGCGCAGCACTTCAAGTCTGCGTTCGCTGAGCATCGCGCACACCTCCAGCTGTCGGTCGTGGTGGCTCTTGCCTGGCACTCGGTGCGTCTGAGTGCCAGCTTTCCCCCGGTCAGTGTACGGGGGTGGGGAGGGCACCCGGCAAGGGCGACCGGCCGCGGTCCACGAGACCGCGCAGGTCGATGCGGATAGCGTCTCCTCATGGACCTCTCTTGGGAAGAGCTGGGCTGGGAGCGGTTGGGCCACGGCGTGGGCCGGCGGCGGCTGCCGGGCTGGGACGCGACCACCGCCCTGGTGGCCGGGGCGGACCGTGCGCTGGTGCTGGACACCGGTGCGAGCCTGCGCGAGGGCGTCGGTGTGCGGATCGAGGCGCAGCGGCTGCTGGGGCGGCGGGTGACGCATGTCGCACTGAGTCATCCGCACTTCGACCACGTCTTCGGTACGGCGGCCTTCGCCGGCGCCGAGGTGTTCGGGGCGTACGGGGTGGCCGCGCTGATGCGGCGGTCGGTGGACGAGATGCACGCCGACGCGGTGCGCAACGGCCTGCCCGAGCACGACGCGGCGGAGGCGGTGGACGCGCTGGTGGTCCCCGGGCGTGAGGTGTGCCACCGCTGGACGATCGACCTGGGCGGCGGGCGCGAAGTGGTGCTGGCCAATGTGGGGCCCGGTCACACGGGCCACGATCTGGCGGTCCTGGTGCCGGGGTCCGGGTCCTCGGGGGCGCCCGCGGTGGTGCTCTGCGGGGACCTCATCGAGGAGTCGGGTGAGCCGCAGACGGGCCCCGACTCGGTGCCGGCCCGGTGGCCCGCCGCCCTGGACCGGCTGCTGGCGCTGGGCGGGGAGGACGCGGTGTACGTGCCCGGGCACGGAGCGGCGGTGGACGCGGCGTTCGTACGGGCGCAGCGGGAGCTGCTGGCGGGACGCTTCGGGGTGGGGTGAGCGGACGGCCTCCTGCCGCTGGTTCTGCGGGCGCTCGGACCTGGTGGCGCCCGGTGGGGCCCGGTCTGCCCCCGGGGCGAATTATCGTCGTGCCATGCGCAGTTACCAGCCGGACCTGACCCCGCCGTGGAAGAGGTCCGCCCCCGTGCCCGAGGTGCCCGCCGATCCCGATCTGGTCGTGGAGGAGGTGTCCACCGGCTTCTGCGGTGCGGTGATCCGCTGCGAGAAGTCCGCCCAGGGTCCGGTGGTGACGCTGGAGGACCGGTTCGGCAAGCACCGGGTGTTCCCGATGGAGCCGCGCGGCTTCCTGCTGGAGGGCCGGGTCGTGACGCTCGTACGCCCGTCGTCCGGCGGTCCGGTGGCGCCGGCGCGCACGGCCTCCGGGTCGGTGGCGGTGCCCGGAGCGCGGGCGCGGGTGGCGCGGGCCGGGCGGATCTACGTGGAGGGCCGGCACGACGCGGAGCTGGTCGAGCGGGTGTGGGGCGACGACCTGCGGATCGAAGGCGTGGTCGTGGAGTACCTGGAGGGCATCGACGACCTCCCGTCGATCGTGCGGGAGTTCGGGCCGGGGCCGGACGCCCGGCTCGGGGTGCTGGTGGACCATCTCGTACCGGGTTCCAAGGAGTCCCGCATCGCGGCCGAGGTGTCCGACCCGCATCTCCTGGTGGTGGGGCACCCCTTCATCGACGTCTGGGAGGCGGTGAAGCCCGCGTCGGTGGGCATCGCCGGCTGGCCGTCCGTGCCGCGCGGGCAGGACTGGAAGACCGGGGTGTGCCGGGCGCTGGGGTGGCCGGAGAACACCGGGGCGGCCTGGCAGCACATCCTGTCGGGGGTCCGCTCGTACAGGGATCTCGAACCCCAGCTCCTCGGCCGCGTGGAGGAGCTGATCGACTTCGTCACGCTCGCGGAGTGACCCCGGGCATCCGCCCGTCCCGCCCCTCACATGGGGGTCTCAGTCGACCAGGTCGCGGACGACCGCGTCGGCGAGCAGGCGCCCGCGCAGGGTGAGGACCGCGCGGCCCTCCTCGTACGGTGCCGGCTCCAGCAGGCCCTCGCCGAGGACCCGGCGGGAGGCGGCGAGGCCGTCCGGCTTCAGCAGGGAGAGCGGGCAGCCCTCGCGCAGCCGGAGTTCCAGCAGGACGCGCTCGACGCGGCGGTCCTCGGCGGCGAGGATCTCCCGGCCCGCACCGGGTGAGCGGCCCTCCGCCAGCGCCTGGGCGTACGCCCCCGGGTGCTTCACGTTCCACCAGCGCACCCCGCCGACGTGGCTGTGCGCCCCCGGTCCGGCGCCCCACCAGTCGGCGCCGCGCCAGTACAGCTCGTTGTGCAGGCAGCGGCCCTCGGGGGTACGGGCCCAGTTCGACACCTCGTACCAGGAGAACCCGGCGGCGGCCATCGCCTCGTCGGCGATCAGGTAGCGGTCGGCGTGCACGTCGTCGTCGGTCATGGGGACCTCGCCGCGCCGGATGCGGCGGGCCAGTTGGGTGCCCTCCTCCACGATGAGCGCGTACGCGGACACGTGGTCGGGGCCGGCGCCGATCGCCGCTTCCAGGGAGGCGCGCCAGTCGTCGTCGGACTCGCCCGGGGTGCCGTAGATCAGGTCCAGGTTGACGTGGTCGAACCCGGCTTCCCTGGCCTCGGCGACGCATGCCTCGGGGCGGCCCGGAGTGTGGGTGCGGTCCAGGATCTTCAGCACGTGCTGCTTGGCACTCTGCATGCCGAAGGAGATCCGGTTGAAGCCGCCCGCCCGCAGCTCCGCCAGATAGGCCGGACCGACCGACTCCGGGTTGGCCTCGGTGGTGATCTCCGCGTCCGGGGCGAGCCCGAACTCCTCGCGGATCGCCGCCAGCATCCGTACCAGGTCGGCGGCGGGCAGCAGGGTGGGCGTGCCGCCGCCGACGAAGACCGTGCGCACCGGGCGCGGGTCGTCGCCGAGGACCTTGCGGGCCTGGCGGACCTCCTCGATCAGGTGGGCGGCGTAGTTGTCGCGGGAGGCGAGGGCACCACCGGAGCCGCGCAGCTCGGTGGCGGTGTAGGTGTTGAAGTCGCAGTACCCGCAGCGGGTCGCGCAGTACGGGACGTGCAGGTAGAAGCCGAGGGGGCGGTCGGCGGCGCCTTCCAGGGCGTGGCGGGGCAGCGCCCCGTCGTCGGGCACGGGCTCACCATCGGGCAGTACGGAAGGCATACCGTCCATTGTCGCTCGCCGCCGGAGTGGCCCGGGCCACAGACGTTCGCGCCCGGCACCGGAGGGGGGTCCGCCCCGGCGTCAGGCCCCGGCCTGCAGGCGGAGGCCCGCCAGCGTCAGCTCCAGCGCGGCGATGAACTGCTCCTTGTCGTCGTGCCCGTCGAACTCCTCGACGATGTCGTGCACGAACGGGAACTCCTCGGCATCGAGCGCGCGCCAGGTGTCGGCGTAACGACCGAGGAACTCGTCGCGGTCCACAGCGCCGTCGAGCACCTCCTGGGGCGGCTCCTGTCCCATGTCGGCGGCGCTGCCGACCACCACGCCGACGATCGCCGACACGGCGTGGAACCGCTGACGCGGGGTGAGGTCGAGCCGGAGCGTCTGCTGCCCCAGCCCCTCGTAGAGCCGCACCGAGTTGCCCCGGAGGCTGAAGTTCTGCATGAAGCGCGCACCGAGCCACGGCCGGTCCACGATCGCGTCGAAGAGCGTGACGGCCATCACGCGCAGGTCGTCGATCGGATCATCGCTGCCTGGCTGCGCCTCCACCTCGGCCAGCACGCCCCCGAGTACGTGGTCGATGGCACGGTCGAGCAGTTCGTCCTTGCCCGAGACGTACCAGTAGATGCTGCCGACTCCGGTACCGAGCCGGGCCGCGAGGGCGCGGAGGGTCAGCGCCTGCTCGCCGTCCTCGTCGAGCAGGGCCACGGCCGCGGCGAGGACGGCCTCCAGGGAGTGCGAGGCACGCTGACGCCCCCGGGAGGGACGGTCGGCGGTCGGTGGTCGCGTGCCTGTCATGGGACCCATCCAACCACAGCGTGGACAAATATCGAACTGCGTTCTATGGTCGAACCATGTTCTATCGTCGAACATCGTTCGATGCTCGATGTCGTCACCAAAAGGGGGGCCCGCCATGACCACGTCCACCACCGCGTCCGCCGCGTCGCGTACCTATCCGTCCCTGCGCGCCGCATGGATACCCATGGCCGCGCTCTGCCTGGCCTTCTTCGTCGAGATGGTCGACAACACACTGCTCTCGATCGCGCTGCCCACGATCGGCCGGGACCTCGGCAGCGGCACGACCGCGCTGCAGTGGGTCACCAGCGCGTACTCGCTGACGTTCGGCGGCCTGCTGCTGACGGCGGGTTCGATGGCCGACCGGCTCGGGCGCCGGCGTGTACTTCTGGTCGGCCTTGCGGTGTTCGGTCTGCTGAGCCTGGGTGTCGCCGCGGTCAGCACCACCGGGGAACTCATCACCCTGCGGGCCGGCCTCGGTATCGCCGCGGCGGCGATGGCCCCCATCACCAACTCGCTGGTGTTCCGGCTGTTCGACGACAAGGCGCTGCGGATGCGCGCGATGACCGTGATGATCGTCGTCGGCATGGCCGGGTTCGTCCTCGGCCCCCTGCTGGGCGGCACCGCCCTGGCCCACGTGCGGTGGCAATGGCTCCTGCTCGTCAACGCCCCGATCGCCCTGATCGCGGCCGTCGGCGTCCGTCTCGGGGTCCCGGCCGACCGGCCGGAGGACCTGACCCGCGACCGGCTCGATCTGCCGGGCGCCGCGCTGAGCGTCGCCGCCATCGGCCTCGCGTGCTACGCGCTCACCAGCGGTGTCGAGCACGGCTGGCTCTCCACTGCCACCCTCGCCTCGGTCCTCGGCGCCGTCGCCGCCGGCATCGCGTTCGTGCGGCACGAGCGCCGTACCCCCTCGCCCATGCTGGACCTGCACCTCTTCTCCCGAGGCACCGTCCGGGGCGCTGCCCTCGCCCAGACCGGCACGTCCATCGCGATGGCCGCCGTGATGTTCGGGCTGATCCTCCACTTCCAGTACGCCTACGGGTGGAGCCCCGTCCGGGCGGGACTGGCGAACCTGCCGCTCATCCTCACCATGATCCTCGCGACCCCGCTCTCCGAGTGGCTCGCGAGGAGGTTCGGCCACCGCGTCGCCTGCCTGGTCGGCGCGGCGTGCCTGGCCGGCTCGCTGGGCGGCCTCTCCTGGGGTGTGGACCACGGGTACGGCGCCATAGCGGCCTGCATGGTGGTGATGACCGTCGGAGTGCGCACCGTCATGACGATTGCCGCCGTCGCCCTCGTCGATGCGATGCCGGCCAACCGCACGTCGATCGGCACCGCGCTCAACGACACCGCCCAGGAGGTCGGAAGCAGCGTCGGCACCGCCGTGGTCGGCACGTTGATCGCCGCGCTGGTCACCACGCGACTGCCCGCCGGCACCTGGAGCGACGGTCTGGTCGCGTCGTTCTTCCACGGCGAACGGATCACCTACGCCGTGCTGGCGGTCGTCGTCGGTCTGGTCGCGGCGGGCGGCGCGCTCACCCTCTCCGACTCCCGGGTCACCGAGGAGGCACCCGTCCAGGCGTGAGCCGGACCGGCCGGTGCCTCCTCCCCGGTCCCGACCGCTTCGGGACCCCTCACAACCCCTCGACCTGGGTCCCGGAGCCTCAGTCCGCGCGCAGCACCAGCAGCGCCACGTCGTCGTCCGGCGGCAGCTCGGAGAAGCCGTGCACGGCCTGCCGGATGCACTCCGCGACCTCCCTCGCGCTCTGCCCCGCGCAGGGCGCGAGGGCGCGGGCGAGGCCGTCGCCGTCGTCGAAGAGCGCGGAGCCGGAGCGCCGCTCGGTGACCCCGTCGGTGACGCAGAGGAGGCTGTCGCCCGGTTCCAGGTCGAAGGTCTGGCTCTCGTACGCCACGTCCTCCACGACCCCGAGCAGCACCTGCGGCTCGACGACCGGGCGTACCGAACCGTCCGGGCGCAGCAGCAGCGGCAGCGGGTGGCCCGCGCTGGCCACCGTGCACCGGGCGCCCCCGTCGGGGAGCGGCACGACCTCGCCGTAGAGGAGGGAGAGGAAGCGGGACTGCCCGCCGTCCGTGAACTGCTGCCCGCCGGCCGCCGCGACCATCAGGGCGGCCGCCTCAGCGGCCTCCATGGCGTCGTCCAGCAGCAGCCGGTTGAGCCGGTCCAGGACCTCGCCCACGCCGAAGCCCTCGCGGGACAGCAGCCGGAGCCAGGGCCGGGCCAGGCCGGTCACCACGGCGGCCTCGGGGCCGCTGCCCTGGACGTCACCGAGGACGAAGCACCAGCGGCCCCCGGGGCACGGGAAGATGTCGTAGAAATCGCCTCCGACCATGCCGTCGTCGCTGGGCTCGTAGACGAGGGCGCTGCTCATGCCGGGGATGTCCGCGACCTTGTTGGGCAGCAGTCCGCGCTGGAGGATGCGGCTGATGGTGGCCTGCCGGGTGTAGGCGCGGGCAGCCCCGACCGCTTGGCCGAGACGGCGTACGAAGTCCTCCACGACCCGGACGACGGCCTCGGGCAGCTCGGCGCCGGCTTCGTGGTCGCGGCCGACGAGCACGGTGCCGAGCGTGCGGCCCCCGGCCGTGATGCGGCAGGCGAGGGCGGCCCCGTCGTGGGCGCCCGGCTCCCGGCTGCCCGGCGGCCAGGGCAGCGGTACGGGTCCCGGCCCGGCGCCGGCCGGCAGCCGGAACGGTTCGTTCTCCAGCGCCCCGCCCAGCACCCCGTCCAGCGGCTCGTCGCCCGACTCGTCGCCGTGCCGCACGCGGGTGAGGCGGGGTGCGCCCGGGGCACCGGAGCCCTCCTCGTCGAGCCAGATCGCACACCAGTCGACGAGCCGGGGCACGAGCATCCGGCCCGCGATGGTCGCCACGAGTTCCTCGTCCAACTGCCCGGTGAGCAGGTCGGACGCCTCCGCGAGGAAGGCGAGCGCCCCCTGCTGGTCCCAGACGCTGTCGTCGCGCGCCCCGGCCGGGGCGGCGGGCACCAGGAGGTCGGCGGAGGGCTGCGGGGGCACGTGGACCGGATGTCCGGCGGCCGTCCCGGCCGTGGCCGCGCCCTGCCGGTGCTCGACCGGGGTGTCGGCGCGGGCCCCGGCGGAGGCGGCCCAGTCGTCCACGGGGAGCCGCGCCCAGACGGTCTTGTGCCCGGTGCGGTAGGTGATGCCCCAGGCGACGGAGAGCGCGGCGACGAGGTCGAGGCCGCGGCCGTATTCGGCGAGACCGGACGGATCGCCGGCGCCGGGAGCCTCGGGAGCGGGCGGCTCTGCGGAAGCCGCCCCTGTCACGGATCGGGTGGTGGCGGCAGGAGGAGCCGTCGCGCCGGGTGTGCCGGCGGTGGGGCCGTGGACGGCGGGCGGGGTGGGCGTACCCGCGCCGGGAAGCGCCTTGACGACGGTGGCGGGCTCCCGCTCTCCGGAGCCCTCGCCGGTCGCGCGGGCGGGGTGGTGGTCGGTGACCTCCAGGACCAGGGCCGCGGGTTCCTCGCCGGTCGCGTGTTCCAGGCGCACCAGCACATCGACCACGGTTCCGGCGTGCACCACGGCATTGGTGACCAGCTCGCTGGCCACGTTCACCAGGTCGTCGGCGAGCCGGTCGCTGAACCCCACGGCGGCCGGTACCCCGCGTCCGGCCCATTCGGCGAGCACGGCCCGGACGAACCTGCGGGCGCCGGACGGGGACTGGGGTGTCGCGGGAAGGCTGGTCGTACTGACGAGCGGAGGTTCGCCCGCGCTCCCCGCGTCGGTGCCACCCGGCCGGTGAAGGGTGGCCCGTTGTAGTGGAATTGGCCCCACGGTGCGGCTCCTCCGGATCTCGAAACGCCGCCGACAACGACAGAGTGACAGACCGGCCGTGCGCAGGCGCACGGAGTTGTCGAACTGGGAGAATGAATACACGCCAACCTCGCGCGGGTCGCACGCCGGGGCGCACGGCGGGCGCGAGACGTAGCGACCGGGGAGCGCGGAACGCCGCGGCCCGGCGCGCGGCGGCAGCGGCGTCCGGGGGCGCGCCCCCTCGTGCCGCGCAGACACGGAGGGGCGGCACGACCGTGGTCGTGCCGCCCCGTCCCACGCCCGTCCTGATGCCGGGAGGGCCCTACGCCTCGCGCGTCCCCGCGTACATGTCCTCGATCAGCGCCTTGTACTCGCGTTCGACGACCGGCCGCTTCAGCTTGAGGCTGGGGGTCAGCTCGCCGTGTTCGATGTCCAGGTCACGCGGGAGGAGCCGGAACTTCTTGATGGTCTGCCACCGCTGAAGTCCCTCGTTGAGCGTCCTGACGTAGCCCTCGATGAGCTCGACGGTCCGCGGGGCGGCCACCACTTCGGCGTACGCCTTGCCGTCCAGGCCGTTCTCGGCAGCCCAGCCGAGGATCGCGGGCTCGTCCAGGGCGATGAGCGCGGTGCAGAAGTTCCGGTCCGCGCCGTGCACCAGGATGTTGGAGACGAACGGGCAGACCGCCTTGAACTGGCCCTCGACCTCGGCCGGTGCGACGTACTTGCCGCCCGAGGTCTTGATCAGGTCCTTCTTCCGGTCGGTGATGCGCAGGTAGCCGTCGACGGAGAGCTCGCCGATGTCACCGGTGTGCAGCCAGCCGTCGGACTCCAGCACCTCGGCCGACTTGTCCGGGAGCCGGTGGTAGCCCTCCATGATCCCGGGGCCGCGCAGCAGCACCTCGCCGTCGTCGGCGATGCGGACCTCGGTGCCGGGGAGCGGCTTGCCGACGGTGCCGGTGCGGTACGCCTCGCCCGGGTTGCAGAAGGAGGCGGCGCTGGACTCGGTGAGGCCGTAACCCTCCAGGATGTGCACGCCGGCACCGGCGAAGAAGAAGCCGATGTCCGGAGCGAGGGCGGCCGAGCCGGAGACGCAGGCGCGCAACCGGCCGCCGAACGCCTCGCGGATCTTGGCGTAGACGAGGGCGTCGGCGGTCCTGTGCTTGAGGCCGAGGGCGAAGGGGACGGAGGCGGTGCCGGTGCGGCGGAAGTTGTCCTGCGAGACCTTGGCGTACTCGCGGGCCACGCCCACGGCCCACTGGAAGATCTTGTACTTGGCCCCGCCACCGGCACGGGCCTTGGCGGCGACACCGTTGTAGACCTTCTCGAAGATGCGCGGGACAGCCGCCATGTAGGTGGGACGGACCACCGGAAGGTTTTCGATGATCTTGTCGACCCGGCCGTCCACGGCGGTGACGTGGCCCACTTCGATCTGGCCGGACGTCAGCACCTTGCCGAAGACGTGCGCGAGCGGCAGCCAGAGGTACTGGACGTCGTCGGCGGTGATCAGCCCGGTCGCGACGGTGGCCTTGGCCATGTACGACCAGTTGTCGTGCGGCAGCCGCACGCCCTTGGGACGGCCGGTGGTGCCGGAGGTGTAGATCAGGGTGGCCAGCTGGTCGGTGGTGATCGCCGACACCCGCTCCTTGACGGCCTCCGGGTGCTCCACCAGGTGCGCGGCGCCCCGGGCCTCGAGCTCCGCGAGGGTCAGCAGCCAGCCCTCGGGATCGCCCTCCTCGGCCTCGGCGCCGGCCGGGTCGATCACGACGACGTGGGTGAGGTCGGGCAGCTCGGCGCGGGACGCGCGGGCCTTGGCCACCTGGACCGCGTCCTCCGCGATCAGCACCCGGCTCTCGGAGTCGGCCAGGATGAAGGCGGACTCCTCGGTGTTGGTGGAGGGGTAGACGGTGGTCGTCGCGGCCCCGGCGCACATCACCCCCAGGTCGGCGAGGATCCACTCGACCCGGGTGGAGGAGGCGAGGGCGACCCGCTCCTCGGGCCGTACGCCCAGCGCCACCAGGCCCGCCGCGATGGCGTAGACCCGCTCGGCGGACTCGCCCCAGGTCAGCGACTTCCACTCGTCCGGGCCCTCGCCCGTGGACGACGGCACCGGGTAGCGGTACGCCTCGCCGTCCGGGGTGGCGGCCACCCGGTCCATGAAGAGATTCGCCACGGAGGGCGGTCGGTTGTCGATCAGGGTCTGTGGTGTGTCGCTCACGACGTCCTCCGGGCCTGCGGCATCGCTACGACCGGCCGCTTGGTGATCCTGCTGTGTCTGCTTGCTTCTCGTTCCCGCTCTGCGCGTGATCCTGATCCACCGCGCGTCCCGCTCGTCCCGCTCGCTCGGCTGTTCCCGCCCCGTACGACCGGTTTGCCACCTGCTTGCACCGGCTTGCTTAACTGGCGAGTAACTAGTCGGGCCGTGATCAGGGTAAAGCGCGCCCGGTCCCGGCGTAAGGGGCCACGGCCCCCCGGTTGATAACGAACGGGCCCCCGCCCTCCGCACTGTGCGGAGGAACAGGGGCCCGAACGTGTGACGCCTCGAACACCACACCCGTACGCCCGGTGGAGGTGTCCACGGGCGCGCGGGGCGGCCTCACGGGGATGCCGCGGCGGAGGGGCCGCGGGGCGGGGCTACTTCTTGCCCTTGGCCTCGCCGCCGGGCTCGTCGGTCGACAGGACGGAGATGAACGCGTCCTGCGGAACCTCGACGTTGCCGACCATCTTCATCCGCTTCTTGCCTTCCTTCTGCTTCTCCAGCAGCTTCCGCTTACGGGAGATGTCACCGCCGTAGCACTTGGCGAGGACGTCCTTGCGGATGGCGCGGACGGTCTCACGGGCGATGACCCGGGAGCCGATGGCCGCCTGGATCGGCACCTCGAAGTTCTGCCGGGGGATGAGCTTCTGCAGCTTGGCGACGAGCCGCACGCCGTACGCGTACGCCTTGTCCTTGTGGGTGACGGCGGAGAACGCGTCCACCTTGTCGCCGTGGAGCAGGATGTCGACCTTGACGAGCTGCGCCGACTCCTCGCCGATGGGCTCGTAGTCGAGCGAGGCGTACCCGCGGGTCTTGGACTTCAGATTGTCGAAGAAGTCGAAGACGATCTCGGCGAGCGGCAGGGTGTAGCGGATCTCCACCCGGTCCTCGGAGAGGTAGTCCATGCCCATCAGGGTGCCGCGCCGGTTCTGGCAGAGCTCCATGATCGCGCCGATGAACTCGCTGGGCGCGAGGACGGTGGCCCGGACGACCGGCTCGTGCACCGCGTCGATCTTGCCCTCGGGGAACTCGCTCGGGTTGGTGACGATGTGCTCGGTACCGTCCTCCATCGTCACGCGGTAGACCACGTTGGGCGCGGTGGCGATGAGTTCGAGACCGAACTCGCGCTCCAGGCGCTCGCGGACCACGTCGAGGTGGAGCAGCCCGAGGAAGCCCACGCGGAAACCGAAGCCGAGCGCGGCGGAGGTCTCCGGCTCGTAGACCAGGGCCGCGTCGTTCAGCTGGAGCTTGTCCAGCGCCTCGCGCAGGTCCGGATAGTCCGATCCGTCCAGCGGGTAGAGACCCGAGAACACCATCGGCTTCGGGTCCTTGTAGCCGCCCAGCGCCTCGGTCGCCCCGTTGTGCAGGGAGGTGATCGTGTCACCGACCTTGGACTGCCGGACGTCCTTCACACCGGTGATGATGTAGCCGACCTCGCCCACACCGACGCCGTCGGCCGGAGTCATCTCCGGGGAGGAGACACCGATCTCCAGCAGCTCGTGCGTGGCACCGGTCGACATCATCCGGATGCGCTCGCGCTTGTTGAGCTGGCCGTCGATCACCCGAACGTACGTGACGACGCCCCGGTAGGAGTCGTAGACCGAGTCGAAGATCATCGCCCGGGCGGGGGCGTCCGCGACGCCGACGGGGGCCGGAACGTCCCGGACCACCCGGTCCAGCAGCGCCTCCACCCCGACACCGGTCTTCGCGGAGACCTTGAGGACGTCCTCCGGCTGGCAGCCGATGAGGTTCGCCAGCTCCTCGGAGAACTTCTCGGGCTGCGCCGCCGGCAGGTCGATCTTGTTCAGCACCGGGACGATGGTGAGGTTGTTCTCCATGGCCAGGTACAGGTTGGCCAGGGTCTGCGCCTCGATGCCCTGGGCCGCGTCGACCAGCAGGACCGTGCCCTCGCAGGCGGCGAGCGAGCGCGACACCTCGTACGTGAAGTCCACGTGACCGGGGGTGTCGATCATGTTGAGGATGTGAGTGCCACCCTTGCCCTCCGCCGTGGTGGGCGCCCACGGCAGACGGACCGCCTGGGACTTGATGGTGATACCGCGCTCGCGCTCGATGTCCATCCGGTCGAGGTACTGAGCGCGCATCTGCCGCTGGTCGACCACGCCCGTCAGCTGGAGCATCCGGTCGGCAAGGGTCGACTTGCCGTGGTCGATGTGCGCGATGATGCAGAAGTTGCGGATCAGCGCCGGGTCGGTACGGCTCGGCGCGGGCACGTTGGTGGGAGTCGCGGGCACGCAGGGTCCTGATTCTTGAGACGCCGAACGCCGTGTCTCGGGTCGATGTCGGGTCGGTCGGATCTGTACGTAGCTTCCATCGTCCCACGCCTGCGGGGCAGCCACGGGTTTGGGCCGGTCCGAGGGTGACTGGTAACGTGGTCAGCTGTGCCTCGTGGCTCCTCGGCCGAGTCCTGGTGAATCCTCGGACGACTCTCGGACGACTCCTCGGAGTGGCGTGGCGCACTCAGCAGATCCAACGAACCTGAAAAGGCTTCTTCGTGGCGAACATCAAGTCCCAGATCAAGCGGAACAAGACCAACGAGAAGGCGCGCCTGCGCAACAAGGCCGTCAAGTCGTCGCTCAAGACCGCGATCCGCAAGGCCCGTGAGGCTGCCGTCGCCGGTGACGTCGAGAAGGCCACCACGGCCGCTCGCGACGCTTCCCGCGCGCTCGACAAGGCCGTCTCCAAGGGTGTCATCCACAAGAACGCCGCGGCCAACAAGAAGTCGGCCCTGGCCACCAAGGTTGCCACCCTCAGCGCCTGAGCACCCTGATGTGATCGCCGGAACGGACGCAGCGGGCCCTCTCTCCCGCTCCTGACCGGCACCCCGTGCCGCACACCGAACCTGCGTTCGCCACGCGGGTGCGGCACACCGAGCGTGAACGGAAAGGCCCCGTACGTCCCCTCCCCAGGGCGACGAGCGGGGCCTTTCCACGTGTCGGGAGCCCGCGCGTGTCCGGGGCCGCGGTGAGTGGCCTCGGGGGCCCGTGTCCAGGGAGCCCGTGTCCGGGGGGCTCGTGTCCGGGGCGGCGCGTCTCCGGGGGCCGGGAGTGACCGGGGGCGGTACGTGTCTGGGGGCGGTACGTGTCTGGGGGCGGTACGTGTCCGGGGCGGCGCGTCTCCGGGGGCGGCGCGTCTGCGGGGGCCGGGTCGGGTGGGCGCCCTCGGGGCGGTGCGGATCGGCGGTCCGGGCTTCGGCGCGGTCCGGCTTCCGGCGGCCCGGCTTCGGCGCGGTCCGGCACTCGGCGGCCGGGCTTGGGCGCGGTCCAGGTTCCGGCGGCCGGGCTTCGGCGCGGTCCGGCACTCGGCGGCCGGGCTTGGGCGCGGTCCAGGTTCCGGCGACCCGAACTCCAGCGCGGCCCGGCTCCGGCGCCCCGGGCTCGTGGGAGCGCCTCGGGCGGCCTCGCTCAGCGGCCCGTGCGGGCCGCTCGTGCCACCGCGACGACCGCCTTCTCCAGGGCGTACTCCGGGTCGTCCCCGCCGCCCTTGACGCCCGCGTCGGCCGCTGCCACGGCCAGGGTCGCCGCCGCGACCCCGTCCGGGGTCCAGCCGCGCATCTGCTGGCGCACCCGGTCGATCTTCCACGGCGGCATTCCCAGCTCGCGGGCCAGGTCGGCGGGGCGGCCGCCCCGGGCCGAGGAGAGTTTGCCGATGGCCCGGAC
Source organism: Streptomyces sp. NPDC005576 (assembly GCF_042871745.1). Taxonomy (NCBI): domain Bacteria; kingdom Bacillati; phylum Actinomycetota; class Actinomycetes; order Kitasatosporales; family Streptomycetaceae; genus Streptomyces; species Streptomyces sp. NPDC005576. Next base: position 47,480 of record NZ_JBIAJC010000017.1, on the reverse strand, counting down.
CCCTTGCGCGAGCGCGCTGGTGATGAGGACCGGGGCGACCCCCGTCGACAGCGACCAGCGCAGCGCCTCCAGGGCCTCGGCCGCCCGTCCTTCGACCGCCCGGTCGGCCACGGTGAACGAGGATGCCTCCGCCCGGCCCGTGTAGTACCGGCCGACGACGGCCTCGTCGATGGTGCCCTCCACGTCCGCGACCAGCTGTGAGACGGCGCTCGCCAGTTCCCGCAGGTCGCTGCCGATGGAGTCCACGAGGGACTGGCATGCCTCCGGGGTGGCGGACCGGCCCAGCGCCCGGAACTCCGACCGTACGAAGGTGAGCCGCTCGGCCGGCTTCGTCGTCTTCGGGCAGGCGACCTCACGCGCTCCGGCCTTCCTCGCCGCGTCCAGCAGGCCCTTGCCCTTGGCGCCGCCCGCGTGGAGCAGCACCAGGGTGATCTCCTCGGCCGGGGAGTCGAGGTACGCCTTGACGTCCTTGATGGTGTCGGCGGAGAGGTCGTGGGCGTTACGGACGATCACCACCTTCCGCTCGGCGAAGAGGGACGGGCTGGTCAGCTCCGCGAGCGTGCCGGGCTGCAACTGGTCCGAGGCGAGATCGCGGACATCCGTGTCGGCGTCCGCGGCGCGGGCTGCCGCCACCACCTGCTGCACGGCGCGGTCGAGGAGGAGGTCCTCCTGACCCACGGCGAGCGTGAGAGGGGCGAGCGGGTCGTCGGTGGGGTTCCTTCTGGTGGCCATCGCCGTCCAGCATCCCACGCCCCGCCGACACCCCGGCCGGTCCGGCCCGGGCGCCCGGCGGCGACGCGCCCGTCGCCGCCGGGAAAGCGGTCCGGGGTACGGTCCACAGTCCGGAGCAGGGCCCGGAGGACGGTCCCGCCCACGGTCCGGGGCGCGGGCACGGTCCGGGGCACGGCTGGGCGCGGGCGAGAATGACGGGGTGAGCGATGTGAGACATGTACTGGTGCTGCCCGACCGTGACGCCGCCGATGAGGTGGCGGAGGAGCTCCCCGGCCGCTTCGGCGTCCGGGAAGAACCGCAGTTGGTGCGGGACGCTCTCGCCGGGGAGGACGACGCCGAGGACGCCCAGTGGCTGGTGGTCGTGGAGGACCCGGGCGGGGTCCTCGACTCCGCGGCTCTCGACGCGTTCGCGGCGGAGTACGAAGGCTGGCTGGAGACCCCATGAGGCTGGGGTAAGGGAAGGGCAGGTCCGGGTCCCCGGAGGGGCCGGGGCGGGGCCCGTGACCCCGGGCTCCCGCAGGCCCCGGCCGCTCCCGGGCGCCCACCGACCCCGGCCGCTCCCGGCTCTCGCTCCGGGCCCTCAGCCGGCCGCCCGCAGCTCCTCGCCCTCAGCTGCCCGCCGCAGCTGCCTGCTCTCGGCTCTCTGCCCTCAGCTCTTCTGGACGATCTGGATGTCCATTTCGATGGCGATGCTGGAGCCGACGACCGCGATCCCCTTGGCCAGCATCGTCTGCCAGGTGAGGGTGAAGTCCTCGCGGTGCAGTTCGGTGGTGGCCCGGCAGGCGGCCCGCGCCTCGCCCTCCAGCCCGTTGCCGAGACCGAGGTACTGGGTCTCCAGCGTCACGGTGCGGCTGACGCCGTGCAGGGTGAGTGCGCCGGTGACGGCCCACCGGCTCCCGCCGCGGTGGACGAAGCGCTCGCTGTAGAACTCCAGCGTCGGGAAGCGGCCGACGTCCAGGAAGTCGCCCGAGCGCAGGTGGTCGTCGCGCATCTGGACGTTGGTGTCGATCGAGGCTGCGTCGATGATGACGTGCATCGCCGAGTCCTCCATGTGCTCCGCGATGCGGACGGCACCGGCGAAGGTGTTGAACCTGCCGTGGACGCGCGCCATGCCGATGTGCCGGGCCACGAAGCCGATCTGGCTGTGGGTCGGCTCGATCTCCCAGTCGCCGGGGGTGGGGAGCTGCGGGGGCTGCGCCAGCTGGAGCCGTACGTCGCCGAGGTTGGCGTGCCCGTTCTCGGTCACCGTGACCGGACCGTGGAAGGGGGTGAACCCCTCGGAGATGACGCCCAGCCGGTACTCGCCCGCCGGAACCGCGGCGAGAATCCTCCCGTACGGGTCGGTGTCCCCGCCGAAGACCCTGCGGCCCGCGGCGTCCGTGACGACGAACTCGGCCTGCAGCACGGGCTGGTCGACCGGGTCCAGCACCCGGCAGCTGATCACGCCGGCGGACTGCGGCACGGTGACACCGGCGAGGGCGCCGCCGGGAGAGGTTCCAGACTGTCCATTGCTGCGAAACAAACGGCCGAACATGCTGCACTCCTGGGGGCGATGACCTGGGGCCCCTACAGCTGGACGTCGTTGTCGGAGCAGCGGCCCGCCGACGAAAATGCATTCGATCACTCTTGCCGCGTTCGAGGCAAACAGAGCTGCTCGTGCGGGGATGGAGGGAGCTGTGACGGGCTGTTACCGAACTTCCTCATTGACGCCACCTCTTATAATTTGATCCGTATTGCGGGCCATCCGCTCCTTCCGGTCGACCCTGCCGGATCCGCCGTGCCAAACCCGCCGTGCCAAACCCGCCGTGCCGAAGGCGGAGTACCGGAGGCGGAGTACCGAAGCGGAGTGTCCGGGCGTCGTGGTCCTCCGTGGGCCTCCCTGGTCCTCCGTGGGCCTCCCTGGTCCTCCGTGGGCCTCCCTGGTCCTCCGTGGGCCTCCGCAGTCTCACCGGTCATCTCTCTGGCATGGTCGCGGGGTCCGATCCCTGATCTTCGCCCCCCTACTGCCGACCCACCACGCGCAGTCCCGCTCCCGCGCCGCTGACGGCGACCGCCCCGTCGACATCCGTACGCAGGACCTTCGCGCCTCCCGCGGTCAGTGCAGCCACGGTGCGCGGGGCCGGGTGCCCGTACGGGTTCTCGGCGCCGCAGGAGATGAGGGCGAGCCTCGGCCGCACACGGCGCATCAGTCTCGGGTCCTGGAACCCGGAGCCATGATGCGCGACCTTGAGAACGTCCACGGCGGCCAGCTCGGGATGCGCGCGTATCAGCCCCTGCTGGGCCGGGGGTTCGAGATCGCCCAGGAGCAGCAGTCGCAAGCCGCCCCGCGCCGTGACCAGCAGGGTGACGCTGGAGTCGTTCGGCTCCTCCGCGACGCCGGTGGCCGATCCCCCCACACTCGCCCCTACCGCCCCGGCAACTCCCGCCGCTCCCGGCCACAGGACCTGCCACTCCAGGGCACCGATGCGCCGGCGCTCCCCCGCGGACACCGGGACGACCGGCACTCCCGAGGCTGCGGCGGTCCTCCGTACGAACGCCGCCTGCTCCGCCGGCTGTTCGAGGCCGGTCGTCTGGACCGCTCCCACCGACCGGCCCCGCAGCACACCGGGCAGCCCGCGCACATGATCCGCGTGGAAGTGGGTCAGCACCAGCAGCGGCACCCGTCTCACGCCGAGCTCCCGCAGGCACCGGTCGACGGCCACCGGCTCGGGCCCGGCGTCCACGACGACCCCGGCTCCCTCCCCGGCCGCGAGCACCATCGCGTCGCCCTGTCCGACGTCGCACAGGGCGAAGGCCCAACCCGGCGGCGGCCATCCCGTCACCATGCGGGTCAACGGCACGGGTCTGAAGACGGCGAGCACCAGCAGCAGAGCGGCGGCCGAGCAGATCCAGGGGTGCCGACCGGAGTGGCGGGCGCCCACCACCACGAGCACGGTGATTCCGGCGAGCAGCCCGGCCCCTCCCCAGCCACCGGGCCAGGCCGCCTCCGCACCGGGCAGCCCCGCACCCGTCCTGGCGATGGATGCGATCCACTCCACCGGCCACCCCGCAAGCCGTGCCAGCGCCTCCGCCGCGGGCATCGACACGGGCGCCACCGCGAGCACGGCGAATCCGAGGACCGTCGCGGGCGCCACCGCGAACTCGGCCAGCAGGTTGCACGGGATCGCCACCAGGCTCACCCGGGAGGCCAGCACCACGATGACGGGCGCGCAGACGGCTTGCGCCGCCGCGGCGGAGGCCAGCACCTCGGCGAGCCTGGACGGCACGCCCTTCCGGCACAGGGCCGCGCCCCAGCGCGGCGCGAGAGTGAGCAGGGAGCCGGTCGCGAGGACGGAGAGAAGGAAGCCGTAACTACGCGCCAGCCAGGGGTCGTAGAGCACCAGCAGCAGAACTGCCGCCGCCAGCGCGGGAATCAGGGTTCTGCGCCGGCCGGTCCCGATGGCCAGGAGCGTGATCAGTCCGCAGGCCGCCGCGCGGAGCACGCTCGGCTCCGGACGGCAGACGATCACGAAGGCGAGGGTGATCAGGCCGCCGACGAGCGCGGTCGTGCGCAGAGTCAGTCCCAACCGGGGTGCGAGCCCTCGCCGCTCGGCGGTCAGCGCGGCACTCGGAGGTCCGATCAGCAGAAAGAGCAGGATCGACAAATTCGCACCGCTCACGGAGAGCAGGTGAGTGAGGTCGGTGGACCGGAAGGCGTCGTGCAGCTCGGTCGGGACGCGTGAGGTGTCACCGACCACCAGCCCCGGCAGCAGCGCTCGCGCGTCCGGACCGAGGCCCCCGGTGGCGCCGCGCAGCCCTTCGCGCAACTCCCCCGCAAGATGCTGCGCGAACGTGGGTCCGGTGACGATCCGTGGCGCGGCACCCGTCGCCACCCGCAGGGTGGCCGCGCTCCGCTCGCCCTCGTGCATCGGGGGGACGAGCCGGCCGGTGATCCGCAGGCCGGTGGAGGGCAGCAGGTTCTGCCACGCCCGCGTCGCGGTTCCGGTCCCCGGCGACACCATCAGGACGACCGGCGTCCGGAGCCGGTACGTCACCCCGCCGGGTCCGGCGCCGGGGGCCTGCCGGGGGCGGGAAGCGGTACCCGCAGGGGAGCCGGAGCGGGCACCCGGGGGCGCGAGACGGGTGATCTCGGCGTTGATCAGCAACAGGGCCGGCATACTCCGGCTGCCGCGCACCTGGGCCCGTGTCCGTACCGGATCGGAGGTGACCGTCACCTCCGCCTCCACCTCGGTGTGCGCCCGCGCCAGCACCGGTACGGGCCCCCGGCGCACATCCGCCCCGTGCAGCCCCGCCGAAGCAGCCCCGGCGGCCGCGCACAGCAGTACGGCGCTCACCGCGATCCTCCCGGTGGGCCGCCTGCCCCTCCTGCCTCGCGCCGAGCGCAGGAGCAGCAGGGTGACCACGAGGCAGATGACGACAGCCACCGCCGTCCAGGTCCCCGGCACGAGGAGACAGAGCGCGGCCGACCCCCAGGCGGCAAGAGCCGGAAGCAACAGCCTCAGATCAGCAGGGCCCTCCTGTCCCGCGTCCGTACCGGAGCCCGCACCGGAGCCCGCCTCGGTACTCGTGCAGGCACCCGTGCGTGTACGGGGACCCCGGGGGCCCGTACCGGCTGACGTGCCGGTGCCGGCTGACGTGCCAGTGCCGGTGTCCGTGTCCGTGCCGGTGGCCGTGTCCCGGGTCATGGCCGCACCAGGGGCTGGAGATCGGCGAAGCGCCGGTCGCCGATGCCCGTGACTTCCCGCAGCTCGTCCACGGAGGCGTATCCCCCGTGCTCGACGCGGTAGTCGACGATGTGCTGGGCCAGGACCGGCCCGACCCCCGGCAGCGTTTCCAACTGCTCGGCGGTGGCGGTGTTGAGGCTCAGGGGGCCGCCCGCCTGCGCCTGCGCCGCACCTTCACCGCCCGGACCCGGTACCCCGCCCGGCCCCGGGGGCTGGGGGGCCGTGGGGAATCCGACCACCACCTGTTCTCCGTCCACGAGAACCCGGGCGCGGTTGAGACCGGTGATGTCCGTCCCCGCGAGCACACCCCCGGCAGCGTGCAGGGCGTCGGCGACTCTCGCTCCGGCCCTCAGGTGCTGGACCCCCGGCCGCCGCACCCTGCCGTTGACGTCGACCACGATCCGGTCGGCCGCCAGGGCGTCGGGAATGGTGGCAGGCGCAGGCCGTGGCGGCGGGGACGGCAGCGACTGCGCTCCGACGTTCTCCGTACGCGGCACGGCGGACTCCTCGGCCGCCGCCCCCACCGCTTCCGGCACGCGTACGCTCTCCGGCCCGGTCGACCAGAAGTGTGCCCCGGCCAGGACCGCGAGGCCGGCCAGGACCACGCCGAGAGCGGCCGCCGTCCTCGGTTCGAGACCGCACCGGAGCTGGAACCAGAGAGGTAACCGCTCGCGGAGAGCAGCTGCGCCCTGCCGCGGCGCTCCGGTCCGACCCGGCGAAGGCCCGTCTTCCACCCGGGCCCGTGCGGCATCGGCCCGGGTCCGGGCGCCCTCCCGCGCATCGCCCGCCTCCCCGTCGGTGAGCAACGTATCGGCGAGCAACGCGTCGCTGAGCAACGCGTTGCCGGGCAACTCGTCACCGGGCGATGTACCGCCGAGCAAAGCGTCGGCCCGGCGGCGCGCGGCGGCGGCCGTCTCCTCGGCCGGCCGCCCCCTCGCGCGCCGCGCCGGGCGAGCGCCGGAAACGGCGCCGACGACGGAGGCAGCGCCGCCCGACCCGCCCGCGGCATGAGCGGAGCCGGGGGGTACCGACGTGTCGAGGACGGGTGCGGAGGAGGACGGACGCGGGGGAGCTGATCGAAGTGCCATGCCTCAGGACGTTAGGCACTCCCGCACGGACTCGCTGAGCAGCCCTGATTTCCGTGGACAACCGACCGATTGTGGATAACTCCGTCACCCGGGGGAGTGACGACAACCCAGGGGCCCGTCGTCGGTCACCGCGCCGAAATCACCGCTGCGAGCAGGCCCGGTCCCGTATGCGCTCCGATCACCGCGCCGACCTCGCTGACATGCAGGTCCACGAGCCCTGGTACCCGCTCCCGCAGGCGTTCCGCGAGCCGCTCGGCCCGGTCCGGTGCCGCGAGGTGGTGCACCGCGATGTCCACCGCCCCCGTACCGGCACGGTCGGCGACGATCTCCTCCAGCCGGGCGATGGCCCGGGAGGCGGTCCGTACCTTCTCCAGCAGTTCGATGCGCCCGCCGTCGAGCTGGAGCAGTGGCTTCACGGCGAGCGCGGACCCGAAGAGCGCCTGGGCCGCCCCGATCCGGCCGCCCCGGCGCAGGTAGTCGAGGGTGTCCACGTAGAAGTAGGCGGACGTGACGTCTGCCCGCCGCTCCGCCGCCAGCACCACTTCGTCCAGGTCGTCTCCCGCCTCGGCGGCTTCGGCCGCAGCAAGTGCGCAGAAGCCGAGCGCCATGGCGACCATTCCGGTGTCCACCACGCGCACCGGAAGCGGAGCTTCCTTCGCCGCCAGCAGTGCGGCGTCGTACGTCCCGGAGAACTCGGCGGAGAGGTGGAGCGAGACGACGCCGGTCGCACCCGCTTCGGCCGCGGCCCGGTAGGTCTCGGCGAAGACCTCCGGGCTGGGACGCGAGGTGGTCACCGAACGACGCTTCTGGAGGGCCACCGCGAGCGAACGGGCCGAGATCTCGGTGCCCTCCTCCAACGCCCGGTCGCCGAGGACAACGGTCAGCGGCACCGCTGTGATGCCGTGCCGCTCCATCGTCCGGGGAGGCAGGTAGGCCGTTGAATCGGTGACGATCGCGACATGGCGGGACATGAGCCGGAGATTACCTTCCGGGAGCAGCGGTACGGCGGCCCGACCCCGGGCCCCTGATCTTTTGCGGACGGTGCGGGAGGCATCTTGCCACCTACCAGGACACCGCCCACCACCTCACATGCCCCGTCCGCCCCCTCCGAAGACAGGCAGCCGAAGAGCGACAGTCGAAGAGCGACAGCGGAAACCGGCCCGGGCCATCTCCCTGCCCGGCCCTCAGTTCGTCGTCTCCGGGCGGGCCGATTTCTGCCACGGCCGGCTGATCCACGCGGCGGGGTCGGACTCCGGCAGCTCGCGGGCCTGATCCCGCCCGGCCGAACCGGAATCCGGGGACGCGTCGGAGCCGGCCGGACGCGGTCCTCGATGTGCCTGGGGCGCCTGGGAGGCGTAAGGGGGCTGAGGCGCGGTCCCCGGCTCCTCTTGCGTCCAGTGCCGCAGTGCCCCGGCCTCCACGTCGATCTGCGCGTTGAGGGCGTCCAGGTCGTCGTCGGCGAACCGCCTGGCCCGGTCGCGGGCCGCCCAGCGCAGCGAGTCGGCGGAACGCGTAACGCGTTCCGTGCGCTCCTTCAGGCCGGGCATCAGCTTCGCCACCGTCGCCCGGTCGGGCTCCCGCTCCAGGCGCCTCAGCTCGTCGTCCAGCTCGCGGCCGTGCGCGCTGAGCCGCTGGAAGAGCCCCAGGGACTCCGACAGTGAGGCGTCCTCGGCGACTCCGGCCCCCAGGGTCTCCTGGGTGGCGCGCATCGCGGTGCGCAGGGAGAGCCTCAACTGCGCCAGCTCGCCGCTGACACCGGGCTGGCCGTAGCTCTTCGCCCGCAGGGTGGTGTCCTCCACCGTCCGGCGGGCCTGGGTGAGGGTCCTGTCGACGCCCCGCTTGGCGGCTTTCACGGCTTTCACCCCGGCGTACACGCCGAGGGCCACGAACGCGACGAAGAGCAGCGTCAGGATCAAGAGCAGGGTCTCCATGAACGCCCCTCGGCAGTCGGCGGTCGATCGGACGGGATGCGGATCGGGAAGCTGGTCGCGGTGCGGCTCCGGCGGTCACCGGGTGACGGCCGCCCCCTCCACGGTAAACGCAACGGGCAGGCCGAGGGTTCCGTCGGAACCCCCAACCTGCCCGTAGGGGAAAGCCCTGGCAACCGTGCCCGGTGGCCCGGGGCCCCGGAAGGCACCTCGCAGAAGGCCCTACCCAGGACCGCGGCGCCTCACGCGGCGAGGACCGCGCGAGGACGGCCACGGGGGACGGCCACGGGGGACGGTCACGCGGGGACGATGTTGACCAGCTTCGGAGCCCGCACGATCACCTTGCGGATCTCGGCCCCGCCCAGGGCGGCGACCACGGACTCGTCGGCCAGCGCCAGCGACTCCAGTTCCGCGTCCGTGATGGACGGGGAGATCTCCAGACGGGCCCTGACCTTGCCCTTGACCTGGACGACACAGGTGACGGTCTCGTCCACGACGTACGCCGGGTCGGCCACCGGGAAGTCCTGGTGCACGACCGACTCGGTGTGGCCCAGCCGGCGCCACAGCTCCTCGGCGACGTGCGGGGCCAGCGGGGCCACCAGCAGGACCAGGCGCTCGGCCACCGACCGGGAGAGCGGGCCGCCCGTCTTGGTCAGGTGGTTGTTCAGCTCGGTCACCTTGGCGATGGCCGTGTTGAAGCGCATTCCGGCCATGTCCTGGGCGACGCCGTCGATCGCCTTGTGCAGCGCGCGCAGCGTCTCCTCGCCGGGCTCCGTGTCCACGACGGTGACCTGGCCGGTCTCCTCGTCGACGACATTGCGCCACAGCCGCTGCAGCAGGCGGTACTGGCCCACCACGGCACGGGTGTCCCACGGGCGCGACACGTCCAGCGGGCCCATCGCCATCTCGTAGAGGCGCAGGGTGTCCGCGCCGTACTCGGCGCAGATCTCGTCCGGGGTGACGGCGTTCTTCAGGGACTTGCCCATCTTGCCCAGGACGCGGCTGACCTTCTCGCCCTGGAAGAAGAACTGTCCGTCCCGCTCCTCGACCTCGGCGGCCGGCACCGGGATGCCACGGGCGTCGCGGTAGACGAACGCCTGGATCATGCCCTGGTTGTACAGCTTGTGGAACGGCTCGGCGGACGAGACGTGACCCAGGTCGTGCAGCACCTTGGACCAGAAACGCGCGTACAGCAGGTGCAGCACCGCGTGCTCGGCGCCGCCGACGTACAGGTCGACACCGCCGGTCGGCTGCCCCTCGCGCGGGCCCATCCAGTACTGCTCGATCGCGGGGTCGACCAGCTGCCGCTCATTGTTCGGGTCCAGGTACCGCAGCTCGTACCAGCAGGAACCCGCCCAGTTCGGCATGGTGTTGGTCTCGCGCCGGTACGCGCGCGGGCCGTTGCCGTCGCCCAGGTCCAGGGTGACGTTGACCCAGTCGGCGTTCCGCGACAGCGGCGGCTCCGGCTTGGTGTCCGCGTCGTCCGGGTCGAAGGTGCGCGGCGAGTAGTCCTCGACCTCCGGCAGCTCCAGCGGCAGCATCGACTCGGGCAGCGGGTGGGCGATGCCGTCCTCGTCGTAGACGATCGGGAAGGGCTCGCCCCAGTAGCGCTGGCGGCTGAACAGCCAGTCGCGCAGGCGGAAGTTGACCGTGCCCTCGCCGACGCCGTGTTCCTTCAGCCACTCGGTGATCTTCGCCTTGGCGTCCACGACGCCCAGGCCGTCCAGCGAGATCTCGTCGTTCGAGGAGTTGACCAGCTTCGCCTCGTACGAGGAGAAGGCGTCGTCCCACGTGGTGGTGTCGGTGCCGCGGCCGTCCGACGGCTCCACGACGCAGCGCATCGGCAGCTCGAAGGCGCGCGCGAAGGCGAAGTCGCGGGTGTCGTGCGCCGGGACGGCCATGATCGCGCCGGTGCCGTACCCCATCAGGACGTAGTCGGCGATGAAGACGGGCACCTTGTCGCCGCTGACCGGGTTGGTCGCGTACGCGCCGGTGAAGACACCGGTCTTGTCCTTGGCCTCGGCCTGGCGCTCGACGTCCGACTTGGCGGCGGCCTGCTTGCGGTAGGCGTTGACGGCCTCGGCGGGCGTGGCGTGACCGCCGGTCCAGACCGGGTGGGTGCCCTCGGGCCAGACGGCCGGGATGATCCGCTCGACCAGCTCGTGCTCGGGCGCCAGCACCATGTACGTGGCGCCGAACAGGGTGTCCTGGCGCGTGGTGAAGACGGTGACGGCACCGGCGCCGTCGACGGGGAAGTCGACGCGCGCGCCTTCGGACCGGCCGATCCAGTTGCGCTGCTGCAGCTTGATGGCTTCCGGCCAGTCCAGGCCGTCCAGGTCGTTCAGCAGCCGGTCGGCGTAGGCGGTGATGCGCATGTTCCACTGGCGCAGCTTCGCCTTGAAGACCGGGAAGTTCCCGCGCTCGGAGCGTCCGTCGGCGGTCACCTCCTCGTTGGCCAGCACGGTGCCCAGGCCCGGCGACCAGTTGACGGGGGCGTCGGAGGCGTACGCCAGGCGGTACTCGCTCAGCAGCTCGGCGCGCTCGACGGCGGACAGGTCCGTCCAGCCGCGGCCGTCCGGGGTGGGCCGCTCACCGCTCTCGAACTGGGCGACCAGCTCGGCGATCGGGCGGGCCTTGTCGGCCTCGGTGTCGTACCAGGAATTGAAGATCTGCAGGAAGATCCACTGGGTCCACTTGTAGTAGTCCGCCTCGATCGTGGCGAACGAGCGGCGCTTGTCGTGGCCCAGACCCAGCCGGCGCAGCTGCGCCCGCATGTTCTCCATGTTGGCTTCGGTGGAGATCCGCGGGTGTGTGCCGGTCTGCACGGCGTACTGCTCGGCGGGCAGCCCGAAGGCGTCGAAGCCCAGGGTGTGCAGGACGTTGTGGCCGGACATCCGCTGGTGGCGCGCGTACACGTCGGTGGCGATGTAGCCCAGCGGGTGACCGACGTGCAGGCCCGCGCCCGAGGGGTACGGGAACATGTCCATGATGAATTTCTTGGGCTTGGCGGCCAGCTCCGGGTCGCCCGCCAGGTCACCGGTCGGGTTGGGCGCCTCGTACGTGCCCTCGGCGTCCCAGAAGTCCTGCCAGCGTGCCTCGATGTCGGCGGCCATCGCCGCCGTGTAGCGGTGCGGCGCAGCCGTCTCGGCGGCGGAATTCGTCTCGCTCATGATCCTCAAAGCTCCATCGATCGTCATCTGCCGGCGCCCACGTCGAAGGACGCGCGTCTACGGAAACGAAAAAGCCCCTCGCACAGGAGGGGACGCCGCGCCGAGTCCGACCAGGCGTTCTCACCGGTCGGCAGTGATCAGCGCGGCTCGCTAAGCAGAAGGCGTACGGCACGCATGGCGTCAGGGTACCGCACAGGGCCGGAGCGTCATCGGGAGCGGCCACGGACCGGACAGCCGGCCGACGGGCGCGGGAATCCGGCGGAGGTGGCCGGGAACGAAGAAGGCGGACCATCCGAATCGGATGGTCCGCCTTCTTCAACTGTGGAGCTAAGGAGAATTGAACTCCTGACCTCCTGCATGCCATGCAGGCGCTCTACCAACTGAGCTATAGCCCCTTGTTTCGCCGCCGCCCGGTTTCCCTTGGCGACATCGAGAACATTACACGGCCTCCCCGGTGGTCCCCAAATCCATTCGAGCTCCGCCCGACATGACCGGCATGCACCTATGGGCGGCAGGCCCCCACGAGTGGCGGGCGCCGTCATCGCGGGTGCCCCGGCCGCTCCCGTCAGGCGGTGGCGAAGGAGTAGAACCGCTTGAGGGTGCAGTGCTCCTCCAGGAGCCGCCCGTAGATCGGCTCCCCCTCCAGCTCGCGGTACGTCTCGATGGGGTCGCCTTTTATGATCAGCGCCCGCGCGCACTCCTCGCACCAGTACTGGTAGTCCGCATTGATCGGATCCATGTCCCTGACGATGGGCGTACCGCTGCCACACCAGTCGCATTTCCGCCTGTGTGCACCCATGCAGTCAGCTCCAGCTGTGGCCGCTGGCCGTGCGTGCGCACCGGATCCCGCCGCCCCCCGGCGTCTGGACCACCTGGGAGGAGCCGCGGGACGGGCAGCCGGGACCGGACCGGTGTTCGGGAATCTCGGTAACTACGGGACGGGCGGGCGGAGCTGGGGCATCGGGCGCAGACGACTGACCCGGGACCCGCACGCGGCTCGCAGGCATCGCGTTCCCTCCCGATCGGTCCGTGGCCCCCTCCGGCGCTCCGATTCTGCCATGACACCGCAAGAGGGGACGCCCGCCGAACCGCACCCCGGACGGGCGACTGACGCCACGTCAGTACGACCGGCCGGGATACGGGCGGCAGCACGGCGGCCAACGCCACGGATCGGGACGGGGTCGAACGGGGCGGACCGCGCCGGGAAATGGCCGGAACGGGGCCGGACCGCCGCCCGCCGACCGCCGGCCGCCGCCCGCCGACCGCCGGCAGAGAAGCGGCGGGTCGGCGGGAGGCCGTCCGTCGGCACCGGACTCCGATACGCAGAAGATCCCGCCCCCAAGGGGACGGGATCTTCATCTGTGGAGCTAAGGAGAATTGAACTCCTGACCTCCTGCATGCCATGCAGGCGCTCTACCAACTGAGCTATAGCCCCGCTGTTCGCTGTTCTTACTCCGCGTCCTCACCGTGTGGTGTTTTCCGCGCTGCGAACAAGAAGAACTCTAGCCTGTGACCAGCCGGAAAGTGAAATCCGGCCGGTGCCGCCCTCCCGGAGGTACCCCCCGGGGATCGGGCGGCCCCTCAGGTGTCGTCGCCGAGCACCGGTTCGGGCAGGGTTCCGGCGTTGTGCTCCAGCAGACGCCAGCCGCGCGCGCCCTCGCCCAGCACCGACCAGCAGCAGTTGCTGAGTCCGCCGAGGCCCTCCCAGTGGTGGGCCTCCAGTCCGAGCAGCCGGCCGATCGTGGTCCGGATGGTGCCGCCGTGACTGACCACGACGAGCGTGCCGCCGTCGGGGAGCCGGTCGGCGTGTTCCAGGACGACCGGTGCGGCCCGGTCGGCCACCTCGGTCTCCAGCTCGCCGCCGCCCCGGCGTACGGGTTCGCCCCGCTTCCAGGCGGCGTACTGCTCGCCGTACCGGCCGATGATCTCCTCGTGCGTGAGCCCCTGCCACTCCCCGGCGTAGGTCTCGCGCAGACCGGCGTGGTGGGTGACCGTGAGGCCCGTCACGGCGGACAGCTCGGCGGCCGTGGCCGCCGCGCGCCGAAGATCCGAGGCGACGACGGCGTGGGGCTTCAGGGATGCCAGGAGGCGGGCGGCCCGACGGGCCTGCCCGACTCCGGTATCGGTCAATTCGATGTCCGTGGTGCCCTGGAAGCGTCGCTCCAGGTTCCACGCCGTCTGACCGTGCCGCCAGAGGACTACGCGGCGGCCCCGGCCGCTGTCGCTGCCGTTCAGCTCGCGTCACCTTCCGCGGTGCCGTTGAGCTGGGCGTGCTCCGCGGCCTTGCCCCGGGTCTTCAGCGCGTCCTCAGGGAGCGCGATCTCGGGGCAGTCCTTCCACAGGCGCTCGAGCGCGTAGAAGACGCGCTCCTCGCTGTGCTGGACGTGGATGACGATGTCGACGTAGTCGAGCAGGATCCAGCGGGCGTCGCGGTCGCCCTCACGGCGCACCGGCTTGGCACCGAGCTCCTTCTGGAGCCGCTCCTCGATCTCGTCGACGATCGACTTGACCTGGCGGTCGTTGGGGGCCGAGGCCAGCAGGAAGGCGTCGGTGATCGACAGGACGTCACTGACGTCGTAGGCGATGATGTCGTGCGCGAGCCGGTCGGCCGCCGCCTGGGCGGCGGCGTTGATGAGCTCGATGGAGCGGTCCGTGGCGGTCACATGCAGGCTTTCGTCGGCGGGCTGGGCAGTCCCTGGAAGCTGTTCCGTCGCCCCTGGCGGATCGGCACGCGGACGGGGCGGCGGGTTCCGTCGCTGTCGTCACGTGCCCGCCAGAAATCGCGGGACTGTTCTTTAGCTTCTCACGGACCGCCGACAGCGCCGACTGGGAATTCCTCCGGAGGGGCCCCTGCGGTCCGGCCGGCGGCAGGAGCCGACGACCGGACCCCTACCTGATCAGGACTTCTTGAAGGTGTAGTCCTGGCCGAGCACCACGGAGACGTCCGCGTTCGCGGCGGCCTCCCCCTTGGTCACGACGCTCTCGGGCAGACCGAGCGTCTTGGCGACTTCCACCGCCTTGGCCTTGTCCTCGGCCGTGCCGTAGACGATCTCCGAGGTGGAGCGGGTGTCCGCCTTGCCGGCGTCGACGAAGGAGTAGCCGCCGTTCACCAGCACCACCCGCGCCGCGTCGAGGGCGCCGGTGTCGCCGTAGGCGTTCTTCACGCCGACCCGGGTCGCCGCGTCCTTGTCCGGGGCCCGTACCGCTCCGCCCAGGACGTCCTTCACCACGCTCTTGGTGGCCGCGTCGCTCAGGGTCCCGTCGTCCTGCACGGGGAGGACCTCGGTGGTGTAGTCGCCCACCTTGGCGTGCCCGGCGAGCTTGGCGAGCGAGGCGCCGAGGTCGGCCTCGGGCAGCGACGGATCGAGGATCTGGGCCAGCGTCTGCACGGTGATCGTCGCCGCCTTCGGGTCTTCGGACATCTTGCGCAGCACCCCGCGCAACACCTGTCCGAACCGGGTCAGCTGCTTCGCCTCCGGTTCGCCCTTGGCCCGGTACGTGGCGTACGCCACGGCCATCGTGCCGCTCAGGGTCTGCGCCTCGCCCTCGTGGACGAGGGGCGCGGCGCCCTTCTTGGTGTCGGGGACGTCGGTATCGGTGTCCACCTCGATGTTGCCGACCAGTTCGACCAGGTTCTCCAGGTACGGGGTGTCCAGCCGCCAGGTGCCGCTGATCTTCGTACCGAGGAGGGTGTCGATCGACTCGCGGGTTCCGGTGCTGCCGTCGTCCTCCACCGACTTGCCGAGTGTGGTGGTGGTGCCGTCGTCGTTGGCGACCGCGAGGGAGTTGGGCAGCAGGACGGTGGTGCCCTTCTTGGTGGTGACGTTGTCCACCAGCAGGGCCGTGGACGTGCCGCCGCCCTTGGTGTTGTGCAGGTGCACGACGATGACGTCACGCTGCTGCGGGCCGCCGGCGGTGGCGGCCTTCCCGTCCGTGCCGGAGGAACCGGGAAGCTTTCCGGCCGACCAGAGGTAGCCCACCCCGGCGACGACGACGAGCGCCACGACGACGATCAGCCCGATCAGCCGGTTGCGGCCCTTGCGCCGGGCCTCCTCGCGCCGTTCGCTGCGGCTCTCCGTGAACGCCAGCCAGTCGATGACGTCCTCGGAGTCCTCGTCCGGCTCCTCGATGAAGGAGAACTGCCCGGTGCGGTAGTCCTGAGCGGGCCGGCGCTGTTCCGGAACCCCCGCCTCCGCGACGCCCGGCTCGGGCTCCGGCGCGTGCACCGGGGCGGCCGCCTGCGGTCCGGCCCGGTGCACGGACTGCGGGTCGGCCGGGTGCGGGGCTGCGGACTGCGGGCTGTGGGGCGCGTTCTGCTGCGGGACGTTCCACTGCTGCCCCGTCGCGTCGACGACGACGGGCTGCTGCCCGGTGTCGTAGCCGTAACCGCCGCTGTATCCGTATCCCTGCTCGCCGCCCTGCGACTGCTGGGCGTGGCCGGCGTACGGGTCGTAACGCTGCTGGTGCTGCGGCTGCTGCTGGGCGTACGGGTCGGCGTAGCCGTAACCCTGCCCGGCACCGCCCTGCTGGTCCTGCGTCTGCTGCGTCTGCTGCGTCTGCTGCTCATGCGTCTGCCGGCCCTGCGGGTACCGGCTCTGCGCGTCCTGAACCTGCGCGTGCTGCCCCTGCGACTCCTGACCCTGCGTCGGCTGCCCGTAGGAGTACGGGGCCTGCGGGGCGGCGTACGGGTCGTAACCCTGCTGCTCGGGCTGCTGGTACACCGGCTGCCCGTACGCGTCGTAGCCGATGATCTGCGGCTGTTGTCCGTACGGGTCGTACGGGTCCTGTCGGTCGTTCACCACCGGTGCCCCTCTCCGTGGCTCATTCGCCTCGGTACAGCTGGCGTTTGTCGATGTAGCGGACCACACCGTCGGGCACCAGATACCAGACCGGATCGCCCTGCGCGACCCTCCACCGGCAGTCCGTCGACGAGATGGCCAGAGCGGGGACCTCCACGAGGGAGACGCCGCCCACGGGCAGTCCCGCGTCGGTGAGCACATGGCCCGGCCGGGTCACACCGATGAAATGGGAGAGCGAGAAGAGTTCTTCCGCGTTTCGCCACGTGAGGATCTGCGACAACGCGTCGGCGCCGGTGATGAAGAAGAGGTCCGCGTCCCCGTGCGTTTCCCGCAGGTCCCGCAGGGTGTCGATCGTGTACGTCGGCCCCCCGCGGTCGATGTCACTGCGGCTCACCGAGAACTGGGGGTTCGACGCGGTGGCGATGACCGTCATCAGATAGCGGTCCTCGGCCGGCGAGACCTCTTTGTGGCTCTTCTGCCACGGCTGCCCGGTCGGTACGAAGACGACCTCGTCCAAGTGGAACTGGGCGGCCACTTCACTGGCCGCCACCAGGTGTCCATGATGGATCGGGTCGAACGTCCCGCCCATGACGCCGATTCGGCGCTTGCCGCGGCCGGTAGGCACTTCCTGCTCTCCCATGCGTGCAGACCCTACTGGCACGGCGTCACCGCTCAGCGGTCGCGGTTGAAACGGGTGGTGACGAAGAGCAGGAGCAGCAGGGCGACGAAGGCGCCACCGCCGGTCAGGTACGGGTTGAGGCTTTCGTGGTTGCCGCCTTCGCCGCCTTCGGAGGCGAGAAGGACCAGCTGGTGGGCGGTGCTCGTGAGGCTCATCTTCGGCAGGACCTATCGATCGGGAGTCGGAAGGAAGACGTCGGGCACATCGTATGCGGGTCCGTCGGGCACGCTCACGGCGACTCAGTCGTTGGAGTCGTTGTTGCGGTAGCCACGCAACAGGAACCAGGCCATCAGGGCCGCCCCGACGAGCGAGACGAGCAACACGATCCGCACCGTGTTGCCCGGTCCCTGGTCGTCCGCGGCGGCGGCAAGCAAAGCGACGGTGTGCGGCATTCCGGGTGCTCCTCTTAGTTGTCCACAGCCCCCCGCACACCGTAGCGCCAGCACCTAGGCTGGCCGGTGTCAGGGGGACGGGCGGCGTCCCGTATCGACAGGGGGATCCAGATGACCGACGACACCCGTACGAACGAACCCAGCAGGCGGCGCAGGCGGTTCCCGGGAATCTCCTCCCGGGCGTACGAACACCCGGCGGACCGCTCGGCGCTGGTGGCGCTGCGCAAGCTGACCGGGTTCGACACCGTCTTCAAGGCCCTCAGCGGCCTGCTGCCGGAGCGGAGCCTGCGGCTTCTCTACCTCTCCGACTCCGTGCGGGTGAGCGAGGAGCAGTTCACCCACCTGCACGCCATGCTGCGCGACGCCTGCTACATCCTGGACCTGGCGAAGGTGCCCGCGATGTACGTCACGCAGAACCCCCAGCCCAACGCCATGTGCATCGGACTCGACGAGCCGATCATCGTGGTGACCACCGGGCTGGTGGAGCTGCTGGACGAGGAGGAGATGCGGGCCGTCGTGGGCCACGAGGTGGGGCACGCCCTCTCCGGCCACTCCGTCTACCGCACGGTGCTGCTCTTCCTGACGGGCCTCGCGGTGAAGGTGGCCTGGATCCCGCTGGGCAATGTCGCGGTGCTGGCCATCGTGACGGCCTTGCGCGAGTGGTTCCGCAAGTCGGAACTCTCGGCCGACCGGGCCGGGCTGCTGGTCGGGCAGGACCTGCATGCCTCCATGCGCGGTCTGATGAAGATCGCCGGTGGCAACCACCTCCACGAGATGAACGTCGACGCCTTCCTCGCCCAGGCCGACGAGTACGAGAAGGCGGGCGATCTGCGCGACTCCGTGCTCAAGATCCTCAACGTGCTGCCCCGTTCGCACCCCTTCACCACCGTGCGGGCGGCAGAGCTGAGGAGTTGGGCGGAGACCCGGGAGTACCAGCGCACCATGGACGGCCACTACCCGCGGCGCGAGGAGGACAAGGACACCTCGGTGACGGATTCCTTCCGCGAGTCCGCGGCGCACTACGCCGACACCGTACGCACCAGCAAGGACCCGTTGATCAAGCTGGTAGGCGACATAGCCGGGGGCGCCGGGGACCTCGGCGGCAAGCTCAGGGACCGCTTCACCGGTGGCGCCCGCGGCGAGGCGCCCGGCACGGGCCCCGCTCCCGAGTAGGACCTGTACGGGGTTGGCTCGCGGCAGCCGCGAAGCTGGGCACGCACGCTCGCGACGCCGCTCCGGCGCCTTGCGGTCGCATGCACCCAGCCCCGCTCCTTCTTCCGCGTCGCGACCACCCCGTACGGGCCCTACGCCCCGCCCGCGCCGCGAAGGATCCGGCCGGGGTCCGGCCACGGGCTCGGCACCGGCCTCGGCGCAGGGCCCGACTCCAGGCTCGGGGAGACCGAAATCGGGGACGCCGGGGACGCCGGGCTCGGGGACGCCGGAGCAGGAGGTGCCTGGCCGAGCGGGGGGCTGATCTCCAGCGTTCCGCAGAGGCCGCCGGCGGGGGTTCCGGTCGCGTACGGATCGGTGCCCGCCGGCCCGGCGGGGTCGGCGCGCTCCCCCGCGAGGAGCGGGCGCAGCGCCGGGGAGGCGCCCGAGGAGCAGGATTGCGGCCCCGCCTGGACGTACGCGGTGCGCAGTTCCAGGCGGTGCAGCCGCAGATCGTCCCGGTCGAAGCGGAAGTGCAGGAGCCGGTGGACGGTGAACAGGGAAGCCCCGTCTGCCTGCCGGGGACCGTCGACGGCGGGCCGCAGGGCGTAGGTGAAGGTGTGGTCCGCCACCACCTCCAGCCTGCCCGCGTCCGTCTCGGTGTAGGCGAGCGTTCCGTAGACGCGGATCGCGGGGTCGGCGAGCTCGGCGCGGGCCGGGTCGAAGCGCACCAGCCAGCCGGCCGCGGGGTGCCTGTCGTCGCCCGACGCGCTGCCCATGCTCAGGTCGAACTCCGCGGCTTGGTCCGGGTCGAGGAGTGCCTTGACCGTCCCGGTTTCCCGGCCGCCGAGGACGTCGGGGTCGAGCGAGGACTCCACCAGGAAGTCCTTGGCCGTGGCGAGGGCGGCCATGATCTGGGTTTCGGAGAAGTTCTCGGTCCGCCGGACCGCCGGCAGGTTGATCCCGGCCGACCCGATGCGGAAGTGCGCGGCCGGGCCGTGCTCGATGAGCGACCGGGGGGACCCGCCGGGCACGGCTCCGCGGGGAGCGAGCGGTACGACGGTGGCCTGGAGGGGTTCCGCCCGGCCGAGCGCGGGGTCGGGCAGGGGCTGGCGGAAGCCGATGTACACCGCGGAGGCGAAGGCCAGCGCGACGAGCACGACCAGCGTGCCGACGAGGCCGGGGCCCTTGCGCGGCGGGCGCCGGGGCACCGACCGGACGGCGCGGGCGTGCTCGCCCATGCGCTCCTGGGCGGAGAACTCCTGGAGCCGGGCAGCGCGGACGAAGGACTCGTCGAAGACGAGCGCGCGGTATTCGTCCTCGCCGTCGGCTTGACTCTCGGGCGGCTCTTCCGGTGGATCTCCGCGGCCTGCCATGACTTCTCCCGATCTCCGCACCACCGGCCGAGGTCGGTGCGCAACGGTCTGCCGGACACCACCTGAAGACGGCCGAGGGCAGCGAGAAGCCCCCTCCGGACGAGGGGTCACACAGTGAGGGTAGGTCGAATGCCCCTCGCGTAAACGCGCTGGAAGGGGCCAACCGAGGAGTTCGCACGACTGGGCGCTACGGCGCGACACGGCCGGACGGGTGACACCGCAGGCCCCCCGGGCGCGGGAATCACCGGGCGGACGTGCCGCTCCCCCGGTCCGTCGCCCGGTCGTCCGTCGTACCGCGTCCCGTGTCGCTCAGGACGTGTGCGGGACGGCCGGGAGCAAGCGCCCCACGGACGCGGAGGGCAGAAGGCTCCCCGGGGCGCCGGCAGCGCCCCTGAACGCCCCCGGCGCGCCGATGCGCGCGCCGGAGGACATCGGGCTCTCCCCGTCCGCCGGAGGGGGACCGCCGACGACGCCGTCCACCGAATCCGCCGAGTCCGCCGAATCCGAGTCCGTCGAGTCCGAATCCGCAGCGGCGTCCGGACCCACGGAGCCCGTGCCCGCGGCGTCCGGGCCCACGGAGTCCGGGCCCACGGAGTCCGGGACAGCCGGGCGCGCGGTTCCGGGCTGCCCGTCGTCGGGGGCCGCCGGGTCCGTGGCCGCCGCGTCCACGCCGCTCGTGGTGGGCGGGGCGTGGTCCTGGCTGTCGGCCGAGGCCCCGCGGTAGACGGCGCTGAACGCGAGGGCGATCATTCCGATCCCCATCACCAGCGCCAGGAGCCAGGCGATCGGCCGGTGCCAGCGCGCGGAGCCCCGGTAGGGCCGCAGAACCCCGCCGTGCGGGCCGTAGGGGCCCGTGCCGAAGTCGTGGTCGGGGTCGTAGTCGAGGTCGTCCGGATCCGGCGGACCTCCGCGACCGCCGCCGTACCCGGGGCCGTAATGGTCGTACGGGTCACCGTCGCGGCCACCGCCCGCGGAGCGGGACCGGGCCGCCTCGGCCTCCGCGCGCGCCTCGGCTGCGGCGACCAGCCGTTCCACCGCGGTGGGCTCGTGGATCTTCGCGGCCCGGACGAAGTCCTCGTCGAAGGCCACGGTGGCGAAGTCCTCGTCCGCGCCCCCGCGGTCGTCGTCGGGCTCCCAGTCGTCCGGAGACGGCCTGCCCCCCACGTCGTCCACGGATTCAGCGTAGCCCTGGCGGGGCGGTCCGGTCAGGGAGACGGAGAAGTCTCCCTGACCGAACGACCGCAGCCGGTTACCGGGTGTGACCGTCTCCGGTGACGATGTACTTCGTGGTGGTCAGTTCCGGCAGCCCCATCGGGCCCCGGGCGTGCAGCTTCTGGGTGGAGATGCCGATCTCCGCGCCGAATCCGAACTGGCCACCGTCGGTGAAGCGGGTGGAGGCGTTGACGGCGACCGTGGTCGAGTCGACCAGCTGGGTGAACCGGCGGGCGGCGGCCTGGGAGGTGGTGACGATCGCCTCGGTGTGACCGGAGGACCAGAGCCGGATGTGCGCCACGGCGGCGTCCAGCGAGTCCACCACGGCGGCGGCGATGTCGTAGGAGAGGTACTCCGTCTCCCAGTCCTCCGGGGTGGCCGGTACGAGGGTCGCCTTGGACCCTTCGGCGTAACCCAGGACGCGCTCGTCACCGTGGACGGTGACCCCGGCGTCGGCCAGCGCGTCCAGTGCCAGGGGCAGGAACTGGTCGGCGACGTCCCGGTGGACGAGGAGCGTCTCGGCGGAGTTGCAGACGCTCGGGCGCTGCGCCTTGGAGTTGACCAGGATGTCGACGGCCATCGCCAGATCGGTCCGCGCGTCCACGTACACGTGGCAGTTGCCGGTGCCGGTCTCGATGACGGGGACGGTGGACTCCTCCACGACCCGGCGGATCAGCCCCGCGCCGCCGCGCGGGATGAGGACGTCCACCAGACCCCGCGCGCGCATGAGTTCGCGGACGGACTCGTGGCTCTCTCCCGGTACGAGCTGCACCGCGTCGGCCGGCAGCCCGGCGCCGCCGACCGCGTCGCGCAGCACCCGCACGAGGGCGGTGTTGGAGGCGTACGCGGACGAGGAGCCGCGCAGCAGGACGGCGTTGCCGGACTTCAGGCAGAGGACGGCGGCGTCGACGGTGACGTTGGGGCGGGCCTCGTAGATGATCCCGACCACTCCGAGCGGCACGCGGACCTGGCGCAGGTCGATGCCGTTGGGGAGGGTGGAGCCACGCACGACCTCGCCGACCGGGTCGGGCAGCGAGGCGACCTGGCGCACGTCGGCGGCGATGGCGCGGATGCGCTCGGGCGTCAGCGTGAGCCGGTCGACGACCGATTCGGCGGTGCCCGCGGCCCGGGCCCGCTCGACGTCCTCGGCGTTGGCCTCGATGATCTCGCCCGCGCGCACCTCCAGTGCGTCGGCCACGGCGAGCAGGGCGTCGTCCTTGGCGGCGCGCGGGAGCGGCGCGATGTCGGCGGCGGCGGCGCGCGCCCGGTAGGCGGCCTGCGCGACCGGGGACATGTTGTCGTACGGGGTGAGCGTGGTCATGCCCGCAGGGTAGTGCGCGGCCCCCGGACGTCCGGCCCGTATCCCGTGATGCGAGACGTACCGGGCAGGACACCCCGGGCGGGAACGGGCCGGGCGCGCGCTCCCGCCTCCGGGTCAGTAGGGGTGCACGCCCACGGGTGCGGCGGGCGGCGGCCCGTACCCCTCGGCGACGCGCTGGTGGTAGGTCTCCCGGTCGATGACCTCGAGACCGACGATCTCCCACGGCGGCAGCTGGGCGGTGGAGCGGTGCTCGCCCCAGAGCCTCAGGGCGACGGCCGCCGCGTCGTGCAGGTCCCGGGCCTCTTCCCAGTACCGGATCTCCGCGTGGTCGTTCGCGTACCGGCTGGTCAGCAGGAAGGGGTGGTCGTGGGCCAGTTGTTCCAGGCCGCGTCTGACCTCCCCGAGCGGTGTCTCGGTCCCGGACACGCAGAGCGTGATGTGCCACAGCCGGGACTGCGTGGTCTCCCCCTTCGCGGCTACCGGGTCGTGGCCGGTGGTGCGGTCCTCGGCCCGGTCGGACGTGCGGTCGGCGGGCGGACTCCGGTCAAAGCCGGTTCCCGCTCCCACGCTGGTCAGTGCGCGGGTGCCCGTTCCTCGGGGCGGCGCCCCCGGGCGCGCTCGTCTCACCGGCGGCCTCCTGTGGATGTGTTGCCGTGCTGTCCCCTGCGTACCCCCGCTACAAAGTTGACCAGCCCGAGGCCCGGCGTGGGGCGGTTTTGGGGAAGGTCTCCGTCAGGAGGCCGGAGTTTCAGCCGATTCGGGGCGTCGAGGGGGGCATGAGAACGACGAGGTCGTCCCTGTGTACGACCTCGCGTTCGTAGGCGGGTCCGAGTTCGCGGGCCAGATCGTGCGTGGAGCGCCCCAGCAGTTGGGGGATCTCCCTGGCGTCGAAGTTGACGAGACCGCGTGCGACCGCCCGGCCGGCGGGGTCGCGCAGCTCCACGGGGTCGCCGGCCGTGAAGTCTCCGTCCACGGCGGAGATGCCCGCGGGCAGCAGCGAGGTACGGCGTTCCACGACGGCGCGTACGGCCCCTTCGTCCAGGATGAGCGCGCCCTGCGGGGCCGAGGCGTGGGCCAGCCAGAGGAGGCGGTCGGCGGAGCGGCGGCCGGTGGGGTGGAAGTAGGTGCCGGTGTCCCGGCCGGCGAGGGCGTCGGCGGCGTGCCAGGCGGAGGTGAGGACGACGGGGATGCCGGCGGCGGTGGCGATCCGGGCGGCCTCCACCTTGGTGACCATGCCTCCGGTGCCGACCCCGGCCTTGCCCGCGCTGCCGATCGCGACGCCCGCCAGGTCCTGCGGGCCGGTGATCTCGGCGATCCGTGAGGTGCCCGGGGTGCTGGGGTCGCCGTCGTAGACCCCGTCCACGTCGGAGAGGAGGACCAGGAGGTCGGCGTGGACGAGGTGGGCGACGAGGGCGGCCAGGCGGTCGTTGTCGCCGAAGCGGATCTCGTCGGTGGCGACGGTGTCGTTCTCGTTGACGACGGGCAGGGCGCCCATCTCCAGCAGCTGGTCGAGGGTGCGGTAGGCGTTGCGGTAGTGGGCGCGGCGGCTGGTGTCGTCGGTCGTGAGCAGGACTTGGCCGACGCGTACGCCGTAGCGCGCGAAGCTGGCCGTGTAGCGGGCCACCAGCAGCCCCTGGCCGACGCTGGCCGCCGCCTGCTGCCTGGCGAGGTCCTTCGGCCTGCGGTGCAGACCCAGTGGGGCGAGCCCGGCGGCGATGGCACCGCTGGAGACGAGGACGACCTCCCGTTCACCGCCGCTGCGCACCTTGGCGAGGACGTCCACGAGGGCGTCGACCCTGTCGGCGTCGAGTCCGCCCGTCGCGGTGGTGAGCGAGGAGGAGCCCACCTTGACGACGATCCTGCGGGCCTCGGTCACCTGCTGTCTTGCCACGCTCTCCGCTACCGATGTCACAGGGGCGAATCTATGCCAGTCCGGGCACCGGACGCACCGCTGTTCCGTTCCATGGACGGTGCGCACCCGCCGGGGCCGGTGGGACGGCCTTCGGCCGACGGCGTTCAGCCGGTACGGCTGCCGCTCTCCGCGAGCGTCCTGTCCCGGCCGGCGTCCGCGAACGCGGTTTCCGGCTCTCCCGGAGGAGCGGGCTGGGCGGACTGCGGGGCGGTACGGACGGTGTGCGCCCTGCCCAGGTCCTTGAGCCGCATGGCGGGCTTCTCGACCAGGTGCCAGGAAGCCGCCGCGACCGCCAGCGAACCGGCGAGCGACATCACGAGGTAGGACCAGAACCCCCAGCGGGCGAAGTCGAGGGCGGTGAGGGTCTGCTGGACGACGAACCCGTAGATGTAGACACCGTACGAGAGGTCGTTCCGGGCCCCCACGCGGCGGAACCGCCCGGGAAGCCGGATCGCGAGCCAGAGCAGCAGGTAGGCGAAGGCGGGGATGCCGACGACGAAGAAGTACCCGAAGAAGACGGTGCCGAGGAAGACCAGCAGCGCGAGGACGCCGAGCGGGTCGCTGACGGGGATGTGCCGGCGGTACGACTCGACCACCGCGCCGACCGCGAACGCGAAGGCGAGGTAGATCAGGACGTCCGGATCGAACTTGCCCATGACCGGGAAGATCTCGAAGCTCAGGGCGTAGGAGGAGTCCGCGGGACCGGCCCAGAAGCGTTCCTGCAGAGCGGGGGCGATCGCGTAGCAGCCGAGCACGACGGCCACCAGGAGCACGACCGGGCGGGCCCGGGTGAGGGCACCGGTCACGGCGAGCAGTGCGACGCCGAAGTAGCAGAACACCTCGTAGCGGAGCGACCAGAGGGCGGCGTCGATGCTGGGGCTGTGCCCGAGGCCGTCGTTCCTGGAGTGCGCGATGACGCCGGCCACGTCGTTCTGGAGCGGGGCGACCGCCCAGTTCGAGCCCAGATAGTCGAAGGGGCCCCTGGAGTGGTCCCAGAAGCCGCCCAGGCCGGAGTGCTGCGTCCAGTAGAGGAGCGGGGCGACGACGAAGGCCGTCACGGCGAGGCAGACCCAGAGACCGGGCAGCAGACGAAGGGCGCGGTGCCAGAGGAAGCGGCCCGGCGGAAGCCGCTTGCCGCTGCGGGTGACGAGTATGCCGGACAGGACGAAGAAGCCGTAGACGGAGATTTTTCCCAGGTCGGTCTGGCCGTGGCTGAACCCGTGGCCGAACTCCTTCTCACCGAAGCCCAGCACACTCGCGTGGCTGACGACGACCGCCGAGGCGAGGATCAGCCGGATGAACCCCAGGCTGTTGTTCCGGCCCTGGAAACAGTCCGCCACGGACCCGTGTGACCATCGAAGCCGGCGGGCCTCGTTACGGGTGCGCCTGATGATGACACCTCTCTCGCTGGACCGAGTGGTGAGCCTGGCCCTCCCCCGGCTCACGAGGCCCCCCGAGACGGCTCGCACATGAGTCGCTCTGGCCCGCGTGGGGCTCACAGCGCCGGAAACCTCCGTTGCACCGTACACGGCCTCCCACCCGGCCCGAACTGTTCGATGTGCCACAACCGCTATGGTGCTTCCGGGCGGCGGCCCTCGCCCTCAATCGGTCTCCGATCCCGACACCGCCTTCGCGTTCAGGGTTCCCACAAGAGATGGGACACAGTTGTGTCAGTCAAAGTCAGCGTCATCATTCCTGTGTACAACCCGGGGAAGTACATCGATCCCGCCATCGACTCGTTGCTGCGTCAGACCCTGCCCGCGAGCGAATTCGAAGTGCTGTTCGTCAATGACGGCTCGACCGACGACACGCGCGAGCGTCTCGAAAAGCTCGCGACCGAGCACCCGCACTTCCGCGTGATCACCATCCCTAATTCCGGGTGGCCGGGCAAGCCTCGCAATATCGGCGTGGCGGAAGCCAAGGGCGAATACGTCCAGTTCCTCGACCAGGACGACTATTTGGCGTCCGAGGCCCTGCTGCGCCTCTACAACATGGGACACCGCAACGGCTCCGACATCGTCATCGGCAAGGTGGCGAGCAACTTCCGCGGCGTCCCGCACGGGGTCTTCAAGGTCAACCGGGAGAAGTGCACGCTGCGTGACGCGCCGCTCTACGACAGCCTGACGCCGCACAAGATGTTCCGGACGGAATTCCTCCGCGAGAACAACATCGCCTACCCCGAGGGCAAGCGGCGCCTGGAGGACCAGCTCTACATGATGCAGGCGTACTTCCCGGCGAAGGTCGTCTCCATTCTCGGAAGTTACACCTGCTACTACTACTCACGGCGCGACGACGGCCAGAACGCCGGCTCCGCGAAGATCATCCCTTCGGGCTATTACGGGAATCTCCGTGAGGTCCTCGACGTCGTCGTCGAGAACACCGAGCCCGGCGAATTCCGCGACCTTCTGCTGCGCCGCTTCTACCGTGTGGAGATGTTGTCGCGTCTCAGCGAACCGGCTGTGCAGAAGTACACACCGGAGTACCGCGACGAGATGATCGACGCCGTCCAGCCCCTGGCACGTGACTTCATGCACGACGGCGTGCACGACGGACTCGGCCCGGTCCAGCGGCTCCGCTCCACGCTGCTGCGCAACGACGACCGTCAGGGACTGCTCCGCATCGCCTCGCTCGCGGCCTCCATCAAGGCGACCGCCCGTCTGGAGAAGTTCGCGTGGCAGCCGGACGGCCGGATCAGGCTCGACATCACCGGCCGGCTCGTCCACGGCGACGACCAGAAGCCCGTGACGCTGGTGCGCCGCGACGGCCGTCTGCACCTGCACCCCGACCTCACCGCGGACCTGCTGCCGGCCGGAGAGCTGCTGGACGTCGAGGACGACCTCGACGGCTACATGGCGGAGATCTCGCTGCGCAACCGTGAGACCGCGGTCGAGTGGCCCTGCCCCGCGAAGTTCACCTCGGAGGTCAAGGAGATCTCCTCCGGCGTCTTCGAGGTCATCCTGACCGGCCACGGCCACGTGACCTCGGAGGGCGTCAAGAACCGCGGGCGCGTCTCGCGCGGGTTCTGGGACATCTGGGTGCCGCTGCGCGGCCTCGGCGTGGTCCGCAAGGCCCGGCTCGGCGCCGACCGCGACCCCGCGGTCGACGCGGCCTGCCTGCCCGCCTCGCTGGGCTCGCCCGCCCGCGCCGTCATCCCGTACTTCACGGACCCGCACGGCAACCTCACGCTGGACGTGGCCCGGCGCGCGAAGAAGCTGGCCGAGTACCTGGAGGGCCGCCCGGTCCTGCGCACCCCCGGCAGCAAGACGGAGCTGCGCCTCGACATCGTCACCACGAGCTCCACGGCAGCCTCCGAGGCCGACCTCGTCCTGACCTCCACCGGGGGTACCGACCGGGTCCTGCCCACTACGCTCCGTCCCGTCCAGGGCCGCGCCCACGTCTCGGTGCCCGCCAAGGCAGCGGACGTTCCGCCGGGCGAGTGGAAGCTCTCGGTCCGGCTGGACGGCGCCAAGAGCGCCGGCGTGCCCCTCGCGGACGTGCGGGTCGAACGGGGCGGGAAGATCGTTCTCGTCTCGGACCTGCCTGTGGTGAGCCCCGCCATGCTGAGTGCGATGGCCTCGGCGCGCCGCAAGGCGACCGTGCGCAGCGCGCTGCGGACCGTGGGGGGCCCGATCGTCCGCCGGCTGCCCGCCAAGGCCCGTAAGAAGGCCCGCGGGCTCGCCGACAAGGTCGGGGGCTGAAGTCCGGTCGTCCGGTACCGGACGACCGCCACACAGCCTGGTCCGAGAACGTGAAGTACCCGAGAAGCGAAAAGAACAGGAACGTGAATCAGATGCGGCAGCTCGACATCGCCGGAGCCTGGGTCCAGGAGCCCAAGGTCTTCCCCGACAGCCGGGGAAGCTTCCACGAGTGGTTCCAGGCCGCCGACTTCACCGAGGCGGCCGGGCACGGGCTCCGGCTCGCCCAGGCCAACTGCTCGGTGTCGAGCCGGGGCACCCTGCGCGGCATCCACTTCGCCGACGTCCCGCCGAGCCAGGCCAAGTACGTCAAGTGCGTGCGCGGCGCGGTGCTGGACGTGATCGTGGACATCCGGGTCGGCTCCCCCACGTACAAGCAGTGGGAGGCCGTCCGGCTCGACGACGTGGACCACCACGCGGTCTACCTCTCCGAGGGGCTCGGTCACGCGTTCATGGCACTGACCGACGACGCCACCGTGGTGTACCTCTGCTCCGAGGGGTACGCCCCCGGCCGGGAGCACGGCATCAACCCGCTCGACCCGGAGCTGGGCATCGAGTGGCCCGCGGGCATCACCCCGCTGCTCTCGGACAAGGACGCAGCCGCCCCCACACTGGCCGAGGCCGAGGCCCAGGGTCTGCTGCCCTCCTTCGCGGACTGCCAGGCCTACGACGAGCAGTTGCGCGCCCGGGGCTGACCCGCGGCGGCAGCCTGACAGCGAAAACGCCCGGCAGGGACTCCTGCCGGGCGTTTTCGCTGTCCGCCGGGCCGGGGCCCCGGAAGGGCTCCGGAACGCCCACGGCCGGACCCCCGGCCCGAGAGGGCGGTGATCCGGCCGTGGGCGTGACGTGGTGACGGCTGGTCGGGCGGTCAGCCGCGCTCGGCGGCGACGAGGGCGGGGAACGCCTCCGCCAGCGCCTCGTGCCAGTCGCGCACCGGGGTGATCCCGGCGGCGGACCAGCGGTCGTGGCCGAGCACGCTGTACGCCGGGCGGGGAGCGGGCCGGACGAAGGCCTCGCTGGTGGTCGGACGGACCCGCTCGGGGTCCGCGCCCAGCAGCCGGAAGATCTCCCGGGTGAACCCGAACCAGGTCGTCTCGCCACCGCTGGTGCCGTGGTAGACCCCGGCCGGGGCGTCGCCCGCGAGCGCGGCGCGGCCGAGGGCGACCAGGCGGTCCGCCAGGTCCACGGTCCACGTCGGCTGACCCCGCTGGTCGTCGACGACATCGAGGGTGTCCTTGATGCCCTCCAGCTTGATCATCGTGCGGACGAAGTTCCCGCCGCCCGCTCCGTACAGCCAGGCCGTACGGACCACGTAGCCGGTCTCCGGGAGGGTCTCCAGCACGGCGCGCTCGCCCGCGAGCTTGGTACGGCCGTAGGCGCTGCGCGGGGCGGTGGGGGCTTCCTCGGCGTACGGCTTGCCGGCGTCGCCGGCGAAGACGTAGTCCGTGGAGACCTGGAGCAGGACGGCGCCGTGCTCCCGGCACGCTTCGGCGAGGACCTCGGGGCCCGTGCCGTTGACGCGCAGCGCGGCCTCCTCCTGGCTCTCCGCGTCGTCCACGGCCGTCCAGGCGGCGCAGTTGACGACGACCGCGGGGCGGTGCTCCGCGAACGCGGCTCGCACGGCGGCCGGGTCGGCGATGTCGAGCGTCGCACGGTCCGCCGCGACGACGACGGCGTCGGTGCCCTCGGCGGCCAGTCTCGCCAGCACGTCCCGGCCGAGCATGCCGCCGGCTCCGGTCACCAGCCAGACGGCGCTCACAGGGCGGCCCGGTCCTTCAGCGGCTCCCACCAGGCGCGGTTGTCGCGGTACCACTGCACGGTCTCGGCGAGGCCCTGCTTGAAGTCCTTGCGCGGGACGTAGCCGAGCTCCTCGCGGATCTTGGTGCAGTCCACGGAGTAGCGGCGGTCGTGGCCCTTGCGGTCCTCGACGTAGGTGACGCTGGTCTCCCAGTCGGCGCCGCAGGCTTCCAGCAGCAGGCCGGTGAGCTCCTTGTTGGAGAGCTCGGTGCCGCCGCCGATGTTGTAGACCTCGCCCGCGCGGCCCTTGGTGCGGACCAGCTCGATGCCCTGGACGTGGTCGTCGATGTGGAGCCAGTCGCGGACGTTGGCGCCGTCGCCGTAGAGCGGGACGGTCTTGCCGTCGAGCAGGTTGGTGACGAAGAGCGGGATGACCTTCTCGGGGAAGTGGTGGTGCCCGTAGTTGTTGGAGCAGCGGGTCACCCGCACGTCGAGGCCGTGGGTGCGGTGGTACGAGAGCGCGATGAGGTCGCTGGACGCCTTCGCCGAGGAGTAGGGCGAGTTGGGCTCCAGCGGGTGCGTCTCGGGCCAGGAGCCCTCGTCGATCGAGCCGTAGACCTCGTCGGTGGAGATGTGCACGAAGGTCTTGATCCCGGCCAGGTGCGCGGCGTGGATCAGGGTGTGGGTGCCGACGACGTTCGTACGGACGAACTCGGCGCCCCCGTCGATGGAGCGGTCCACGTGCGACTCGGCGGCGAAGTGCACCACCTGGTCGTGGTCGGCCATGAGCTTGCCGACGAGTTCGGCGTCGCAGATGTCGCCCTGCACGAAGGAGAAGCCCGGGTGGTCGCGGACCTCGTCGAGGTTGGCGGGGTTGCCCGCGTAGGTGAGCTTGTCCAGCACCGTGACGGTGATGTCGCCGGGGCCCTGAGCGCCGAGGACGGTACGGACGTAGTGCGAGCCGATGAAGCCGGCTCCGCCGGTCACCAGGATGTTGGTCGTCATGAGGAGATCTGCACCTTGCTGTGGTCGCCGAGGACGAGTCGGTGGGCGGACGGGTTGCGGGGCGCCGGCGTGACCTCGACGTCACGGCCGATGAGGGACGCCTCCACGCGGCGGACGCCGGTGATGGAGGCCCCCTTGAGCACGATGGAGTACTCGATCTCGCTGTCCTCGATCCGGCAGCCCTCGGAGACCGAGGTGAACGGGCCGACGTACGCGTCGCTGATGACGGAGCCGGCTCCGATGATCGCGGGACCGACGATACGGCTGCCGGTCACCTTCGCGCCCGGTTCGATCCGCACGCGGCCGATGATCTCGCTGTGCTCGTCCACCTCCGCGCCGTCCACGGTCGGCTCGACGGTCTCCAGGACGGAACGGTTGACCTCCAGCATGTCGGTGACGTTGCCGGTGTCCTTCCAGTAGCCGGAGATCGTGGTGGAGCGGACGTTGCGCTGCTGGTCGATCAGCCACTGGATGGCGTGCGTGATCTCCAGCTCGCCGCGCCAGGACGGCTCGATCGAGCGGACGGCCTCGTGGATCGCCGGCGTGAAGAGGTAGACGCCGACGAGGGCGAGGTCGCTCTTGGGCTCCTTCGGCTTCTCCTCCAGCGCGACGACGCGTCCCTCGCCGTCCAGTTCGGCGACGCCGAAGGAGGTCGGGTTGGGAACCCGGGTCAGCAGGATCTGGGCGTCGGGGCGGTCCCCGCGGAAGCCCTCGACCAGGCCGGTGATGCCTCCCACGATGAAGTTGTCGCCCAGGTACATCACGAAGTCGTCGTCGCCGAGGAAGTCGCGCGCGATGAGCACCGCGTGCGCCAGACCGAGGGGAGAATCCTGCGGGATGTAGGTGACCTTGATGCCGAGCGCGGAGCCGTCACCGACCGCTTCACGGATCTCGGCGGCGGTGTCGCCCACGATGATGCCGACCTCGGTGATACCGGCGTCGGCGATCGCTTCGAGCCCGTAGAAGAGCACCGGCTTGTTGGCGACCGGTACCAGTTGCTTCGCGGACGTGTGGGTGATCGGGCGCAGGCGGGTGCCCGCCCCGCCGGAGAGTACGAGTGCCTTCACGTGTGCTGTCCCCAAGCTGCGTGGTCGGTGGCCGGAAGCCGGATGGCAGGCGTTCCCGAGGCCGCTTTCATTCCATGGGATATTACTTCGAGTTCTCGTGCGGTTTCCCGACGAGTAACTCCGCCGCCGCACCCGGCCGTCCGCCGCGCGTTCCCGGGGTCACACCAGCCACACCGGTCACACCCGTCATACCAGTCATCCCAGTCACCCGAGTCACACCGATGCCTTCCACCGCCTCATGTCACGACGGACCCGGCGTACCACCCTGCGTGCCAGCGTGGGCGCGGTACGGTCCTGCCCCGGCTTCGGCCGCGCGGGTGGCTGCAACCGCCTGCTCACGGACCACTCCGGCACCGTCATCTCGAACACCTCGTCCGGGAGACCCGCCCCCGGCTTCCGGAAGTGCGGATAGACGAGGTAGGCGGCGTCCCCCCGGTCGGCCCGGACGATCTCCGGCGTGTGCCGGGCGGCGATGAACCGGTGTATGTCGGCGAGCAGGTCCAGCCGGCCGCGGGCGACGCACTCGATGCGGAGGCGTTCGTTCACCTTGATCAGTTTCGCGACGCCCGGGGTCCAGTACTTCGTGATCCGGCCGGCCAGCTCCAGCTTGTGGGCGCGGACCTCCTCGCTCTCCTTGACCACGCCCGGACCGAACTGCTGGATCAGCCCCACGGTGAACGGACGCGCCATCAGAAAGTCGCGCTCGGGGCCCTCGGGCACCAGCTCCGCGATGAGCTCGACCAGGGCCGTCAGTGCCTCGAACCGGGGCTCGTAGCCACCGGTGCGGGTGGCGTGCAGGCCGTCGTCGCGGCCCACCAGGTAGTAGCAGACGTACTCGGAGACGACGGAGACACCGGCGCTCCGGAGGTACGCCTCCATGGTGAAGAGGGCGTCCTCGCCGCTGCTCATCTTCTCGTCGAAGGTGATCCCGTGGCGGACCAGCAGTTCACGGCGGAAGAGCTTCTGGGCGCTGAGCGTGTAGATGACGCGGGAGTCGAAGATGTCGACCCGCTCCTGATCGTGGCGCCCCCACATGGACCCCGCCGCGCCCCGGTTGACCCCCACCATCTTGCCCAGCACCACGTCGGTACCGGCCTTGTCGGCGAGGGCGAGCATGCGTTCCAGCGCCTCGAAGCCGAGGAAGTCGTCGGCATCGAGGAAGAAGACGAACCGTCCACGCGCGCGGGCGAGGCCCACGTTGCGCGGGCCGCTCGGCCCCCCGGAGTTGGCCTGGTGGATCACCGTGGTGGAAATGGCGGTGCGAGCTGCGAATTCGTCCAAGTGGGCGCCGGTGCCGTCCGTCGACCCGTCGTCGACCGCGATGATTTCGAAACGGTCGGCAGAGAGGGTCTGCGCCTCCACGGACTGGAGGCAGCGGGTGAGGTAGGGCATGGCCTCATAAGCACCGATGATCACACTGACGTCTAAATTTCGAGTGTCGTTCACGAGTATTCATGACAGCGGACACACAGAATAAGTTGCGCCCTTCACTCAAGTGCGAAAAGTGACACACGTCACAATGGCCCGTTCTGACCCCTTTCGAGGTGAGAACGAGCCATTGAGTAACACTTTCCAGCCATTTCAGCCCTGCGGGATCGGCTGCGGTTCAGCTGGGATACGCCTACAGCTCGGCCGAGATTCAGCCACCTACGGGTTCGCCGAGATGGGCGGCCCGGAGATTGCGCGACTCTGCCCGGGCGGCCAGCGCCTGGACGGCCCGGTCGAACCGGACGAGCGAGGACGGCTCGTCGGGCCCGAGCAGGTACTCCTTCAACTCGCGCCGGCCTTCGGCCCGGTCGTCCGCGGCCGGGTCGGACACGGCCGCGAGCAGTTGGTCCAGCTCGCTCGCGTCGTTGGAGAGGATCACCGCGGCCCGGACGGCCGTGTTCTGGCGCTTGAACTCCTCCTCGCCCAGTTCGGCCGAGTCGGTCACCGCGTACGGCTTGCCGCTGGCGATGAAGTCGGAGACCACGCTGGAGATGTCCGAAACCATGGCGTCCGACTCGTTGAAGCAGTCGTACAGACGCATGGTCGATCCCGAGATCACCTGGTGCTGCCACCAGCCCCGCGAGCGCCAGTAGGCGGCGTTCCACTCGTCCCGCAGCTTCGCGGTCTCCGCCTCACGCGCCGGATCGGCCAAGGAGTTGCGCGAGAGCTCGGCCTCGTCACGAGCCGTCTCGCTCGCACCGCCGGCCAGTTGGGCCAGCCGCGCCTCGATACGGACCAGCTCGGCCGCGGCCTCGGCCTGCTCACCCCGGAGGGCCTCGCTCTCCGCGGCCCAGCGCGGGTCGGTGGCGCGGCGGGCGGCCGCCTCCTCGATCATCGCGGTGATCCGCAGGTGTGCGGCGGCGGCCTTGCGGCTGCGGGTGCCGGTGAACGGGTGCGGCTTGTAGAGCACCCGGACGGGCTTCTCGGACTCCAGCAGCCGGCGGACGATGTTCTCGCCGGCGAGCAGCAGCGAAGTGTTGCCCGGGTTGTCGTCCCAGCCCTCCCAGGTGGGCGCGTACAGCACGGTCGGGATGGGGTTCTTCGGGGTACCGGTCCAGGTGTCGATGGTGGCCAGCTGCGGCCGTCCCACCTCCACGATGTCCTCGTCGCGGACGCCGACGTCGGCCAGCGCGTAACGGTCGCGACCGGCCCGGCCCGCCGTCCAGACCTCGTCGTACGCCTTGCTGTACGGGTTGACGCTGGCCAGCTTGTCGCTGTCGCCGTGCCCGATGAAGACGTGCTTCATGGTCGGCACGCGCAGCATGTGGATGTTCTTGCCGACGTTGGCCGCGTAGAGCGCGACCCGCACCGTCGAGAGGTCCATGTTCATCAGGTGCACGCCGCCGGGGACGCAGAGGACCGGGACGGAGGTCCCGGCGAGCTGCGGGACGATGGCCCGCTCGCGCAGCAGGATCAGCGGCCGGCCGTCAAGCCGGCCCATCGTCTCCAGCCACATGTTGGCCTGGTAGGCCGAGTCCCTGGAGCCGGAGAAGTAGAGGACGACCGTCGGCTTGTACTCCTGCAGCCAGGTGTCGACGGCCGCGAGGATCTTGGCCTCCGGCGGTACGAGCCGGCTGGGCCGTACGTACGGCAGCAGCGCGAGGATGTAGACGGCCGCCAGGAAGAGCGTCACCGCGAGGCCCGCGTAGGCGAACGCCCGGGTGCCGGATTGAAGTGCGACCAGCACGCCCACCATGGCGAACAGGTCGAGGTGGAGCATCTTCTCGGCGGGACGGCTCATCAGCAGCCGTGGCGGGGCGTCCCCTATCCCGACGGGGCCGAGGTCGATGTTCCGGGTGACCACCGGCAGCTTGCGGCGGAGACGGACGAGGGTCACCATCGCGCTCTGCGGCGCCTGGAGCCCGTAGAACGCCAGGAGGCAGGCGACCGTCGTGTAGAAGATCGCCCCCTCGCCGTACCCCATGCGCGACATGAGCAGGATCAGGAGCAGTTCACGCACCAGGAAGCGGATCGACAGGCCGGCCCGGACGGCGGCGAGGCGATTGATGAGATAACTGCCGCAGTGGTGCAGATACCGGTCGGCCAGATACGTCGCAAGGACCGCTGCGGCGAAGAACCAGATATTGGGAATTATCGCCGCGAGCATGATGCACGGGAATCCCAGGGCCAGGAGAATTGCGGCTGCGAGTTCAGAGCCGCTGCCCACTCTCGCCACGCGAATGGCTTTCGAAAACACGAAGTACCGCTCCCGAGGGTTCCGACTAATACCTTGCGGGGGAATTGTGAAGAATGAGATTCATGCATTCGGACCCCTGCCTTTCACGTGAAGTGAACGACAGGGGTCCGAAAGGTGGATTGTCAATCAGTATTACACATCGGCCTGACGGTCCAACACGCCGGCCAGCGCCTGCTCGAAGCCCGACGCCTCGGAGGCGCCCCGGGTCGGGTCCTGCTGCCGGACGTCGATGACATGTCCGGTCATCTCGGACAGCAGGACGTCGAGCGAGGTACGGGCGACCGCCTCGGAGGAGAGCAGCGAGTCGGCCGGCTCGTCGCCGAAGGCCTTCGTACGCATCGGTGTGGCGGTGCGCTCCGGGTTCACGCAGTTCACCCGCACCCCGTCGGCGGCCCATTCGTCCGAGAGCGCCTGGGTGAGGTTCACCATGGCGGCCTTGGTGGAGGAGTACAGGCTGTACTCGGCACGGCCCCGGGTGTAGCTGCTGGAGGTGTAGAGCAGCAGCTGGCCCTTGGTCTCGGAGAGGAACTTGTACGAGGCGCGGGCGATCTGGACCGGCGCGAGGTAATTGACGTTCAGCGCTTCCTGGATCGTCGCGGTGTCCGTCTCGGCCAGCTTGCCGATCCGCAGCACTCCGGCGGTGTTGACGACGTAGTCGACCCGTCCGGTCTCCGCGTAGGCCGTGGAGAGCGCGGCGTCGATGTGCTCCGGGTTCTCCACGTGCGTACCGGTCGTGGACCGGCCGAGCGCGTAGACCTTGGCGCCGAACGACTCGGCGAGCGCGGCGATGTCCGCGCCGATGCCGTAGGAGCCGCCGAAGACGACCATGGTCTTCCCGGTCAGCGCCTCCCGGTAGGCCGCGTCGTCGGCGGGCGACGGCACGGCCGTGGACGCCAGCTGGAAGAGCTTGTCCGCGATGAAGACGTCGACCGGCTGCGTCACCTTCATGTTGTACTCGTCGCCGGCAACGACGTAGATCGGTACGTCGGGCAGGTACTTCAGGACCACCGAGCAGTCGTCGGTGGCCTGGAAGTTCGGGTCGCCCGACGCGACCTGGTAGGCCCGGCGGATGGTGGAGAGCTTGAACGCCTGCGGAGTCTGGCCACGGCGCAGGCGGGAGCGGTCGGGCACCTCGGTGATGAACTCGCCGTCGCCGCCGTGCGTACGGGTCACGATGATCGTGTCCGCGGAC
Organism: Streptomyces sp. NPDC005576; assembly: GCF_042871745.1. Classification (NCBI taxonomy): domain Bacteria; kingdom Bacillati; phylum Actinomycetota; class Actinomycetes; order Kitasatosporales; family Streptomycetaceae; genus Streptomyces; species Streptomyces sp. NPDC005576. The sequence continues at coordinate 10,617 of NZ_JBIAJC010000017.1, read as the reverse complement.
GGGATGGCGACGTCCACCGCCTCGTACCGCCCGAGGGCGTCCACGCAGTCGGTGATCACGCGCTGGGACAGCAGGGGGCGCACGGCGTCGTGGAAGAGGACGTTGCGGTCCTCGCCCTCAGCCAGGCCCTCGCCGAGCACGGAGATGGCCCGCTCGGTGGTCTCGTTGCGCGTCGCCCCGCCCTCGATGACCTGGACCACCTTGGTCAGGCCGGCCTTCGCGACGATCTTCTCGACGTCGGCGACATAGCCGGGCGTCATCAGCACGATGATGTCGTCGATCGACTCGGACTGCTGGAAGATCGACAGGGTGTGCTCGATGACAGCCTTGCCTGCGATCTTCAGCAGCTGCTTGGGGATGGACAGTCCCACGCGCTGACCGGTACCTCCGGCTAGCACGACTGCTGTGGTACGGGCTTGGGCTATGTGCTGCACAGACACAGACGACCTACCTTGCGAGGGCTCGGGAACCCCCCGATGGTTGCACTCTCCGTTACCATCTCGCAAGGTGGACGTCGAGTGGCCGTCGCATGGACGACACCCACCGTTCCCGTGTGAGCAGGGCCGTTACCTGCGAAGGTGCCTCACGAGCAGGTGACCGACGCCACACGATTGAGCGTCCGGCGGCCCGCCTGAGCGGTGCGGACCGCCCTGCCGTTTCACCCGACCGGCCGACGGTTCCCGCCGCGGCTCACCCGTCCGGGCGTACGGCGACCGTCGGTTACGCGCGCCCGCTTCCGGCCGCGCCAGCGGCGCGACGGGCGCTTCGGGGTGCTGGGATGCCGGGGTGCGGGACCGCCCCCGGTGCGGCACGAGGCACGAGCCCCCGGATACCCCCGGAAACACGCGAGGGCCCCTCCACCCGCGACCGCGCGGGCCCTTGGGCCCTGCTGGGGTCGCCGGTGAAGGGGCCCGCACCGGGCGGCGCGTGCCCCGGTGCTCCTCACACGGTTTAGAAGGGGTCGAACTCGTCGTACTCCTTCTGCGAGTCGTCCCGCTCGGCGTCGCGGTCCCGGCGGCGCTGCGCGGCCGGGCGGGGGGCCTCCATACGGTGGTCCTCGCCACGGCGGCCGAGCATCTCGGCTCCGGCCATCATCGTCGGCTCCCAGTCGAAGACGACCGCGTTCTCCTCGGGGCCGATGGCCACGCCGTCACCCGCCCGGGCGCCGGCCTTCATCAGGGCCGTCTCCACCCCGAGCCGGTTCAGCCGGTCCGCGAGGTACCCGACGGCCTCGTCGTTGCTGAAGTCGGTCTGGCGCACCCAGCGCTCGGGCTTCTCGCCGCGCACCCGGTAGATGCCCTCTTCGTCGACGGCCACGGTGAACCCGGTGTCGTCGACGGCCTTCGGGCGGATGACGACGCGGGTCGCCTCCTCCTTGGGCTTGGCGGCACGCGACTCGGCGACGATCCCGGCGAGCGCGTACGAGAGCTCGTTGAGGCCCTTGTGCGCGAGGGCGGAGACCTCGAAGACGCGGTAGCCGCGCGACTCCAGCTCCGGACGGATCATGTCGGCCAGGTCCTGGCCGTCCGGGATGTCGACCTTGTTCAGGACGACGATGCGGGGCCGGTCCTCCAGGCCGCCGTACTGGCGCAGCTCCTCCTCGATGGTGTCGAGGTCGGAGACGGGGTCGCGGTCGGACTCCAGCGTCGCCGTGTCCAGCACGTGCACGAGCACCGAGCAGCGCTCGACGTGGCGGAGGAACTCCAGGCCCAGCCCGCGGCCCTGGCTGGCGCCGGGGATGAGGCCGGGGACGTCAGCGATGGTGTAGACGTTCGCACCGGCGGTGACGACACCGAGGTTGGGGACGAGCGTGGTGAACGGGTAGTCCGCGATCTTCGGCTTGGCGGCCGAGAGCACCGAGATCAGCGAGGACTTGCCCGCGCTCGGGTAGCCGACCAGCGCCACGTCGGCGACGGTCTTGAGCTCCAGGACGATGTCCCTCGACTCGCCGGGCTCACCGAGGAGCGCGAAGCCGGGCGCCTTGCGGCGGGCCGAGGCCAGCGCGGCGTTGCCGAGGCCGCCGCGGCCACCCTGTCCGGCGACGAAGGTCGTGCCCTGGCCGACCAGGTCGGCGAGGACGTTGCCCTCCTTGTCGAGGACGACGGTGCCGTCCGGCACGAGCAGGACCAGGTCCTGGCCGTCCTTGCCCGAACGGTTGTCACCCGCGCCGGGCTGGCCGCTGGTGGCCTTGCGGTGGGGGTGGTGGTGGTAGTCGAGCAGGGTGGTCACGGCCTGATCGACGACGAGGGTCACATCGCCGCCGCGTCCGCCGTTGCCGCCGTCGGGTCCGCCGAGGGGCTTGAACTTCTCACGGTGGACGGAGGCACAGCCGTGGCCTCCGTTACCCGCGGCGGCATGGAGCTCGACGCGGTCCACGAAGGTGGTCATGGTGGGTGCCTCCAGGTACTGCTATCTACGGATGTGTCTCTGATGTAACACGCCGAGGGCGGACCCGCTTCCCCGTCGACCGGGAAAGCTGCGATCCGCCCTCGGAAGGTGTTGCGCCGTTACCGTGTTCGCCGGAAAGTCAGGCGGCGACGGGAACGATGTTGACGACCTTGCGGCCGCGGTGCGTACCGAACTCCACCGCACCGGCGGTCAGCGCGAACAGCGTGTCGTCGCCGCCACGGCCGACGCCCGTGCCCGGGTGGAAGTGGGTGCCGCGCTGGCGGACCAGGATCTCACCGGCGTTGACGGCCTGACCGCCGAAGCGCTTCACGCCGAGCCGCTGAGCGTTGGAGTCGCGCCCGTTCCGAGTGGACGATGCGCCCTTCTTGTGTGCCATGTCTCAGTCCCTTACTTCGCAGCCGCGGGGATACCGGTGACCTTGATCGCCGTGTACTGCTGGCGGTGACCCTGGCGACGGCGGTAGCCGGTCTTGTTCTTGTACCGAAGGATGTCGATCTTGGCACCCTTGTGGTGGTCCACGATCTCGGCCTGGACCTTGATGCCGGCCAGGACCCACGGGTCGCTGGTCACGGCGTCGCCGTCGACCACGAGCAGGGTCGAGAGCTCGACCGTGTCGCCAACCTTGGCAGTGGAAATCTTGTCAACCTCAACGATGTCACCGACAGCAACCTTGTGCTGGCGGCCACCGCTGCGCACGATGGCGTACACGCGGATCTCTCTCTCGCTCGGAACGGATCCCCCTGATGCCAGCCGCTCTCACGGGCCGGGGCCCGTGACGATCCGGAAGGATGAGCGGCCTCTCCTGGCGCGGAACCGCACCGGGAGGGATGTGCTCAGGGGTAGGCGCACAGAAAAACACGCCGAGAGGCAAGGCTACGGGGCCACCGCCCGGCGGGTCAAACCGCCCCCGGGGTGAGACACCCGCGCGCCCGTGCGGCGTACGGGGTCTTCCGCCCGGAGACCCGGCGGCGCCCGGCGGGAGCGGCCTCTCCGAAAGCCCCACGGAGCCGTGAGCGGCCCGGACGGGCCCCGGGAAGTCCGTGGGGCCCCTCGGGTCCCCGCACCGGACACGCGCGGCCCGGACGGACCTCCGGAAGTCCGTGGCCCCTCGGGGTCCCCGCACCGACACGCGCGGCCCGGGACGCACCGGTGGGCCGCTTCCCGCGTCGGGGAGACGGCCCACCGGTGATGACGTGGTCAGCCCGAGGTCACTCCTCGGACGAACCGGCCGACGTCTGCTCGGCGGCGACGGCCTTCTTGGTCGCCCGCTTCGCCGGCGCCTTCTTGGCCGTCGTCGTCTTCTTCGCGGTCGTCGTCTTCTTGGCCGCCGTCGTCTTCTTCGCGGCCGCTGCCTTGGCCGGGGCCGCCTTCTTCGCCGGAGCCTTCTTCGCGGTCTTGCGCGCCGTCGTCTTCTTGGCGGGCGCGGCGTCCTCGGCCGGAACGTCAGCGGCCTCGGCCGGAACATCGGCAACCTCGTCCGCGGCGGCGGGCGTACCCGTCACGACGACGATCTCCGCCTGCTCGGCACCCGACGGCGAACCCGCCGGAGCGGTCGCCTTACGGGTCGCCCTGCGGCGGGCCCGCGGCGCGGCCGGAGCCGCTGCCTCGGAGGCCGGGGCCTCCGCGACGGGTGCGGGTGCCTCGATGACCGGTGCCTCGACGACCGGGTCCTCGACAGCCACCGGGTCCACGGTGGGCTCCACCGTCACCGGCTCCGCCGGGGCGGCCTGCTGCGGCGAACCCGCCGGAGAGGTCGCCTTACGGGTCGCCCTGCGGCGCCCCCGGCCCTGCGGCGCGGCCTCGGCCTCGGGTGCCACCGGAGTCTCCTCCACCGGCTCCACGACCGGCTCGGCGACGGGCGCGACGACCGGCTCGACGATCTCCGCCGGCTGCTGCTCCTCGGCGACCGGCGCCTGAGCGGCGACCGGCGTCCGAGCGGCACCCCGGGGAGCGCCGGCCGGAGCCGACGCCCTGCGGGTCGCCCGACGACGCCCACGGCCACGCGAAGCCGCTGCCTCCGCCTCGGCGGGGCTGCTGTACAGCTCCTCGTCCGGGACGAACTCCGGCTCCGGCAGCGCCACCGGCTCGGCCACCTCGGCGGCGACCTCCGCCAGGGACTCGTGCTCGTCGTGCTCCTGCTCGTCGTGCTCGTGCTCGTCGTGCTCGTGCTCGTGCTCGTCGTGCTCGTGCTGGTGGTCCTGGTCGTGACCGGCCGCGCCGCGGCCGCGCTTCTTGGACCGCTTGCCGCCACCGCCGCCACCGGACGTCGTGGGCTGTTCCATGTGCACGATCACGCCGCGCCCGTTGCAGTGGACGCAGGTCTCGGAGAACGACTCAAGCAGACCCTGGCCGACCCGCTTACGGGTCATCTGGACGAGCCCCAGCGACGTCACCTCGGCGACCTGGTGCTTCGTACGGTCGCGTCCCAGGCACTCCAGCAGGCGCCGGAGCACGAGGTCGCGGTTGGACTCCAGCACCATGTCGATGAAGTCCACGACGACGATGCCGCCGAGGTCGCGCAGCCGCAGCTGACGCACGATCTCCTCGGCCGCCTCCAGATTGTTCTTGGTGACGGTCTCTTCGAGGTTGCCGCCCTGACCGGTGAACTTGCCGGTGTTGACGTCGACGACGACCATCGCCTCGGTCTTGTCGATCACCAACGAACCGCCGCTCGGCAGGTAGACCTTGCGGTCCAGCGCCTTCATCAGCTGCTCGTCGATGCGGTACGTCGCGAAGATGTCCACCTCGGACGTCCAGCGCGACAGACGGTCCGTCAGGTCGGGGGCGACCTGCGAGACGTATCCGTAGATCGTCTCCCAGGCGTCGTTCCCGCTGACGATGACCTTGGAGAAGTCCTCGTTGAAGATGTCGCGGACGACCCGGACGGTCATGTCCGGCTCGCCGTAGAGCAGCGTCGGCGCGTTGGAGCTGCCGGTGGCACGCGACTTCTGCTGGATCTCCTCCCACTGGCCCTGGAGACGCTCGACGTCGCGGCGGAGCTCGTCCTCGCTCGCACCCTCGGCGGCGGTGCGCACGATGACGCCCGCGTCCTCGGGGACGATCTTCTTGAGGATGGTCTTCAGCCGGGCGCGCTCGGTGTCCGGGAGCTTGCGGCTGATGCCGGTCATCGAGCCCTCGGGCACGTAGACGAGGTAGCGGCCGGGCAGGGAGACCTGGCTGGTCAGACGGGCGCCCTTGTGGCCGATCGGGTCCTTCGTCACCTGGACGAGCACCGACTGGCCGGACTTGAGCGCGGTCTCGATGCGACGCGGCCCGTGGGCCATGCCGAGTGCCTCGAAGTTGACCTCACCGGCGTACAGCACGGCGTTGCGGCCCTTGCCGATGTCGACGAACGCGGCCTCCATCGACGGCAGCACGTTCTGGACCTTGCCCAGGTAGACGTTGCCGACGTAGCTGGTCGCCTGCTCCTTGTTGACGTAGTGCTCGACGAGCACGTCGTCCTCGAGGACACCGATCTGGGTCCGCTCGCCGCTCTGGCGGACGACCATGACCCGCTCGACGGCCTCGCGGCGGGCCAGGAACTCGGCCTCGGTGATGATCGGGACGCGGCGACGGCCCTGCTCGCGGCCCTCGCGGCGGCGCTGCTTCTTCGCCTCCATGCGGGTCGAGCCCTTGATGGACTGGACCTCGTCGAAGCCGGTACCGGGCTCGCGCTCGGCCGACTCCCGGCTCCGGCGCTCGCGCGGCTCGCGAACCTTGACGACCGTACGCTCCGGGTCGTCGGAACCGCCGGAGCCGTGGGCTCCGTTGTCGGTGCCGTTGTCGACCCCGTCACCGCTGCGACGGCGACGACGACGGCGACGACGGCTGCTGCTGGAACCGCCGGCGGCGGAGTCGTGGCGCTCGTCGTCCTCGTCGGCGTCGTCATCATCCGCGTCGGCGTGGGAGAGGACCGGCTGGTCCTCGTCGGCATGGTCGGCGGAGGTGTCGGACACGGCGGAGTGCTCGTTGTCGTAGCCCTCGTCACCGTCGCCCACGTCTCCGCGGCGGCGGCGCCGGCCACCGCGACGGCGGCGGCGGGAGGGGCGGTCGCCGTACTCGTTGTCGTCGGCGGCCTCGTGCTCCGCCTCGGTGTCGGTCGCGTCCTCGGGCTCGGGCTCGGGCTCGGGCTCGAGCTCCGTCTCCGGCTCGACGGGCGCGACGGTCTGCTCGGCCTCGGGGGCCTCGCCGCGACGGCGGCGACGGCGGCGAGGGGTCTGTCCGGCGGGCTCGACGGGCGCGGGCGCCTCGACGACCTGCTGCTGCACCTCCTCGACCTCGTCGGTCTCGTCCTCCGGCTCGACGTACGGCGGAGCGGCGGCAGCCGCAGCGGCGGCGGTCTCCGGCGTCTGGAACATGGGCTCGGAGAACACCGGAGCCTGGAAGACGGCCACGGCCGGGCGCGTGGCGCGCCGTCCACGGCGGACGGGCTCCTCGGTGGCGGTGAACGCCGGGCGGGAGGAGGGAGCGATCGGGCGGGAGGAGGGAGGGTTGGTGCGGGAGGAGGGAGCGATCGGGCGGGAGGAGGGAGGGTTGGTGCTGGAGGAGGGAGCGATCGCGCTGGGGGCGGGATCGGCCGCGCTGGGGGCGGTATCGGCCGGGCGTCCGGCGGGGGCCGTGGCGCGGCGGCGCTGACGGCCGCGCGGCGCGGATTCCGCGACCTCCTCGGGCTCGGCGGCGAGCTCCTCGGCGACGGCCTCGGGCAGGGCCTCCCCGACCGGCTCGGCGGGTTCGGCGGCGGCCTGCGGCGCACCGGCGGGCGAGGTCGCCTTGCGGGAGGCGCGACGACGACCTCGTGGTGCCTCGGCGACCGGCTCGGCCTCCTCGACGACGGCCTCGGCCGGCGCGGGGGTCTCGACCACGATCTCCTCGGCGGCCTCCTGCTCGGCGGCCTGCGGGGCACCCGCCGGGGCGGTCGCCTTACGGACGGCGCGACGACGACCACGCGGCGCCGGAGCCTCCACGGGCTCCTCCGCGGCCTGCTCCTCGACCGGAGCAACGGAAGCGGCGGAAGCGGCGGAAGCCACCGGAGCCTCCACGACCTCGGCCACCGGGGCCGCCTGCGGCGCACCGGCCGCGGAAGTCGCCTTACGGACCGCCCGACGACGACCACGCGGCGCCTCGGCCTGCTCCACGACGGCCTCGGCCGGCGCGGGGGTCTCGACCCCGATCTCCTCGACGGCCTCCTGCTCGGCGGCCTCCTGTTCGACGGCCTGCGGGGCACCCGCCGGGGCGGTCGCCTTACGGACGGCGCGACGACGACCACGCGGCGCCGGAGCCTCCACGGGCTCCTCCGCGGCCTGCTCCTCGACCGGAGCGGCGGAGGCCACCGGGGCCTCCACGACCTCGGCCACCGGGGCCGCCTCGACGGCCCCCTGCGGCGCACCGGCCGCGGAAGTCGCCTTACGGACCGCCCGACGACGCGGGCGGGCCGGAGCCGCCGCGTCGGCGGCCTCTGCCTCGATCTGGACGTGCTGTGCCTCGGCCTCGGCGGCCGGTACCCCGTCGTGCGTCTTCGCGGCACCGCCGGACGGCGGGCCTGCGGGGCGGGAAGCGGCGCGGCGCCTGCGGCGCGGCGGCAGCTTGTCCCCGGGGGTGTTCTCTTCGTTGTTTCCGGTCGTGCCGGATTCGGTCGGCTCAAGCATGCGGGCGGTTCTCCCGTCGCGCTCCCGGGCGCCGCGCCTGGTCCGGTCCGGCGGGGCCGTCGCGTGGTGCGCGACCCCGCTGTCCGGGGCGCGGGCGCCGCACGGGAGCTGATGTCTGGCTCGCCGGTTCCCTACGCGTGGTGCGCACGGCCTGGCGAAAGTCTTCTGGTCAGTGCGCGGCCCGACCCCGGTGGATACCCGGGTCGCGGGGCCGCGCTACAACGACCGCCTTACGCGGAACCCGAACCTTCAGGCGCCGTCGCGACACTCCCGGGGGCCGCCGCTGGGACGGCCGGGGGTGCGTCGCGGTCGGGCGCGAGCGGGTCGGTCACCGTGCCGGACTCCTCGTCGAAGAGCCCCTGCGCCAGCCTGGTCACCGCTACGGGGACCGGCGGCGCCAGGTCGGCCACGGCTCGGAGACCGGACAGGACGTCGTCGGGTCGTACGGCGGGTGTCATGTGCCGCACTACCAGGCGCAGTATCGCACAGGCGGTGTCCACGGACCCATCGGGCCGTGGATCGAGGGCTTGCAGATCGACCACGGCCTCGCGGGCGTCGAAGGTACGCATACCGTTCTTCGCCCGTCGCTGGACCTCGACCGTTTCGGCGGCGAGGAAGGCGGCCACGGCCCGTTCGGCGTCCTGGACGGTCACGCCGTCCAGGCGCATCTCCCAGACGGAGGCGGTCAGCCGGTCGGCGAGCCCGGAGGTCCGGGCTTCCACGGCGTCGGTGATGTCGAGGCCGTCCGGCAGGGACTCGTTGAGGAGGTCGCGCAGGACCTGCGGGTCACGGTGCTCGGCGAGCGCGATCTCCAGGAACTCGGCCTCGCTGCCGGTGCCGGTCGGAGCCGCGTTGGCGTACGAGACCTTGGGGTGCGGGGTGAAGCCCGCCGAGTAGGCCATGGGTACCTCGGAGCGGCGCAGAGCCCGCTCGAAGGCACGTTGGAAGTCTCGGTGGCTGGTGAACCGGAGGCGGCCGCGCTTGGTGTAGCGCAGTCGGATGCGCTGCACCGCCGGTGCTGGCGGCGGGCCTTCGGGCTGTCGCTTGCCCAGTGGTTCTTCTCCTCGGTGCGGGGCGGGCGCGGTGGCGCGCCGCCCACGAAGTACAGGTCGTCACGGGGGGCCGCTCCGGCTCACCCCCTCCGGCTCGTGGTTCCGCCGGGGAGGGAGATCTCGGGTGCGGGCGCCGCGCCGTGCACGGGTGTCGCATGGTGCTCCTCACCCAGAGTACGCGCAGTAACCCTCCCCGCTCCGCCGACCTCATGTTTCGCCGGTCCGCCGATGAGCGCGTGCCAGGCGTCCCGCCGTGCCTGGCGGACGGCCTCACGTGCGGTACGCACCGTGTCGCGCACCGCCCGCCCGGTCGCCGAGACGGCCTTCCGGGCGGGCGTCCACACCCAGTCCCGCACGACGTGCCCGACCGGAGTGCAGAGGGTGCGGTAACACCGGACCAGGGGGGTGACGAGCAGGGTGCGGAGCAGCCACGCCAGTGCCCGCCCGATCGCGCGGCTGATCATGCCGGTGACCCGCCAGGCCACCACGACTGCCGCCCCGGTCTCGCGCAGCACCGGGAGGAGGACGCGAGCCCAGAGCCAGGCCACGGGTACGGCGACCAGCACCCGCGACGACCACACCACGCCGTGCCCCAGGGCGCGGAGCAGCCGGATCGTGCCCCGTCCGAGCGGGGTGAGCACCGATCGCCAGGACCGGACGAGCGGCACCACCAGCACGGTGCGGGCCAGCCAGGCGGCGGCGAGCGCGAGGGGGGTCAGCACGTACCGCCACGCGAAGACGGAGGGCAGGACGAAGAGCGCGATGCCGAGCCACCGCACCGCCGTGAGCAGTCCGCGTCCCAGCGGGGTCACCACGGAGCGGTACAGGCTCCGCAGCCCGTGTCCGGCCGGAGCGAGGACCGCGCGGTACAGCCACCGGAGGGGCCCGACGATCCCGTACCGGACCAGCGGGACCAGCACGTGACGCCGGAGCGCGATCACCGGCCACACGGTCAGCGCCCAGGCCACCAGGACGAGCGCACGGGCGACCGGGGCGAGCACGGCGCGGTACAACCACACACCCGGGAGGACCACCAGGTACCGCCACACCCACACGGCCGGAACGACCACCAGGGACGTCCACGCCCAGGAGAGAGGGGCGACCACCAGGTGTCGCCAGGCCCATGACAGGCCACGGCCCAGTGGGCGCAGCAGCCCCCGGTGCAGGGCGCGGGACGCGAGGACGAGGAGGTCCCGGACCAGCCGCACCGGCAGTACGACGAGCACGGCGACGATCCGGACCGGGACGCGGATCAGCTGGACGAGGCAGCCGTCTCCCGGCTCGTACCCGGCGGGTGCCTGGTGCCGGCCGTATCCGGGTCGCTGCCGCGGAACCCCCGCCCCCGACGCACCGCCGCCGGGGTCCTTCTCGCTGTCCATGACGACCACCATGCGAAAGGCCCGCCCCGGGGAGATCGGCGGTTTCTAGGGGTCGTCGCAACACGTGGTTGTGTTGATCAGGCCGCGAGTAGTTTATGCAGGCGCTCGGCTGGGGTTTCCCAGCCGAGCGTT
>NZ_JBIAJC010000016.1:0-192595 GCF_042871745.1 Streptomyces sp. NPDC005576 | reverse complement strand
TCCGCACCCATCGACAACGCCTTGCGCAACGCGTCCTTCGCATCCTCCGGACCCACCGTCACCACGGTCACCACGGCATCGTCCGCCGCATCCGCGATCTGCAACGCCTGCTCGACCGCGTACTCGTCCAGCTCCGACAGCAGACCATCCACATCCTCACGGTCCACCGTCAGATCATCGGCGAACCCCCGGTCACCGGTCGCGTCGGGCACGTACTTCACACAGACAACGATCCTCAAGCTCACGCCGGCTCTCCTACTGCATCGTGAATTTCTGGGCTGCCTCGGTTGCTCGCAGCATAGGCGCCCCGGGAGGCGGTTTCCCGGTCAGGACGACCGGCACACCGAGCGAAATATTACTCGCCAGTACACCCTTCACGTACCCGGTAAGCAAGCGCTTGGTACTGTGATGTGGCCAACGCGGTGACCCTCGGGCGTGCGGGGCCGGACCACGCCGGATCGGCGGGTCCCGGCGTCGGGACCGGCCCCGCGGCAGCACTGGGGTCAATCGCGCAGCGAGGTGAAGCAGCCCGCGTGGTAGACGAGCGGGCGGCCGCCACCCTCGGGGTCACCGGCCTCGACCTGCGCGATGACGATGCGGTGGTCGCCCGCAGGAACCCGGGCCACCACCCGGCAGACCAGCCATGCCACCACTCCGCCGAGCACCGGCACGCCCTCGGGTCCGTGGTGCCAGTCGGTGCCCGGCCCGAAGCGGTCGGCACCGGATCGGGCGAAGGTGGCGGCCAGCTCGGCCTGGTCCTCCGCGAGTATGTGCACACCTATGTGCGTGGCCTCGGCGACCACCGGCCAGCTGGAGGACGAGGTGGCCACACCGAAGGAGATCAGCGGCGGCTCGGCCGCGACGGAGCTGAGGGAGGTGGCGGTGAATCCGACCGGCTTCCCACCGGAGGCGGTGATCACGGCGACTCCCGCGGCATGCTGCCGGAAGACCGAGCGGAGCAGCTGGGGGGAGGCGGGGACGGCGGTACGGAGTGCGGGAGAGACCGTCATGGAATTGTCCTTCTGCGAGTCGGGTGTACAGGGCCGTAGGTGCTCAGGCACCCGGACAGCGCGCACTCGCGTTGCGTGCCAGGTCGACGTGGACCCGGCCGTAGAGAAGGAGTTCCGGTGGCATAACGTCAGACTGACGATGCGTGACCGCCACCGTCAAGTGCGTATCGCCATGTGGAAGAAGTGTCACCGCCCGTCACACCGCCCGACCGAGCGCGGCCACCACGTCGACCGTGCGTGGCTGTCCCGTCGCGCGGCGCACGATCGCGCCCCGGGCGTCGAGGACGAGGACGGTCGGGGTGCTGCGGATGTCCAGCCGACGGACGAGAGTGAGATGCGCCTCGGCGTCGATCTCGACGTGGGCGACCCCCTCGACCATGTCCGCGACCTCGGCGAGCGTCCGGCGAGTGGCGCGGCAGGGCTGGCAGAACGCGGTCGAGAACTGCACCAGCGTCGCCCGTTCGCCGAGTTCCGCGCCGAGTTGGGACGCGTCCAGCCTCTGCGTATCCGTCCCTCTGTCCACCGTCGTCCTTCCGTCGGAGTTCCCCGCAGGACGTCAGCACCGGGGGGCGGCGGCGCATTCCCGGCAGCGGCACGTGATGAGAATCTCGCCGCCCGGCACCATCGGGACTGGCCACCGCGTCGCACATGGGGCACCATCGCCACAATGCCGAAAACCTACGGCTGCGTAACTTCCGCCGGGAGAACCCTCCCAGGCGCAGAAGAAGGAGTCTTCTCCAGATGGCAGAACTCGTCTATCGACCGGTCATCGGCGCCGCTCGCACCATGTTCAAGGCGCTCGACCTGAAGATCGACACTCAGGGTTCGGAGAACATCCCGAGAACCGGTGGCGCGGTGCTGGTCAGCAACCACATCAGTTATCTCGACTTCATCTTCTCCGGCCTCACCGCCCTGCCGCAGAAGCGGCTCGTCCGGTTCATGGCCAAGGAGTCGGTGTTCCGGCACAAGATCTCCGGCCCGCTGATGCGCGGGATGAAGCACATCCCGGTCGACCGGAAGCAGGGCGAGGACGCCTACGCGCACGCGCTGGCCTCGCTGCGGTCCGGCGAGATCATCGGGGTCTTCCCCGAGGCCACCATCTCGTCGTCCTTCACCCTGAAGAGCTTCAAATCGGGCGCCGCCCGGCTGGCCCAGGAGGCCGGTGTTCCGCTGATCCCGATGGCGCTGTGGGGCACCCAGCGGATCTGGACCAAGGGCCACCCGCGCAACTTCCGGCGGAGCCACATCCCGGTGACCATAAGGGTCGGTGCTCCGGTCGAGGCTCCGACCGACCAGTACGCGGGCGCCATCACCCGCCGGCTGCGCGAGGCGGTCCAGGAGCTCCTGGAGGCCGCGCAGCGCGCCTATCCGGTACGCCCGAAGGACGCCAGCGACACCTGGTGGGTGCCCGCGCACCTCGGTGGTACGGCTCCGACCGCGGCGGAGGTCCGCGAGCGCGGCTGATCCGCGAGGTGAGCGGTCCGCCCGGCCGACGCGCGAGTCGCGCGTCGGCCGGAGCGCGCCGGACCTGAGCGCGCGGGGTCAGAACGCGCCGGGTCAGAACGCGCCGGACCTGAGCGCGCCGGGCAGCGTCTCCCATAGGTGGTGCCGGTCCCTTGCCCGCCGGAGCACCCCCAGCACCTCGGGGTGGGGGGTCGCGTACAGGTGGGGGTAGTCCTCTCCCCCGAAGGCCGGGTGCACCGGCCAGGCAAGCCGTTCGTGGTCGAGGGAGAACCGCGCGTCGACACCGGGCTTGTTGCCCCGCGCGTCGACCCGGGCCCAGCGTTCCCGGCCCGGGAGCCGCAGGGCGACGAGCCCGTGCACCATGGGGACGTCGTCGGCCGTGTCCACGAGCCTCTGGTAGCAGAGCGCGGCGGGAATGCCCGCGAAGCGCAGCAGGGCGGCGAGGGCGTGGGATTTGGCATGGCAGATGCCGTTCCGGGTGGCCAGGACGTCGGAGGCGCGCCAGGCGACCCGTAGGTCCCCCGAGTCGGCGGAGTGCGGGATGGTGTCGCGGACGAAGGTGAAAGCGGCCTCGGCGTATGTGCATGCGTCGCTGGCCTCGGCGCCGAGGCGTCGCGCAGTCTCGCGCACGTACGGATGTTGGTGGTCGATCGCCTCGTCCGCCGCGAGATAGGCGTTGAAATCCGGGTTCACCTGAATCAGTTCCATGCGCACCGAGCGTAGGAGCGCGGCCGACCAGAAACAAATACTTTTCCGGTCGGCCGCATTTTCATGCAGACAGGGTCCCACTGCCGCTGCACCACGGGCGCAGTTCTTCAGTTCTTCAGTTCTTCGGCGAGCGCCTCGATGAAGGCGTCCACCTCGCTCTCCCGCGTGTCGAAGGCGCACATCCAGCGGACGTCGCCCGCCGCCTCGTCCCAGAAGTAGAAGCGGAAGCGCTTCTGGAGCCGCTCGGCGACCTCGTGCGGCAGCCGGGCGAAGACACCGTTGGACTGGACGGGGTAGATGATCTCCACCCCGTCCAGGGCGCGGACGCCTTCGGCGAGGCGCTGGGCCATCGCGTTGGCGTGCCGGGCATTGCGGAGCCAGAGGTCGCCCGCGAACAGCGCTTCCAGCTGCACGGAGACGAAACGCATCTTGGAGGCGAGCTGCATCGACGTCTTGCGCAGGTGCTTCATCGCGCGGACCGCGCCGGGGTTGAGCACCACGACGGCCTCTCCGAAGATCGCGCCGTTCTTGGTGCCGCCGAGGGAGATCACGTCGACGCCCGCATCGGTGGTGAAGGCGCGCATCGGCAGGTCCAGGGAGGCCGCCGCGTTGGCGATCCTGGAGCCGTCGAGATGGACCTTCATCCCGAGCCCATGGGCGTGGTCGCAGATCTCGCGGATCTCCTGAGGGGCGTACAGAGTGCCGAGTTCGGTGCTCTGGGCGATCGAGACCACCTGGGGCATCGCTCGGTGCTCGTCGTCGAAGCCGAATGCCTGACGGTCGATGAGAGCGGGCGTCAGCTTGCCGTCCGGGGACGGAACGGTGAGCAGCTTCAGTCCGGCGACGCGCTCCGGGGCCCCTCCCTCGTCCACGTTGATGTGCGCGGACTCGGCGCAGATCACCGCGCCCCAGCGGTCCGCGAGGGCCTGGAGGGCCAGTACGTTGGCCCCGGTTCCGTTGAACACCGGGTAGACCTCGGCGGACTCGCCGAAGTGGCCGCGTACGACGCCCTGGAGGTGGTCCGTGTAGGCGTCCCCGCCGTACGCGACCTGGTGGCCGTCGTTGGCGAGGGCGAGGGCGAGCAGGATCTCCGGGTGGGTACCGGCGTAGTTGTCACTGGCGAAACCGCGGATCTCCGGGTCGTGGTGACGACGGGCGTCGGTCCTCAGGGTTGCGGAGTCAGCCACAAGCGCTTTCCGTTCACATCGGGGGCGGGTCGTTCCCAGACGCCGACGATGGCCTCGGCCAGTTCCGTCACGTCGGTGAATCCCGCGAATTTCGCAGTCGGGCGCTCGGCGCGCATCGCGTCGTGCACCAGTGCCTTCACGACCAGGATCGCAGCAGCGGTCCTGGGCCCTTCCTCGCCCCCTGCCTTGCGGAAGGCGTCGGCGAGGGCGAGTGTCCACGCCTCGGCAGCGGCCTTCGCCGCCGCGTACGCCGCGTTTCCCGCAGTGGGCCGGGTCGCGCCGGAGGCGCTGATCAGGACGTAACGTCCCCGGTCGCTGCGTTGCAGGCCGGCCTGGAAGGCGAGCGAGGTGGACTGCACGGTGCGGACGAGCAGTTTCTCCAGCGCGTCCCAGTCGGAGAGGTTGGTCTCGGCGAAGGTCGCGCTGCCGCGCCAGCCGCCGACCAGGTGGACCAGACCGTCGATCCGGCCGAACTCCGTCTCCGTCTTGTCCGCCCACTCACGGGCGGCGGCAGGGTCCAACAGGTCCACTGTCTCGCCGGTCACGCTGGCCCCACCGTGCGCGTACCGCGCCGCGTCCACCGCTTCGGCGAGCCGCTCCGGGTGTGCGTCCGCCCCGACGACCGTCGCGCCGGCCTCGGCCAGGCGGAGCAGCGTGGCACGGCCCGCAGGACCGGCCGCACCGGCCACCGCGATCACCGCGCCCTCGAGTGGGCCTGTTCCGCTACGGACACCGTTCATGGCCACCGCCTCCTTGGGACCCTCGCTCACGCGGCCACCCGCTCGGCGCTCGCCCCGGTGATCCCCACCGTGGACGCGATCACGTGCTTCAGCTTCTTGGAGAGCGCCTCATAGAACATGCTCAGGGGAAACTCGTCCGGAAGCACGTCGTCCACGAGCTTGCGCGGCGGTTGTGTCAGGTCCAGCGCGTCCGGGCCCTTGGCCCAGCGCGAGCCCGGGTGCGGGGCGAGGTACTCCGCGACCAGGTCGTAGGCGGCGAACCAGTGGACCAGCTTGGGGCGGTCGATTCCGTCGCGGTAGAGCTTCTCGATCTCGCCGCAGAGCTGGTTGGTGATCTGCGGGGCGCGGTCCCAGTCGATCTTCAGGGTGTTGTCGGTCCAGCGGACCACTTCGTGCTTGTGGAGGTAGGCGAAGAGCAGCTGGCCGCCGAGGCCGTCGTAGTTGCGCACCCGCTCGCCGGTGACGGGGAAGCGGAACATGCGGTCGAAGAGGACGGCGTACTGGACGTCGCGGCCCTGCGGGAAGCCGTCGGCCTCCAGTTTCACCGCCTCCTTGAAGGCGGTGAGGTCGCACCGCAGCTCCTCCAGTCCGTACATCCAGAACGGCTGACGCTGCTTGATCATGAAGGGGTCGAACGGCAGGTCGCCGTGGCTGTGGGTGCGGTCGTGGACCATGTCCCAGAGGACGAAGGCCTGCTCACAGCGCTGCTGGTCGCCGACCATCTCCTCGATGTCCGCCGGCAGCTCCAGGCCGAGCAGATCGACGGCGGCCTCGGTGACCCGGCGGAAGCGGGCGGCCTCGCGGTCGCAGAAGATGCCACCCCAGCTGAAGCGGTCGGGGGCCTCGCGCACGGCGATCGTCTCCGGGAAGAGCACCGCGGAGTTCGTGTCGTAACCCGAGGTGAAGTCCTCGAAGGTGATGCCGCAGAAGAGCGGGTTGTCGTACCGGGTTGCCTCCAGGTCGGCGAGCCATTCGGGCCAGACCATGCGGAGGACGACGGCTTCGAGGTTGCGGTCGGGGTTGCCGTTCTGCGTGTACATCGCGAAGACGACGAGGTGCTGGAGACCGTCCGCCCGGTTCTTGGCCGGCTGGAAGGCGAGCAGGGAGTCCAGGAAGTCCGGTACCCCGAAACCGTCCGCGGCCCAGCGGCGCAGGTCACCGACGAGGGCGCGGTGGTAGGCGGCGTCGTGCGGGAGCAGCGGGGAGAGCTCCTCGACCGCGCCGACGACCCGGTCGAGGGTGGCGCCCACGACGGCGACACCGGGGACGCCCTCGGCCTCGAAGTCGATCGAGCCGTCCTTGGACTGCCAGGGCCTGATCTCCTCCACGGCGTTCCTGAGCACCGGCCACGCGGGGTGGTCGACCACCCGCTCGGCGGCGGTCGCACCGCTGCCGGGGACGTCGCGTACCAGAATTTCCGTCATAGCCGTTTCCTCCACAGAGCCTCGCATCCGGCGAGCGTATCCGGGCAGAGTTCCCCAGGACAAGTGAGATCCAACAAATTGTCCTGCGGACTCCCATGGTCACCGATGTTTTTCCTGCATCTCCTCGGAACCACGTTACTTCTGTCACTCGTGTCGTGCCGTGTCGAGGGCTGGGTAGATTCGCCCCGGCAGCCGGGCCGGTGCAAGGATTGCGGCCGGGCCACGTGAGCGATCAGGAGAGTGCCTTGTCCTTCGTCACCATCGGTCACCGCGGGCTCATGGGCGTCGAGCCGGAGAACACACTGCGGTCCTTCGTCCGCGCGGAACGGGCGGGGATGGACGCCGTCGAGCTTGATCTGCACCTGAGCAAGGACGGCGCCCTGGTGGTGATGCACGACGCGGAAGTGGACCGTACGACCGACGGAACGGGCCGGATCGCGGACAAGACGCTGGCGGAACTGCGTGAGCTGGACGCCGGGCAGGGCGAGCGGGTGCCCCTCTTCGAGGAGGTGCTCGACGCGGTGGGTTCGCCGGTCCAGGCGGAGATCAAGGACGCCGCGGCGGCCCGGGCCCTGGCCGAGGTGATCACCCGGCGGGGCCTGGCGGGAAGGGTGGAGGTGTCGTCCTTCCACGACGAGGCGATCGCGGAGACACGACGGCTGCTGCCGGGCGTGCCGACCGTGCTGATCGCGAGCCGCTGGGGCCCGGACGTGGTGGAGCGGGCCCGGGTGGCGGGCGCGGCAACGCTCGCGCTCAACATCCGGCGGCTGACGCTGGAGACCGTGGAGCAGGCGCGCGGCGCCGGGCTACGGGTCATCGCCTGGGTGGTGAACACACCCGAACACCTTGCACTGGTCAGGGCGTTCGGCCTCGACGGGGCGACGACGGACCGCCCGGAGATCCGGGGCGCCTGAGCCCCGCCGTACGGGGCGAAACGCCGGCGGCCCCGCCGAAGAACACGACGGGGCCTCCGGAGAGCGAGAAACCTGAGGGGCTACTGCTCGTCGTCCCGGAACTCCTTGACCAACAGCTCGAATTCGATGTCGTCGCGGAGCGGGGTCCCGAAGCGCTCGTCGCCGTAGGGGAAGGGGCTCATCCGCCCCGTGCGGACATATCCGCGGCGTTCGTAGAAGGCGATCAGCTCGGCGCGCAGGGTGATCACGGTCATCTGCATCTCGGTGACGCCCCACTCCTCGCGGGCCATCCGCTCCGCCTCGGCGATCACGGTCTTGCCGAGACCGAGGCCCTGCTGGCCCGGGCGGACCGAGAACATTCCGAAGTAGGCCGCGTCACCGCGGTGTTCGAGCTGGCAGCAGGCGACGATCACCCCGTCGCGCTCGGCCACGAGCAGTCGTCCGCCGGGGGTGGCGATGATCTCGCGCACCTCCGCCTCATCGGTCCGCCGGCCTTCGAGAATGTGCGCCTCGGTGGTCCAGCCGTTGCGGCTGGACTCACCCCGGTAGGCGGACTCGACCAGCTCCACGAGGGCGGGCGCGTCGGTCTCGGACGCGTCGCGGAAAGTGAGCCGGTGCGTGACGCGCGGCGGGGCGATCTCCATGGAACGGTCTCCGTTTCTCCGCCTGCGGCAGCTGCCCTCGGGCCCGCCCGCCTGGCGGTGCTCTGCTTCGACGCCGGACCTCTGCTCGGGCGTCGCGCACGAGCGTAACCCGTTCACCGGAGGCCACCACGAACCCGGTCACTCCCCCGTGTGCACCCCGCGCACCACCGTGCGCCGGGTTGTCGCAGAGGCACGCGGGGAATCGAGTACGGGACAGCTTTGGCACACCGGAGGGGGAGGTGCGCTGTGCACGGACCGGCGCTGTCCGGCTGGCTGCTCCTGGTGCTGTGCACGGCGACGGGCGCCTACTGCCTGCTGCGTGCGCGCGCCGGTACCGGGGAGGAGCGGCGAGCCGCTCACGCCGAGGCGCTCATGGGGTTCGGCATGGCTGCGATGGCCGTCCCGGCCGCCCTGCTCACGCCTCCCGCGTGGGCCTGGGCGGTGTACGCCGTGCTCTTCGGCGGAGCCGCCCTTCGGTCCTCCTGGGCGGCGCGTCGGGGCGGACACCATCTCCACCATCTGGTCGGCTCGCTGGCCATGGTCTACATGGCCGTCGCGATGGCCCCCGGCGCCGGAACCGGCCCGCACGCGGGGCACGGCGGAGGGCCTTCGGGCGCGAGTGCGGGCCTGCCGCTGCTGACCGGGGCGCTCCTCCTGTACTACGCGCTCTACGTCCTGGGCGCCGCCGGACGCCTGATACCCGCGGCCGGAGGTACGGATTCGGGCGGCGGGGGCCTGGGGGCCGGGGGCTGGCGCGCCCGGCCCGAACTGGCACTCGCCTGTCGGGTGACGATGGGCCTGGCCATGCTCGCGATGCTGGCGGGCCTCTGACGGGCCCGCCCAGCTGCTCCCCGCGCGGGCCCGACCCCGGCGCCGTCCGGCGCTCTTCCATGCGTCCGTGCGCCGTGGCGTACGTCACTTGACGGCCAGAGCCGTATCAACGCGTACCGCCCGCTCATAGGCTGACCGCATGTTGGTCTCCTTCGCCCTGCTGGCGCTCGGCGCACTGACCGCCGTGGTGGCTCCCCGCCTGATGGCGCGGGCCCGGTGGCCGGAGCGCGAGCCCGTGGTGGCCCTCTGGGTCTGGCAGTGCGTGGTGGCGGGGGTGCTGGTCTCGTTCGCCCTGTCGATGACGTTCAGTGCGGCGGCTGCCTGGCAAGCGGTCCGGGGCCATGTCTTCGCCCCGGCCCCCCGCTCGGTGGTCGAGGCGTATGCACTGGCCGGTTACGGCCCCTGGGCGGCGGTGGTGGCCGTGGTGCTTGCCCTCGGAGGCGTGTGGAGCGGGGCGATGCTGCTGCGCGAGGTACGCCGTGCGCGCAGGCGTCGGAGGCTGAGCCGCGCGGAACTCCTGGTCCGCTCTCCGCTGTTGGACGGCGAGGAGCCCGGCGACGAGCGGCTGGTGATCCTGGAGGGACCGCGCCCCGACGCGTGGTGGCTGCCCGGCTCGACCCCCCGGCTCATCATCACCACCGCCGCTCTGGTCCGGTTGAAGGGCCGTCAGCTGGACGCGGTGCTCGCCCATGAACAGGGCCACGCCAGGGCTCGGCACGACTGGCTGCTGCACTGCTCGGCCGCCCTGGCCAACGGCTTTCCGCAGGTACCGGTCTTCGCCGCGTTCCGTGACGAGATGCACCGGCTGGTCGAACTGGCCGCCGACGACGTGGCGTCACGGCGCTTCGGCCGGCTGACGACCGCCCTCGCGCTGGTCGGACTCAACGAGGACCGGGGCGTCTTCGACCCGCGCCGCTCCCGGGATGGGCAGGTGCCGCGCCGGGTGAACAGGCTGCTGGAGCCGGTGGAGCGGCTCACCGCGGGCCGCCGGTTGCGGCTCACCGCGGCGGCCGCGATGGTGCCGGTCGTCCCCCTGCTGGTGGCGTTCGCACCGGCCCTCGGTGCGCTGCGCCCGTAGGGCGTGTTGCGAAAGAAGCGCCGCCCGCCCGGGCCGCGTTCTCGGTCGCGGGCCGGACGGCGTTCCGCTCGCGGTCCGGTCGGGGCTGGAACCGGGTGGGGAAGTTGTCACACCGATCCTGAGCGCGGCAGGATCGCCCCATGACGATCAAGGGCGTGCTCTTCGACTTCTCCGGGACCCTCTTCCGCATCGAGTCGGTCGCATCCTGGCTCCGCGCCGTCCTCGACGAGCAGGGCGCGGCGACCGAAGGGGAGAGCTTCGACCGGTACGTGACCGAGCTGACGGACGCCGGAGCGCTGCCGGGCGGGCCGGGTCCCCTGCGCGTACCGGCCGCCCTGGCCGGGGCGTACGCGAGGCGCGACGAGAGCGCGGAGCTGCACCGGGCCGCTTACACCGGGCTGGCACGGGAGGTCGAGCTGCCCGGCGAGGGTATCTACGACGCGCTCTACGCACGCCACATGTCCCCGGACGCCTGGCTCCCCTACCCGGACGCGGCGGACGTGCTGCGCGGCCTGCGGGCGAACGGCACGGCGGTCGGGGTGGTCAGCAACATCGGCTGGGACCTGCGCCCCATTTTCCGGGCCCATGGGCTGGACGAGTTCGTGAACACCTACGTCCTCTCCTTCGAGCACGGGGTGCAGAAGCCGGACGCGCGGCTCTTCCGCACGGCCTGCGAGCGGCTTTCCCTGCGTCCGGAGGACGTGGTGATGGTCGGTGACGACCGCCACGCGGACGGCGGCGCCGCCGCACTGGGGTGCGGGGTGCGCTTCGTCGACCACCTGCCGGTGACCGAGCGGCCCGACGGCTTGCGGCGCCTGGGGCTGCTGAAGGACGCGTGCGGCGGAGCGATGTGAAGTCCGCGGCGTGAGGTACGGCGGGTGCCAGGGGGGCGGTGTGAGGTACGGCGGGTGTGAGATGTCCCGCCCGCTCGGCGGTGGGATCGCCGGAATCGGCCCCGTAGCCTGGAGACATGTCCCGTCTTCCTACCTCGTCCTCGTCATGTTCCGTCCGTCCCGCCGCGGTGATCAACCAGGAGATCCGCGACCTGCTGCAGCGCTCGGACGGCCTCGTGCTGTCCGCCGCGGACGAAGCGACGTACCAGGGGCTGCTGGTCGAATGGGCCGCCGCGACGGGTACGAGCACCCGGCGGACGGCGGCCTGAGCCGCGGGCCGGTGCCGGGGGGGTGCCCTCGCCGGACCCCGTGCGACCCTTCGGGGATGAATAACCGCCCCCTGGCTCTTCGCTCCCTGCGTCTGTCCGGCGCCGCGGTCACCCCCGCGCACGGCCTCACCGGCCTCCTCGCCGCCTACCACCTGCGCACCCAGGAGGAGAAAGGTCTGGGCGTCGCGAGCCCGGAGGATCTTCCCGAGCGATATCTGTCCGAGATCCGGTGCCCGGCCACCGCGTTCGCCGGCGACCTCGTCCTGCTGGCCCTGCACGACGGCACCCCCGTGGGGTGCGTCATCCTGACCGCCGCGGACGGGGACGGCCGCTCGGAGATCAAGCGGTTGTGGGTCGGCCCCGCCCACCGCGGCGGCGGCGTGGCGTCCGGGCTGATCCGGGAGGCGCTCGCGGCGGCGGCGGAGAACGGCGTCCGTACGGTGCGTCTCTCCGTCTGGAACTGGCGGACCGGTGCGATCGCACTGTACGTCCGCCACGGCTTCACCGCCGTCGAGTCCTGGGAGGACCGACGCGAGCTCATCTGTTTGGAGCATCGCGTCGGCCACCGGAAGCTGATCTGACTCCGGCGATCCCCTGCGCCGCCGGAATCAGCGGACTCCAGCATCGCCCCGTACCCGGCACCGGTCAACGCGATTACTCGCGGTCACCCGACGGGTGCGGCGCGGCGCGGTCCGTCGGGCCGTGACCCGGCGGACCGCCTGCCGGCCGCTGCCGATGGGACGGTGCTGTGTCAGCGGTCGAAGTAGTCGGGCTGCGTCTGGACATTCAGCTCGTCGAGCCTGACCCGCTTCGCCGGGTCGGTCCGCCGGTCGTGCAGGGCCAGGACGTCCAGGCCCTTGGCGATGTCGTTGGAGTAGATGTAGCCGTTGTAGTAGTACGCCGACCAGGGGCCGGCCGTGGTGACGGCGTCGAGGGTGACGGGTCCACGCTCGAAGTAGGCGATCTCCGCGGGCTTGCTGGAGTCGGTGAAGTCCCAGACGGAGATGCCGCCCTGGTACCACGCCTGGACCATCAGGTCCCGGCCCTCGACGGGGATGAGCGAGCCGTTGTGGGCGACGCAGACCTCGACATCGGCCTGGGGGCGGTCGATCTTGTAGTAGCTGCGGAAGACCAGCTTGCGGTGGTCGCCCTTGCCGACGATGTCGTAGATGCCGTCGGCGCCCCGGTTCGGTCCGATCTCCTCGTTGCAGGTGGCCGCACCGCCGCCGCCGAGCTCGTCGGTGAAGACGACCTTGTGGGCGTCCTGGTTGAAGGTCGCCGAGTGCCAGAACGCGAAGTTCACGTTGTCCTCCACCCGGTCGATGATCTTCGGATTGGCCGGGTCCTTGATGGAGAACAAAAGGCCGTCACCCATGCAGGCGCCCGCGGCGAGGTCCTCCGAGGGCAGCACGGTGATGTCATGGCAGCCGGTGGTCTTCGAGACTCCGGGGTTGTCCGGGGCTCCCGGGTTGCCGCCGTCCGGGAAGAGCACCGGGAAGTTCACGATCCGGGCCTGCTCGGGCGCCTTGCGGGGCACCTTGATGACGGAGATCCCGTCGTGCGGCGGCTGGCAGTCCGGGAACGCCGCGTTGGGCGAGTAGGAGGAGACGTACACGTACACGTCGTTGCGCTTGGGCACGATGGTGTGGGTGTGCGAGCCGCAGGCGGTCTCCACGGAGGCGACGTACTCGGGGTGACGCTTGTCGCTGATGTCGAAGACCTTGATGCCCTCCCAGGAGGACTTCTCGGTGGCGGGCTGGGTGGTGCTGGCGCAGGAGTTGTCGCTGCGCGAGGAGTCGGTGGAGAGGAAGAGCAGGTTCCCGGAGACCGAGATGTCGTTCTGCGAGCCGGGGCAGAGCACTTGGGCGACGGTCTTCGGCTTCTTGGGGTTGCTGATGTCGAAGATGCGGAAGCCGTCGAAGTTGCCGGCGAAGGCGTACTTGCCCTGGAAGGCCAGGTCCGTATTGAGGCCCAGCAGAGCGTCCTTCGGCACGTTGGCCAGGTGCTCGATGTTGGCGCTGTGGACGATCTCGTCGACGCCGGGTATGCCGCCGTTCGTGATGGCCGCTTCCGCTTCGGCCCGGGTGTCCGCCGACACGGCGGTGGCGGCGGAATCGCCGGGTCCGGGTGACGCGACAGCGTTGGTGGCCGTCAGCAGCGTCGCGAGGAGACCGGCCACGGCGGCTGCCACGCCCAGTCGTCTCCGTCGCACGCGGGTGGTGTGAAACAGGGTCACTGCATCCTCCCTTGATTCCGTTCGGGGTCGAACGGTTCTCGGTGGGTGGAAGTATGGCTTCTCCCATGTACACATCAACAGACGGCAACAAAGACGTAATGAAAGGTTCCGAGCAACCTGGCGTGGAAGCGTGCTAGTTGTTGGTCGGAAACACTCGAGAACACTCCCATTGGCAACGGAGGCCCCCGTGCTGTTCGACCGACAGACGATCCGTCCGGGCGCGACAGTCATCGCCGTGGCCGTCCTCGCCTCCATGCTCGCCCTCTCCTCGTGCGATGCGGAGGAGGAACCGTCGTCCCGGAAGACCACCGGCCAGGGCGTCGTCGCCCCCGGGAAACCGGGCGAGGAGGCGAGAACCCTCACGGCGGACGAGGCGCGGAAGGAGACGGTCGCCGACACCCCGAACTCCGCCGACTTCCGGTACGTGCAGCGCATGATCCACCACCATGAGCAGGCCCTCGTCATGACGGAACTGGCCGAGCGGCACGCCGCCTCGGCATCGGTGCGAAGGCTCGCCGCACGCATCTCTGCGGGGCAGAGGCCGGAGATCGAGGCGATGCGAGGTTGGCTGAAAGACAACGACGGCGAGGAGCGTGCGGCACACGATCACGCCGCGATGCCCGGCATGGCGACCGAGGCGCAGTTGGCGCGGCTGGGGGCCGCGCGGGGCAAGGCGTTCGACGAGCTCTTCCTCAGTCTGATGATCACCCATCACCAGGGGGCCATCACCATGGCGACGGAGGCGCTCACCGACGGCAACAACGTCCGGGTGGAGGAGATGGCTACCGATGTCGCCGCCCAACAGGCCGCGGAGATCGACCGGATGCGGGCGCTGCGGGCCTGACGTGTCGCCGGGAGGCACGGAAGGGCCCGCGCCCGCCGGTCAGACGCCGGTCAGGCGCCGGTGAGCCGCTCGGCCTCCTGGTCGGCGGCCAGCAGGACGCAGTCGAGGAGCCCCGGGAAGAGCCTCTCCAGGTCCTCGCCGCGCAGCTCGTTCAACTTCGCGGTACCCCGGTAGATCTGGTGGATGACCCCGCTCTCCCGCAGCACGCGGAAGTGGTGCGTCAGGGTGGACTTGGCGACCGGAAGCTCGAAGTACGAGCAGGCCAGCCCGGCCCGGGCGACGGCCATCTGCCGGACGATGCGGAGCCGTGTCGGATCGGCCAGGGCATGGAGCACGTGCTCCACCCTGATCTCCTCCAGGGAGGGGTGCGCGAGCACACGCGCGCCGCCCGCAGTCGTCGGGCGCCCCCGGGTGAGGGACGCGGCCGGGACGACGGTGTCGCTGGCGGGGGTCACTGTGTGCTCCACTTCGTCCGAGGACCTCCATGGTACGGAATACGCGGAGGGGGGGTGCCTGGTACGGATCATCGTGCGGTGGCCACCACGAGCCCGGCCCGCGGGGTTCCGTCCGGCCGGCTGCCCAGGGCCGCGAGGGGGCTCAGGTGGACCGAGAACCCGGTGGCCGCGAGGTCGGTGAGCACGTCGGGCAGCGGGAACGTGCGGTAGTACATGACGAACCGCGGGCGCCACAGGGCGTTGCGGACGCGCATCGCCGCGTCGAACCCGAGGAGCGCCCAGTAGGCGCGGGAGCCGGGGGTGAGCGGGGCGCCCACCGGGAAGACGAACCGTCCGCCGGGCCGGAGCGAGGCGTGGACCTGGGCGAAGAGCGTGGGGCGTTCCCTGGGCAGGAAGTGGCCGAACGCGCCGAGGCTCAGGGCGACGTCGAAGACCGGCGCGAAGGGGAGAGCCCTGGCGTCGGCCCGCACCCAGTCGACCGCGGGTCCGGGCGGCCCCGCGGAGTCGGCCGGTCCGGCCGGTACCGCCTGGGCCATGGCCGGCGAGGACCTGCCGACGGCGAGCATGCCGGCGCTGAAGTCGACGCCGGTGACCCGTTCGTGGCAGACCTGGCGCAGCACGCCGAGGCCCGCGCCGGTGCCGCAGCAGACGTCCAGCCCGCGGGCGAACGGTCCGAGCGGCCGGAGCGCGCCGGTCATGGCGTCGAGGACGCGGTCGGGGGTGCGGTAGGGCGAGTGGTCGAACTTCGGGGCGAGCAGGTCATAACCACGCTCGGTCGAGGAGAGCGCCTGGACGGCGAGTTCGCGGAAGGTCGGGCCCTGTGTGGTAGCCATCGCGGCCACCCTACCGAGGCACCCAACGCTTCCCCGGCCTCCGCCCCGCCACGGGTGAAGGCGAGTTCCCGGCACGGCGGCGGGGCGGGCGGGCCGGGGATGCTCACGGGTCAGACGGAGCGGCCGTACTGGGGCGGGATACGTACGTCGCCGCCGAATTCGCGCGCCGCGCTGCGGGCGAAGTAGGGGTCGCGCAGGAGTTGGCGGCCGATGAGGACGGCGTCGGCCTGTCCGTCGACGATGATCTTCTCGGCCTGTACCGGTTCGGTGATCAGGCCGACCGCGGCGACCGGCAGCCCGGTCTCAGTCCGTACGCGCTCGGCGAAGGGGACTTGGTAGTTGGGGCCCACGGGGATCGCGGCGCGGGGTGCGTTGCCGCCGGTGGAGACGTCGAGCAGGTCGACGCCGTGCGCCTTGAGGTCGCGCGCGAGGCGGACGGTGTCATCACCGGTCCAGCCCTCACGAGGGTCGTCCGCGTTCTCGGTGAGCCAGTCCGTGGCGGAGATACGGAAGAAGAGCGGCAGCTCCTCGGGCCACACCTCCCGTACGGCGTCCACGACTTCGAGCGCGAGGCGGGTGCGGTTCTCGAAGGAGCCACCGTACGCGTCGGTGCGGTGGTTGCTGTCCGGCGAGAGGAACTGGCCGATCAGGTAGCCGTGGGCGCCGTGGATCTCGACGACCTTGAAGCCCGCGTCGAGTGCACGGCGGGCAGCGTCGGCGAACTGCCGCACCACGTCACCAATCTGATCGACCGTCAACTCGGCCGGAACCAGGCTCTCTTCGTCGAACGGGAGCGGGCTGGGTCCGAGCGGCTGCCAGCCGCCGTCCGCCTCGGACAGTGCGCCGCCGCCGAGCCAGGGCGCGGTGGTCGACGCCTTGCGGCCGGCGTGGTTGAGCTGGATCCCGGGGACCGTCCCCTGACCGGCCAGGAAGGAGGTGATCTTCCGGAACGCCTCCACCTGGCGGTCGTTCCAGATACCCAGGTCCGCACCGCTGATGCGGCCCTCGGGGCTGACTCCGGTGGCCTCCACCAGGACGAGGCCGGCGCCGCCGACCGCCCGGGACGCGTAGTGCGCGAAGTGCCAGTCGTTGGGGACGCCGGCGTCCGGACCGGTGGGTGCCGCGCTGTACTGGCACATCGGCGGCATCCAGACACGGTTCGGTACGGTCACCGACCGCAGGACGTAGGGCTCGAAAAGGGCGCTCACGCCGGACTCCGTTTCGCAGGGACGACCGCGCCGCCGGGCGGGCCGCCGACGGCACGATGGGTCGTCCCGCAGTTCCGGTGGGTGCGCGACGGATGGCGGGACAGCCCTTTGTATGAGATCCACCGTACTACGACGATCGGCGAACTATTCAGAGGTCCTCACGGCGTTCGTGCAGCCGTCACGCGCCGCGTCCGGCGGCCCGGCAGGTCCGGCTGCCCGGCGGCCCGGCAGTCCCGCGGGAGGGAGACCACCGCGCACTCCCCGCACCGCGTCCGGCGGGCCGTGTGCCTCACCCTTCCACCCGCAGCCGCCGGCGCAGGGTGATCGGTGTCGCGGCTTCGTAGACCTGCGTCCAGCTCCGGCCGGCCCCGGACGTCCAGGAGACCTGGACGGTCGCCCCCTCGACCCTGGCGCTCTCCACGGTCATCACCCGCGGACCGTCCCGTACATCGCCCCGCAGCAGTTCGTCCGCCCGTACGGTGACGGGGCCGGCGGGACTGGCACGTTCCACGAGGTCGGCCGCGGCGAGGAGCGCAGCCGCGAGCTCCCGGGCCGCCACCGGCGTGGCCCCGAGGTCCAGGCGCCGGTCGGGGGCCCCGATCCTCAGCCCGATCAGGAGCGGATCTCCCGGGGTGCCGGGCTCCACCTCCCAGGCGGCCGTACGCCCGTCGGCATCCTCGAACCCGCTGCTCATCCTCGCGCCCCGCTCCTGTTCCGGGGCCGCGTGATCTGCGTACCGGGCCCGCCCCGGCATTCCAGCACATCCGTACCACCGGGCGGGCCGCCCGTCTCCGCACCCCCGGCGGCCCCCGTACCCAGCCCGTACCCAGCCGCCCCCGGCCGTCGCGCGCGCCCTCGGGGACACGCTCCGACCCGCGCGTGCCGCGCTGCGGGACGCTCCCGGCGCACAGGTGCAGACTGGCGCGTATCCGGCACCACGGCGTCTCGGGAGGTCCGATCATGACTGACGTTCTGCTCACGGTAGGCACGCGCAAGGGGCTCTTCATCGGGCGCAGGCGCGGGGGGACCTGGGACTTCGGTACCCCTCACTTCAACGCGCAGGCCATCTACTCGATCGCCGTCGACACCCGGGGTCCGGCGCCGCGACTGCTGGTGGGCGGGGACAGCTCGCACTGGGGGCCGTCCGTCTTCCACTCGGACGACCTCGGGGAGACCTGGGCGGAGCCCACCCGGCCGGCGGTGAAGTTCCCGAAGTTCACCGGGGCCTCCCTGGAGCGGGTCTGGCAGTTGCAGCCGGCCGGGCCCGAGGCGCCGGACGTGGTCTACGCGGGGACCGAGCCCGCCGCCCTGTTCCGCTCGGAGGACCGGGGCGAGTCCTTCGAGCTGGTCCGCGCGCTCTGGGAGCATCCGACGCGTTCGCGCTGGGTGCCCGGCGGCGGGGGCGAGG
The DNA here is from genome assembly GCF_042871745.1 of Streptomyces sp. NPDC005576. Lineage (NCBI taxonomy): Bacteria > Bacillati > Actinomycetota > Actinomycetes > Kitasatosporales > Streptomycetaceae > Streptomyces > Streptomyces sp. NPDC005576. The sequence goes on along the minus strand of NZ_JBIAJC010000016.1, from coordinate 174,449 downwards.
GACTGCACACCATCCTCACCGACCAGCGGGACGCCCGGGCCGTCACCGTCGCCGTCTCCACCGCGGGCGTCTTCCGGACCAGCGACGGCGGCGAGAGCTGGGAGCCCGCGAACAGAGGCGTGAAGGCGGTCCACCTGCCCGACCCCGAACCGGAGTTCGGTCAGTGCGTGCACAAGGTCACCCGCGACGCCGCCGATCCCGACCGCCTCTACTTGCAGAACCACTGGGGCGTCTTCCGCAGCGATGACGGGGGCGGCCGGTGGACGGACGTCGGGGCGGGCCTGCCCTCCGATTTCGGGTTCGCCGCGGTGGCCCATCCTCGCCGGGGCGGGACCGCCTACATCTTCCCGATCAACGCCGACATCGACCGGGTGCCGGCGCAGCACCGCTGCCGCGTGTTCCGTACCACCGACGGCGGTTCGAGCTGGGAGCCGCTCTCCCGGGGGCTTCCGGAGGGCGACCACTACGGCACGGTGCTGCGCGACGCGCTCTGCACGGACGGCGGCGACCCGGCGGGGATCTACTTCGGCAACCGCAACGGCGAGGTGTTCGCCAGCGCCGACGACGGCGACAACTGGACGCAACTCGCCGCACACCTGCCGGACGTGCTCTGCGTCAGGGCCACGACGCTGACGCCGTGACCGCCGGCCGGGCGCCGGGCGCGGGGTGTGACCGCCGCCGGGCGGGAGCGCTTACCGGGCGGGCAGTTGATCGTCCCGGGCGTACGCCCAGTAGAGTGCGCCCGTGGCAGCACGACCGTTGACAGAAATCATCGAACCCGGCTGGGCCGAGGCCCTCGAACCGGTGGCCGGACGCATCGCGGCCATGGGCGACTTCCTCCGTGCGGAGATTGCAGCGGGCCGCACCTACGTCCCGTCCGGCGCGAACGTCCTCCGGGCGTTCCGGCAACCCTTCGCCGACGTAAGGGTCCTGATCGTCGGTCAGGACCCCTACCCGACACCGGGTCACGCGATCGGGTTGAGTTTCGCGGTGGCGCCGGACGTGCGTCCGGTGCCGGGGAGCCTCGAGAACATCTTCCGCGAGATGCAGAGCGACCTCGGTGCGCCCCGGCCGTCCAACGGTGATCTGACGCCCTGGACGCGTCAGGGGGTGCTCCTGCTCAACAGGGCCCTGACCACGGCTCCGCGCCGTCCGGCCGCCCACCGCGGCAAGGGCTGGGAGGAGGTCACCGAGCAGGCGATACGGGCACTCGTCGCGCGCGGCACCCCGCTGGTCTCGGTGCTCTGGGGCGCCGACGCCCGCAGGCTGCGACCGCAGCTGGGCGACTACCCGGCGATCGAGTCCGCGCACCCTTCCCCCATGTCGGCGGACCGCGGCTTCTTCGGCTCGCGCCCGTTCAGCAGGGTGAACGAGCTCCTTGAGCGCCAGGGGGCGCAACCGGTGAACTGGCAGCTGCCGTGACCCCGGGCGTCGGCGCGTACGTGGTCGGGGTGGACTCCGGTGGGTCCGGGCTCCGCGTCGCGCTCGCCGCCGCAGGAACCTCGGCCGGCGCGGCGGCCCCCGCGGCGTCGACCGTGTGCCCGGAGCCCGTACGCACCGGCCCCGACGGTATCGACGCCGACCATCTGCTGGGCCAGCTCCTCCCTGCAGTCGACCGGTTGCTCCATGAGGTCACCGGGGTGCGGGCGCCCGGCGGCGAGGTCAGCATCGCGGCGCTCGCGGTGGGCGCCGCGGGCATGGCGACCCTGGGCGACCACTTGCGCGCCCGGCTCCCGCAGGCGCTCGCCGCGTCGCTCGGCGTCCGCGTGCTGGCTCTCGCGGCGGACGGGGTGACCGCGTACGCGGGCGCGCTCGGGCAGCGTCCGGGCGCCGTCGTCGCGGGCGGCACCGGCATGATCGCGCTCGGTACCGATCTCGGCGAGTGGCGGCGCGCGGACGGCTGGGGCCATCTGCTGGGTGACGGCGGGGGCGGCGCATGGATCGGCAGGGAAGGCCTGGACGCCGCTCTGCGCGCACACGACGGCCGGCGCGGCGGCTCCCCCGCGCTGCTGGCGCGGCTCCGGGCCGTGTTCGGCCCGGCGACGGAACTCCCGGGCCTGCTCTACCCCCGCGCCGACCGGCCGGCTCTGCTCGCCTCGTTCGCGCCCGAGGTCGCCGCGTGCGCGGAGGAGGACGCCGTAGCCAGGTCGATCCTGCGCCGAGCGGCCGCGCACATCGCCGAAGCGGCCGCGGCCGTGTGCCCCGGCGCGGTAATTCCTGGAACCGGGGAACATACCACTGCCTCCGGCGGGGAGACCGTCGAAGTAGCTCTTACGGGTGGCCTGTTCCGCATGGGTGAACCGCTCCTCGGGCCACTGCGCGAGGAGTTGCGGGAGCAGCTGCCGCACGCCGCCCTCGTGTCCGCCGCGGGAGACCCGCTCGCCGGTGCACTCCTCCTCGCACGGGCGCTGGCCTGGTCGGACCTTCGGCTGCCCCACCATCCGACCCTGCTGCACATCGTCGGCGAGGGTTCGGGGGCCGGCTGAGGGGCACGCGTGGAGGGGAGACAGAGCGGGGCAGTTGACGGGTACGTCACTCATCGGACATAAGGGGACAGATAACGCCCAGCTGTACCCTCCCTGAACGAGGGGGCAACCAAAACCAGTAGCATGCGGCGCCATGAGCACCCCCACTGGGCCCGCTTCCGGCCTGCCTGTACGAATGCCGCGACCTCGCCAGTCCGGACGGCACCGCCGCCCGGAGCCCGTGGTCGCACCCGAGGGCGCTGCCGCGCTCGTCCTCGCCGTTCCCGGTACCCCTTCCCCGACCGCCCGCAGCGTGGCCGAGGAAGTCATCAGCATCGCCCGTTCCGAGCTGCCCGGCCTCAACGCGGTCATCGGTTACCTCGAAGGCGATGACGCCGAGTTCCCGGCGCTCTCCTCCGTGCTCGCCCAGTGCGCCGCCGAGCGCGTCGCGGCGTACGAGCGGGCCACCGCCGTCGGGCGCGCGGTTCCGGTTCCCGAGGGGCCGTCCGCCGTGGTGGTCCCCCTGCTCGCGGGACCCGACAGCGCCCTGGTCCGCCGGATACGGCAGGCGGTCATGGAGAGCGGTACGCAGGTCGAGCTGACCGAGGTGCTGGGCCCGCACCCGCTGTTGGCCGAGGCGCTGCACGTGCGTCTTGCGGAGGCTGGTCTGGCGCGGGCCGACCGTGCCCGGCTGTTCACCGTCGCGACCGCCGCCGACGGCATCGTGCTGGCCACGGTGGGCGGCGACGAGGCCGTGAAGGCCGCCGGGATCACCGGCATGCTGCTGGCCGCCCGGCTGGCCGTGCCCGTGATGGCGGCGGCGCTGGACGTGGAGGGTTCGGTGTCCTCGATCGCGGACCAGCTGAAGAACTCCGGCTCCGCCCAGCTCGCGCTGGCGCCCTACCTGGTGGGACCCGAGGTCGACACGGGCCTGCTGGACGCGGCGGCGAAGGAGGCGGGGTGCGCGACGGCGGAGCCGCTCGGCGCCTACCCGGCGATCGGCAAGCTCGTGCTGTCCCTTTACGCCTCGGCTCTGGGCATCTCGCCCGCGATGGCCCAGGGCGTTCCGGCGCTCTGATCACGCGCCCGCACCTGTGCGGTGCGTACCCGCTCCCGGGCGGGTACGCGCCGCTCAGGCGTGTGTCAGACCAGGAGGACGCAGGAGGCGGCCGGTGCGTCGATCGAGCCCGCGTGGCGCGGTACACCGGTCTCCTGGTCCACGGCGAACCAGCTGACGTTCCCGGAGCGCTCGTTGGCCGCGTACAGCCACTGACCGGTGGGGTCGAGCGTCAGATCGCGCGGCCAGTTACCGCCGCAGGGGACGGATGCGACCAGCTGTGCCTTACGGCCCGTCTCGTCCAGGGTGAGCACGGAGATGCTGTCGTGGCCCCGGTTGGCGGTCCAGACGAACCTGCCGTCGACGGAGACGACGACTTCCGACGGGTACGTGCGGTCCGGGTCTCCGGCTGCCTCGTCGGGGAGCACCGGAACCTCGTGGAGCGGTTCCAGCACGCCCGCGGCCGCGTCCCACCGGCAGACGGTGAGGGTCGGCTCCAGCTCGTTCAGTACGTACGCGTGACCGCCCGCCGGGTGGAAGGCCAGGTGGCGGGGGCCCGAACCGGGGCGCAACGCGGTCTCCCCGTGCGGACGCAGTTCGCCGGTGACCGGGTCGACGGCGCCGATGTACACCGAGTCGGTGCCGAGGTCCACGCTGAGCAGCCACTCGCCCGACGGGTCGGGCAGGACCTGGTGTGCGTGCGGCTCCGTCTGGCGTTCGACGTCGGGGCCGCTGCCCTCGTGCTGTTCGACGCAGACGGCGGCACGCAGCGACCCGTCCTCCCGGAGCGGCAGCACGGTGACGCTGCCGGAGCCGTAGTTAGCGGTGACCAGGTGGTTCGCCGCGAGGGTGAGGTGGGTCGGTCCGTCGCCGTTCACCGCGCGCAGGCAACCGCCGATGAGCCGGGGCACCTCTCCCCCGATGTCGAGCGCGGCAGCCGCACCGTCGGAGGCCTCGCTGACGGCGTAGAGGATCGTGCCGTCGGCCGATGCCACGAGGAATGACGGATCGGGGACGGTGTCGGTCGAGCCGACCACCGTGAGCGCGCCGGTCTCGCGGTCCACCTCTGCGACGGTGATGCCCTGGCCGCCGTTGGTGGTGAAAGACCCTATGAACGCCCGCCCGGCGCTGTTGCCGCTCATCGCGCTACCCCTTTTATGCCCGTACCTGGTGTTTAGGTGCGGGCCGTGCGGTCCGCACGGCCGACGGTAGCAGGCGCTCCCGGCCCGGCAGGGCCTGGCACGGGCCGATGGTGCCGCAGGGGCGGGATGACGGAGAGCGCGGCGGGCACCGCCGGAGGAGTCCGGCGGGCCGGCTCCGGACCCGAGGGCCGCCTCGGCGCCGTGTCTCCCCGGGCCGGGGTCGCCGCCCGGCCCGTTCGGGTACCGCTCAGGCGCTCGCCGGCGCCGGCTCGGCCCTCCGGAGCGGCACGGCCAGGTCGAGGAGTGCCTGCTCCAGCGCGTGGAGATGGGCGAAGACCGGTTCGGTGTGTACCGGCGCCGGGGTGGGGTGCGGAGCGTGCCCACGGCGGCGGACCAGAACCGGCGGATCGGTGAGCGCCTCCACGGCGGCCTCCACGCGCCAGCAGGCGGCGGCGAGCCGTGCGTCGTGCGATGCCTCCGGGTCGGCGGCGACGGAGGCGAGTCCGCGCACCTCGCGGGCGCAGCCGTCGAGGAGGGAGAGCACCTGGTGCGCCCGCCTCTTGCGCGCCCTCATCGGGCTCAGTGGATGGACGAGCGGTGCCAGCGAGAGCCGTACGCGGCCGAGGATGGCCTCCAGTTCGGCCACCAGGGGCGCCGGGTCGGCGTCGGCGCCACCGGCGAGCCGGGCCGTGGCCTCGGCGGTGCAGGCGTGCACACAGCGCAGCGCCCGTGCCACCCATGCCTCGGTCACGGAGTGCGTGGTCACCGGCAGGACCAGCAGAACCGCCAGGACGGCGCCCACTGCGCCGATCGCCGTCTCGCCCGCCCGCAGGACGAGCAGCGCCGGGTCGAGCACGCCGAGCAGCCCGTACAGCATGCTCGCCATGACGGTCACCGCGAGCATCATCCAGGTGTACGAGACGGCCGCGGTGTAGAAGATGCCGAAGACGCTCAGCGCGATGACCACCGCTGCCGCGACCGGCCGGTCGTGCAGCGGTACGGCGACGGCGAAGCCGATCCCGATGCCGATCACCGTCCCCAGGACCCGCCTGAAGCTCCGCACCACCGTCTCCCCGCGCGAGGTGGTGGCGACGAACACCCACCAGGTGGCGCCGACGGCCCAGTACCACCTCTGGTCCGACAGCACCTGTCCGGCCGCGAGCGCGAATCCGGCACCGGTGGCCGCCTGTACGGCCTGCCGTGTGGTGATCCGCGCGAGCCCCTTCCCGCCGGCCGGGGCGGGCACCGGCGCCGCTACCGGCATCCGCCGCTCGTAGCACCACGCCCCGAACCGGACGGCCGACGAGGCGGCCACCGAGAGCAGCACGGCTCCGGACAGTTCCGGGACCCGGCTCGGCGCGACGTGCAGGAACTGCGCCATGAAGCAGGTCATGAAGGCGAACACCCCGAGCGAGTGACCGCGCGGCCCCCACCGTCGCGCGTACACCCCGCCCCCCACGGCGGCGAGGAACACCAGGTCCCGGGCGATCGGCACATCGTGCAGGACGGCGGCGAGCACCAGCACCGGCAGGCCGACGACGGGGAGCAGCGCGGTCGTCAATGCCTGCCCGCGCACCGTGGGATCGCCGACCGTGAAGAGTGCGAGCAACGCGGACAGCCCGCCCGCGACGGTGGCGTTCAACGAATGTCCGGTGACCCCGCACACCACGACGGCCAGCCCGATGCCGAGCACGGCCCGGCTCGCGAACCGCAGCCGCATCCGCCCGGGATCCGGTGCCACGAACGCCCTCCTCAGCACGGTGCCCCACCCTTCCGTCTCCACTTGCATGAGCCAGGTCTGCGCGAAGCCGTACGGGGCCGTTCGAGCCTGTACGCGCGCACGAGAAAGGCGCCGCGGTCCCCCTACCGGAGTCCCGCAGCGCCATCGCTCCACTCATTCCACCATTCACCTGACCGACGGTTCAATCGGCGACGGAGTGAGTGGTCCAACGGCTTACCTTTTCGCGGATGTGCTGGGCCATGACAGAGCCAACGGTTCACCACGGGGACGCGGCCAGTCCGGTCGGCCCTGCGGGCGGCGGCATGGCCCTCAGCCGGCGGACGGCCTTCCGCGCGCAGCGGTTCTCTGCGTGGCGGACCGGGACGTGGCGGCCCGGGCCGGTCTGGAGGTGCCCATTCGGCCGGTATGGCCCGAATTCTGACCCGTTACAGCCCTCGCACGAACTGGGGACCTTGGCGTGACCCTGCCCAAACAGGACCGGTTCATCGGGGTGGACAGTGCCCTCAACGCCCGGAAAAGGTCTTGACCACTGGATCGCTGACGGCCGCCCCGCCCGCGCCCGGATCCCGGACCTCTGGGAACTCGCGGTGGCGGATTCTGACCGGTGGGCGGTTCCCGCACACCGCGCGGGAGCCGCGAGGGCCTTGGTCATGTGCCGCAGACCGGTTGCCGACCGCCACGACGTCGGCGGCGACGGTGAGGTGGGGGGTGTACTGCCGGTACACCCCCCACCGGTAACTCGCTCGCCGCGCGGAAAGCGGGTTACCTGGAAAGCGGGGCACTTCCCGGCCGCGGCGCGACGGCGCGGCGGCCGGGTTTCCCCCCATGGACATCGGCGGCGAGAGCGAAGGCGCCGCCGGCGCCCCCCCGGCACGTCGTACGGGCACCAGCGGCCCGTCCCCCCAGCATCTAAGGAATTCCTCATGCGCGGCGCAGTGATTCACGCTCCCGGTGATGTCCGGTTCGAGACCTTGGCCGATCCGGAGATCCTCCACCCCACCGACGCGATCATCCGTACCGCCGTCTCCTGCGTGTGCGGCTCCGACCTGTGGGCATGGCGTGGTCTGGAGCCGATCGGTGCCCCGCATCCGATGGGGCACGAGTACGTCGGTCTCGTGGAGGAGGTCGGCAGCGGGGTCACCTCGGTCAAGCCGGGGCAGTTCGTGGTCGGTTCCTTCGCGACCTCGGACAACACCTGTGCGAACTGCCGCAACGGGTACCAGTCGAACTGCCTGCACCGCGAGTTCATGAGCACCTGCCAGGCCGACTACGTACGCATCCCGAACGCCCAGGGCACTCTCGTCGCCACCGACGAGATCCCGGACGAGAAGTACTGGCCCGGTCTGCTGGCCGTGTCCGACGTCATGGGCACCGGCTGGTGGGCCGCCGAGGCCGCCGAGGTCGAGCCCGGTTCGACCGCCGTCGTCGTCGGGGACGGCGCCGTCGGCCTCTCCGCCGTCATCGCCGCCAGGGAGATGGGCGCCGAGCGCATCATCGCCATGAGCCGCCACGAGAGCCGTCAGAAGCTCGCCCTGGCATTCGGCGCCACCGACATCGTCACCGAACGCGGCGACGAGGGCATCGCGCGCGTCAAGGACCTCACCGGCGGCATCGGCGCCGACAGCGTCCTCGAGTGCGTGGGTACCGCCCAGGCCATGCGCCAGGCCCTGCACTCCGCCCGCCCCGGCGGCAACGTCGGCTTCGTCGGCGTCCCCCACGACGTCACCGTCGACGGCCAGGAACTCTTCTTCTCCCACGTCGGCCTCCGCGGCGGCCCCGCTCCCGTCCGCCGCTACCTCCCCGACCTCATCGAGCGCGTCCTCACCGACCGCATCGACCCCGGCAGGGTCTTCGACCTCGCCCTCCCCCTCGACCAGGTCGCCGAGGGCTACCGGGCCATGGACGAACGCCGCGCCATCAAGGCACTCCTCAAGCCCTGACGGCCCCGGGAGGGCCGAAAGCGAACGCACGGGCCGCACGCACGCGGGCAGTACGGAAAGGGAACGACCATGCAGATCACCCGGAGCTCGATCACCACTGCCAAGGGTCCCGCCGAATGGTTCACCGGTGATGTCTACATCGACGCCGTCGCGGCGGCGCCTGCGCCCTCCCGGGTCACCGCGAACCTGGTGCACTTCATGCCGGGCGCGCGCACCCACTGGCACGTCCACCCGCTGGGCCAGACCGTCTTCGTCACCGAGGGCGTCGGCCTGTGCCAGCGGCGGGGCGGACCCGTCGAAGTCATCCGTCCGGGTGACCGCGTACTGTTCGAAGCGGGCGAGGAGCACTGGCACGGTGCCGCACCCGACCGTCTGATGGTCCACGTGGCCATCAACGAGGGCGACGCCGAACACGCCGTCGTGCACTGGCTGACTCCCGTCACCGACGAGGAGTACACCGCCACCCCGGCCGGCTGACCCGCCCCGAGCCGGCCTACCGCCACCGCAGGACAGGAACACCTCATGCGCGTCAACGCCTACGCCGCCCCCGCCGTCGGGGAGCCGCTGGTGCCCACCACCGTCGAACGGCGTGCCGTCGGGCCCGGCGACGTACTCATCGCCATCCAGTACGCCGGTGTCTGCCACTCCGACATCCACACCGTCAACGGCGACTGGGGCCCCCAGCCCTACCCCGTCGTTCCCGGTCACGAGATCGTCGGAACCGTGGTCGAGGCCGGCACCGGAGTCACCCGCCACCGGGTCGGCGACCGGGTCGGCGTCGGTTGCATGGTCGGTTCCTGCGGCAAGTGCGCCAACTGCCGTGCCGGTGACGAGCAGTACTGCCAGGACGGCATGATCCCGACCTACGCGGGAACCGACCGTGACGGCTCCACGACCCAGGGCGGCTACTCCACCCACGTCGTCGTGGACGCCGACTACGTGCTGTCCGTGCCCGAGAGCCTGGACCCGGCGTCCGCCGCTCCGCTGCTGTGCGCGGGCATCACCACGTACGCCCCGCTGCGTCGCTGGGGCGCGGGACCGGGCAAGAAGGTCGCCGTCGTGGGCCTCGGCGGCCTCGGCCACATGGCGGTCAAGCTCGCGCACGCCCTGGGCGCCGAGGTCACGGTGCTGTCGCAGTCACTGAAGAAGCAGGAGGACGGCCTGCGGCTCGGGGCCGACCACTACTACGCGACCAGCGACCCGGAGACCTTCTCCCTGCTCGCCGGCCGGTTCGACCTCATCGTCAACACCGTCAGCGCCGACGTCGACATCAACGCCTACCTCGGTCTGCTGACGCTCGACGGCACCCTGGCCAACGTCGGCGCGGCCCCGGGCCCCTTCACCGTGCACGGGTTCCTCCTCGGCAGCGCCCGGCGCAACCTCACGGGTTCCATGATCGGCGGCATCGCCCTGACCCAGGAGATGCTCGACTTCTGCGCCGAGCACGGTATCGGCAGTGAGATCGAAGTGATCTCCGTCGACCAGGTCAACGAGGCCTACGCACGCGTCCTCGCCTCCGACGTCCGCTACCGCTTCGTCATCGACACCGCCACCCTCGCCTGATCCACGGGGACGTCCCCACCGAGCGCTGCGCCACCGGCACAGCGCTCGGTGGCTTTTCCGGGCCCGTCCGGTGCACGGGGGCCGGGATAGGCTCGGGGCACCCCCACACACCTCCGAGAAGAGGCAGGCGCACCATGGCGGTGGATGCTCTCGACACCCGTATCCTGCGGCTCCTCATCGAGCAGCCGCGTACCAGCGCGCGGGAGCACGCCCGCATCCTGGGGGTGGCCCGGGGCACGCTCCAGGCCCGGATGGACCGGCTGGAGCGGGACGGCGTGATCACCGGTACGGGTCCCGTCCTCTCCCCCGCCGCCCTGGGCCACCCCGTGCTCGCCTTCGTCCACCTGGAGGTCACCCAGGGGCACCTGGACGAGGTCGGAGACGCGCTGGCGGAGGTCGCGGAGATCATCGAGGCGTTCTCGACCACCGGGGGCGGGGATCTGCTGACCCGGGTCGTGGCGCGGGACAACGGCCATCTGGAAGATGTGATCCAGCGGCTCATCCAGTTGCCCGGCGTGGTGCGGACCCGGACCGAGGTGGCGCTGCGCGAGCGGGTACCGCACCGGGTGCTGCCGCTGGTGGAGTCGCTGGGACGAACGGCCGCCGTACGCGGCTGAGCACCGGCCCGCCGGGTACTGCCCCCCGGGTGCACCGGCCCACCACCGGTCCCGCGCCGAACGGGGGCCGGATGCCGGTCACTTGTCGCCGGTCGTGCCGCCCGAGGCGTCGCGCTCCCGGCCTCTGCCTCGGCGGGCGCCCCGACGGGTACCGGAACTGACCGGCCGTAACATCGGGTCCGCCGGACAGATATCCTGATCATCGCCGCGAGCCCCGCCCCGTCCCGCTCCTCGTGAGCACGACCGTGCGTCGCCCCGGCTGACGCAACGGGCCACAATTCGAGATAGGTGTACAGGTGCTGGTAGCTGATCGGTACCGGTTGGTGTCCCCCATCGGGCGTGGCGGCATGGGTGAGGTGTGGCGGGCGACGGACGAGGTCCTCGGCCGCTCGGTCGCCGTCAAGCTGCTGCTGGGGGACCGGGCCGACTCCTCTTCCACCGCACGGTTCCGGCTGGAGGCGCAGACGGCCGCCCGGCTGAGCCACCCGCACCTGGTGGCGGTCTTCGACTTCGGTACCTGGGAGGACCGCCTCTATCTCGTGATGGAACTGGTCGAAGGGCGCAGTCTCGGCGATCTGCTGACCGCCCAGGAGAGCGTCCACCCCGAGCAGGTGGCGCGCATCGCGGGCGACGCCGCGGCCGGACTCGCCGCCGCCCACCGCCAGGGGGTGGTGCACCGCGACATCAAGCCGGGCAACCTCATGCTGGACGCCGAAGGCTCCGTGAAGATCGGCGACTTCGGGATAGCCCAGTTCGTCGACGATCCCTCGACGGCGCTGACGACGGCCGGTCAGATCGTGGGGACGAGCCTGTATCTGGCGCCGGAGCGGGCGCTCGGCCGGACGGCGGGCGCGGACTCCGACATGTACTCGCTGGGTTGCGTCATCTACCACCTGCTGCTGGGCCGCCCGCCGTTCCGCTCGGACACCGCGGCCGCCACGCTTTATCAGCATGTCGACACGCCTCCGGTACCGCTGCGGGACCAGGGTGTCGACATCTCACCGGCCTTCGACGCCTATCTGCTGGGCCTGCTCGCCAAGAAGCCCGAGCAGCGGCCGACCGCGCAGGAGGCGGCCGACTGGTTCCGTACGGCGGCGTGGCGCGGGAGCCGCGCTCCGCTGGGAGCGGCAGGCGGCGGGGCGCACTCGGCCGTACCGACGGGCGCTCCGGGGGGCGCGGGCGCTCCGGGGCACCGGACGGGGCAGTCCGGGGGGCGGCGACGGGCGGCGCCACCGGTGAATCGGGCGGCCCCCCGGGCGGGGAGCCGCTCCGGCAGCCGTGCGGCGGGCCGGGGTGGAGCGAGTTCCGGCGGTCGCCGACTCACCGCGGGCGAGGCCATCCGGCGGCGCCCCCGGGTGGCCAGCGCGGTGGCGGGCTCGATCGCGTTCGTGGTGGCCGTCTATCTGGGCACAGTGATCTTCGGCCACGACTCCGACCCCGTCGTGACGCCGGGCACCGGTGCGTCGCAGGGGGTCACCCCTCAGGGTGAGGGCTCCCCCGCCCCCGCCGCGTCCGACGCCCAGCACGGTGGGCAGCGGGGCTCGGGCGGCGAGGACGGCAGCGGGGACGGCGACGGGAACGGGAACGGGAACGGGGACGACTGAGCGGTCGTCCCGTCCCCCCAGCCGGACCGCTTTCTACCAGCGGTCGTGCACGCTCGCGCGGATGCGGCGGTCGTAGAGGTCGCGCACCGCGTCCAGGGTGGGCTGCGGCAGCGGGGCGAGCGCGGCCGCGGCGGCGTTGGCACGCGCCTGCTCGACGGAGCGCGCGCCGGGGATGACGCTGGTGACGCCGGGCTGCTGGATGATCCATCGCAGCGCGGTCTGGGCGGGGGTGGCGCCCTCGGGCGCCAGTGCGGAGAACTCGGCGGCGGCCTCGATCCCGGTCGCGTAGTCGATGCCGGAGAAGGTCTCGCCCTGGTCGAACGCCTCGCCGTGGCGGTTGAACGTCCGGTGGTCCTCCGGGGCGAAGACGGTCTCGGCCGTGTAGCGGCCGGAGAGCAGACCAGAGGCGAGCGGCACCCGGGCGATGATGCTGACGCCGGCGGCGACGGCGGCGGGGAGGACCTTCTCCAGCGGCTTCAGCCGGAACGGATTCAGGATGATCTGCACGCTCGCCACGCCGGGGCGGGCGATCGCGGTGAGGGCTTCCTCGCAGGTCTCGACGCTGACCCCGTAGGCGGCGATGCGCTGCTCCGCGACGAGGGTGTCGAGCGCGTCGAAGACGGCGTCGCTGGAGTAGACGCTGGTGGGCGGGCAGTGGAGCTGGACCAGGTCCAGGGTGTCGACGCCCAGGTTCGCCCGCGAACGGTCGTTCCACGCGCGGAAGTTGTCGAGTACGTAATTCTCCGGGACCTGGGCCTCGCGGCGGCCCATCTTGGTGGCGACGAAGACGCCGGCGTCCGGCCGGTCCTTGAGATAGCGGCCGATGAGCTGTTCGCTGCGGCCGTCGCCGTAGACGTCCGCGGTGTCGAAGAAGGTGACGCCCGAGTCGACCGCCGCGTCGAGCACCCCGAACGCGTCCTGCTCGCGTACCTCCCCCCAGTCCCCTCCGAGCTGCCATGTTCCCTGTCCGACGACCGATACGTCACGGCCGGTCCTGCCGAGAGTGCGCTGTTCCATGGAGCTCATGTTATTGCCCGCCGCCGGGGACGGGTCCGGCACGGGGGGCACGGGGGGCACGGCCCGCCATGCGGCCGTGGGGACGGGGCGGCACAGTGGAGGGAGGAGTGGAACGGCCCGGGGGCGACGGAGGGAGTTCAGCATGCAGGACGAATCCGTACCGTCACTGCCGCGCTTCGTCGTGCAGATCCACGCCGCACGGCGCATGCACTTCGACTTCCGGCTGGAGGTCGACGGCGTACTGCGGTCATGGGCGGTGCCGCAGGGGCCCTCGGACAACCCCAGCGACCGGCGACTGGCGGTCCCCACGGAGGACCACGCGCTGGAGTACCGCGAGTTCGAAGGGGTGATCCCGCCGGGCGAGTACGGCAGCGGCACCGTGATCGTCTGGGACCAGGGCACCTATGTGCCGCTCGGCCACGACGAGCAGGGGGTGCGGGTGCCGTTCGCGGAGTCCCTGGAACGCGGCCACGCCACCTTCCGGCTCTACGGCGAGAAGCTTCGGGGCGAGTTCGCGCTGATCAGGTTCCGGACGGGCCAGGAGGACGCGCGCGGTCAGGAGGCGTGGCTGCTGATCAAGGCCAAGGACGAGCAGGCGGTGCGCGACCGGCCCGGCACCCCCGACCCGTACCACGCACGCTCCGCCCGGACCGGGCGTACCCTGCACCAGGTGTCGGCCGCGGAGGCCGGGCAGGGCCCCGCCCCGGGTTGAGCCTCCGGGCACCGCCCGACCGGCGCGGGTACGGCGACGACTACTGTGGGACACGCCCGGCGGCCCGGGGCGCACGCCTCGTCGAACGGCCGGCCGGCAACCTGCCCCGCCGTCCCGGCCGATCACCCGAGGAAGACCGAACCGTGCCCACGCCCTTCCCCTTCGAGCTCCTCGCGCCGCCGAACCCGCTGACCCTGCCGCTGCCGCCGGCGGCTCACCCGTCCCCCGGTGTCCGCCTGGTGCGCGGAGTGCCGTACGGAGTGATCGACGGGGCCCGGCCGCTGGAGCTGGATCTCTGGCTGCCCGAGAACGCCCCCGGTCCGTGCCCGGTGATCGTGTTCGTCCACGGCGGGGCCTGGCGGCAAGGCCTCCGCGACGACATGGGCCCTCTCCTGAGGGACGCCGTGCAGGACCCCTTCGCCCGATTGGTGGCGGCCGGTTTCGCCGTGGCGTGCGCGGACTACCGGCTCAGCGGTGAAGCCGTCTACCCCGCCCAGCTCGACGATCTGCGCACCGCCCTCGGCTGGCTGCACGCCCGGTCCCGCGAACTTGGCACGGACTCCTCGCGCACCGTCCTGTGGGGGGCGTCGGCGGGAGGTCATCTCGCGGCCCTCACCGCACTCGCGGGTCCGGCGGGCACCGCCGTCCCCCCGGTGCGGGGGTGCGTGGTGTGGTACGCCCCCACCGACCTCGCCGCGCTGGTGGAGGACTGTCCGCCGGGCCGCTTCGACCCCGGGTCCACCGCCTCCTTCGAAGCGCTGTTGATCGGGTCGGCCCTGGACGCGGCACCCGACCTCGTCGCGGCCGCCGGCCCGGCGAAGCGGGTCACGCCGGACGCGCCGCCCTTCCTCGTCCTGCACGGTACGGAGGACACGCTCGTACCTGTCGCCCAGGGGCGTCGGCTGGCCGCCGCGCTGCGCGAGGCCGGGGTGCCGGTCGACTTCCGGGCGATCGACGGCGCAGACCACCTGTGGGTGGGCCTCGACGGGGACCGGATCGAGGAGTGCTTCCTGACGTCCCTGCGTTTCGCACGGTCGGTGACGGTCCAGCAGACCAACGGCGCTGAGGAGAACGGCCCGGACCGGGCGCCCCGAGCAGGCTGAGCCCGCGTCCCCTCACCCGTGGCACCCACCGCGCGCCCTGCCGTCACAGCGGCCACACCCGGGGCACCACCGTCAGTGCCACCACCAGGAACCAGAGGACGACCGGCAGGCCGAAGCGCCAGTAATCGCCGAACCGGTAGCCCCCCGGCTCGTACACCATGAGATTGGCGGCGGTGGCCACCGGGGTGAGCATCGCGGCCGCGGCGGCCACCGCGACCACCATGAGGACGGGAAGCACGGAGACCCCGACCTCCTGGGCGGCGGCGGTCGCTACGGGAATGACGATCAGTGCGGTGGCGGTGTTGCTGACGAACTGTCCGAGCACGAGCGTGACGAGGAAGAGGCCGCCCAGCAGGGCGTACCGGCTACTGCCCGCCATGTCCACGATGAGGCGGGCGACGGAGTCCGCGGCACCCGATTTCATGATCGCGGTGGAGAGCGGGAACATCGCTCCGACCATCACCACGGTCGGCCAGGACACTCCCCCGTACGCCTCGTGCACCGAGACGACCTTGAGGAGGATCATCGCCACGGCCGCGAGCAGGGCGGCGACGGCCGGCGAAACCAGCCCGGAGGCGAGCAGGATCACCATCGCGGTCATCACGGCGAGGGCGCGCCGTCCGGCCGGCCCCACGGGGGTGTTCTGGCGCCGGACCGCCGCGGGTGAGTCGACCAGCAGCAGGTCGTCGGAGTAGGTCGCCGCGGTGCCGCTGAGCGCCGGCCAGGACCCGTGCAGGAGAAGGGTGTCGCCCGCGCGCAGCGTGACGCTGCCCGGGTCGGCGTTCTGTCCGTCCCGGTGGACGGCGAGCACCACGATGTCCCGGGCCTCCGTCAGCAGGCCGGGGAAGACCCGCGCGCCGACCAGGGCCGAGCGCGGTGAGATCAGCACCTCCGCCAGCCCGACCTCCCGGTTGACCAGCGCACCGGCCCGCTGCTCGCCCAGCCGGGCCCGCTGCGGGACAAGACCGTGGATCTCCGCGAAGGCGTTCAGTTCCTCCGGCGTTCCGCGCACCACGATCTGGTCCCCCGCGGCGAGGGCGTCGGTGGTCCGCAGTTCCTGGTCGTCCGAGCCCCCGCGCAGCGCCCCCAGCACGACGAGGTCACCGCCCCCGGTGTCGAGCGAGGGAAACGTCTTCCCGACGCACGACGATCGTGGGGACACCACCAGGCCGCCGAGGTGGTCACCGAGTCCGTAGTGCGCGACGAGGGTGAGGGTGTGGTTGCTCAGATCCGGCGGAAGCGCGGCCGGGCGCCGGGAGGGCAGCAGCCGGTCACCGAGGAAGACGGCCGCCACGACCGTACCGGCGACCAGCGGGACCCCCACCCAGAGAAAGGAGAAGAAGCCGAAGCCCCGGCCGCTCGCTTCCTTCGCCGCGTCGGAGACCAGCACGTTGATCGGGGTGCCGGTCAGCACCAGCATCGATCCGGCGTGTGCGGCGAACGCCAGCGGCATCACGAGTTTGGACGGCGGCATGCCCACCCGGACCGCCAGCATCACGACGACCGGCAGCAACGCGGCGACCGCGCCGTTCATGGTGATCAGCGCCGACAGGGCGGCGACGGAGACCAGCGTCAGCGCGACCAGCCGCCGGCGGCTCCTCCCGGTGCGGGCTGCGAGCAACTGCCCCGCCCTGGCCGTCACCCCGGTCACTTCGAGGCCCGCGCTCACCACGAAGAGCGCCGCCACGAAACCCACCACCGGGTCGCCGAATCCACTGAAGATCTGGGCGGGCGTCAGCACTCCGATGCCCACGAGGGCCAGCGCGGAGCCGAGTGCGACCGCTTCGACAGGCAGCCGGTTCAACGAGAACAGCACGATCACGGCCGCCAGTACCGACAGCACCAGCGAGGAATCGCTCATCGGCGAGTAAACCAGTAGATATCGGCCACGAGGCGAACGTACTGCACGAGGTTCTCCCCTCGCACCGAGCGGCGGGGCGCGGCCCGCCGTGGGCGGCGCGAACGGGGCGGCGCGGCTCCCCGGCCCCGACGGCGCCGTGAAGGTGAAGTGGCCTGTCTGAGAACGGCGTCAGGGGGCACTAGAGGTCGTGTCCCGCCCGGAGAGGGCGGGCTTCCGCGGACCCGGCCCCGCCGCCGTCCCCTTCCGAGAGGAACCTTCCATGCTCGCCATCATCGCAGCGGTCCTGTTCTTCATCTCCTTCCTGATCAACGCCGCGGACATCGCCACGAACGACGTCTTCTCGTCCGGCAACGTCATGCTGCTCGGCCTGGTCGCCCTCGCCCTGCACGTCGCGGGGATCGGCGCCGGCTGGTCCGCCCGCCGCCGCTGATCCCCCACGGCACCCCCCGCGCAGGACGGGCGCTCCCGCCGGCCCCGCGGGGCGCCCGCCGGTCCGCCGGGCCCGGGCCTGGGCCGACCGATACCGTCTTCGGGGCCCAGTCCAGTGGAACAGTGCCGCGAGGGGAGTGAGAGGCGGGAATGCGGGGGCAGACGTGAGGCCGTAGACCGTCCGGCGAACCAGGAGCGACATGCCGTCCAAGACCCCTTCCCCCGAGTACACCGTCCCCGGCCTCAGCACCGCGGAGGGCGCAGAGGTGATCGACGCGCTGAAGCTGCGGCTGCACGCGCTCAACGACTTGGCCCTCACCCTCAAGCACATCCACTGGAACGTGGTGGGCCCGCACTTCATCGCGGTCCACGAGATGCTCGACCCGCAGACCGTCGCCGTACGCGAGATGGCCGACTCGGCGGCGGAGCGCATCTCGGCTCTCGGGGGTGAGCCGCAGGGAACACCGGGCGTGCTCGTCGCCGAGCGCACCTGGGACGACTACAGCATCGGCCGGGCCGATGCGATCGCCCACCTCGGTGCCCTGGATCTCGTCTACACCGGGATCATCGAGAGCCACCGGGAGGCGGTGGAGAAGGTGGGTTCCATCGACCCGGTCACCGAGGACCTTTTGATCGAGCACCTGCGCGGACTGGAGCAGTTCCAGTGGTTCGTCCGTGCCCACCTCGAAACCAGCGCCGGCACCCTCAGCACCGGCGGTGCGTCCACCGAGAAGGAGGCCGCCCGCGGGACCGGTGCGGCGAAGCGGGTGCCGGCCGCCAAGACGGCGACCGCCAAGCCCGCGCCCGCCAAGCGCACCACCAAGAAGGCCGCACCGGCCAAGCGCGCTCGCTGACCGCACGCGTACGAGCCCGGCACGCCGACGCCGCCCCGCCCTCAGTCTTCCGGCGGGGCGGCGTCGGCGTTCCCCGCGCGAAACCCGCGCCCAGAAGGGCCGGCTCGGGCAGCGGGCGCCATGCCGGAGCGGCCGGCGCCCGCGCCCGTGAACGCGGACGGGGCCCGCCCCCGTCATGGGAGCGGACCCCGTCCTGTGCGGTACGGATCAGTCGTTGTCCAGGTACTCGGCCCAGAAGAAGCCGCCCTCGACCGAGGCGGCCTCGCGCTCCTCCGAGGCGTAGGTGATGCCGTACGGGCCACCGAGGTTGAGGTACTCGGCGTTCTCACGAGAAGCATCGGCCTGGAAGTAGCCCGCGGCGACCTCGACGGACTCACCGCCGTTGTCGTTGCCGTGGGCGGCGGCAGGACCTGCGGCCATCAGCCCGGCAGCGGCGACGGTAGCCACGGTGATCGCGATACGGCGAAGCATGTGTACTCCTGTGGGGGTCGTGACGAGTGGTGCGTTCACCGCATAATCACCCTTTTCGAACACCACCGAAAGCTGTCGCGCGGGGTATGCACCTGAACGGATGGCGGCCTTGATCCACATGCGCGCACCCTGCCCCTGATCGGCCCAGCGCGCGCCGGTTCACCCACCCCGCACGGAGGTGGGGAGCAGCCGCGCGTCGAGAGCATCGCGGGCGTGGGGCACGGCGATGCGCCTCGGGGGTGGTCCGGCGGATCAAGGCGGGGCGCCTTACCGGCCCCTGCCCGCCGCCCCCGCCCACCGGACGGCTCCGCCACTCGCAGGAGACCGCTCCGCCGCGGTCCGGGCCCCCACCCGGAACCAGCCAGGAGGCACGAGCTCCCGTCCGCGCCGTACGCACCACCACGCCGGACGGCCGGGGCGGGGAGAGGGTCTGTCCCGGTCGGTATTCGTGCCGTACCGTTCCGCCCGCCCACCCCTGCCGGGCCTGCGGAAACAGCGGTGGCGGCGGAGGCACGACACCGGCTCCCACTCGGCGGGCCCGAGCGGATCGTCATCGATAAGTGCACACGATCGGTCCCGATCAGTATTCGGCATTGGACGCAGAGTGCACTGTTCCTGCATGCTCAGTGCCATGTTCAGGCCTGAGATGGTGAGCGATTCCAGCCGGTACCCGGCCGGCGCTGCCGCATGCCATCACGGTCTCAGCGAACACCTGACGCCACGTCTGACCCAGTGCCGAGTCGTGGACTTCGGAAAGGTCTGGTCGACCAGCTGTCGCTGAGCCGACGCGTGGGTCCTGCCGGACTCCGGTGAACACCACCTCCTCCCGCACGACCGCGCGCCTTCGCGTGCCCCTCCTGATCACGCTTTCACCCCCCCATGGCCGCCGTACGCCCGGGTCCCTCGCGGCCCGGCGGTAGCGCGCGCCCCGGAGCACCGTCACGCCCCTTGCCCGCCGCGCCGCCCCACGTGGCCGGACAACTCCCCGACCCACGACCAAGGACACACCCATGGCCTGCGAACTCTCCCTCCGCGCCACGCTGGAGGGCCGATGAGTCACGCCACCGAGAGCCGGCCGATACCCGCCGCCCTCGACCGACTGGACGAGGTGACCGCCTCGCTCGCGGCCACCGCCGCCGAGTACGACCGCACCGGGGCCTTCCCCCAGAAGCCGATTCAACTACTGCATGAGAAGGGGCTTCTGACCGCCGGAGTCGATGCGTGCTACGGCGGGTCCGGGGCTACCTTCACCGAGGTCGCGAAGATCCTGCTGGCGGTGGGCCGCGGTGATCCGTCGACGGCGCTCATCGCCGGCATGACCATCGTCCCCCACCTGCTCCAGACGCGGAGCCCGTGGCCCGAGGAGCTCTACGCCCGGGTGCTGGCGGAGTCCGCGGAGCGTCCGACACTGCTCAACCACGCCCGGGCCGAACCGGACTTGGGGTCGTCCACCCACGGTCTGCCGTCGACCGTCGCACGGCGGACGGCGGACGGCTGGTCGCTCAGCGGACGCAAGCGGTTCGTCACCGGCGCGGAGGGCCTCAGCTACTTCCTGGTCTGGGCGGTGACCGACGAACCCTCCCCCCGGGTGGGCAATTTCATCGTTCCTGGCGGTACACCCGGCATCGAGATCGTGCCCACCTGGTTCCAGTTGGGGATGCGCGCGACAGGCAGCCACGAGGTGGAGTTCCGGGACGTCGAGATCCCCGCGGAGTACGTGCACGAGCTGGAGCACCCCGGAACGCCCCCGGCCCCCGGCACGCTGCCGGGCAGCATCACCATGCTGCTCTCGTCCTCCCTCTACCTGGGGGTGGCACGGGCCGCGCAGAGCTTCACCACCGCCTGGGGCCACGAGCGGGTGCCCGCAGCGCTCGGCCGTCCGCTGGCCACGACGGACCGCTTCCGTCACGCCGCCGGCGAGATCGAGACCCTCCTCTCCACCGCCGAGCAACTGATCTTCGCGACGGCCGACCGGGTGGACCGGGGCCTGCCGGTATCGGGCGCCGACGCCCTGGCGTCGAAGGTCCTGGTCGTGCGCCATGTCACCACCGCAGTCCAGACCGCGGTGCGCCTGCTCGGCAACCCGGGGCTCGCCCAGGGAAATCCGCTGGAGCGGCACTTCCGCGACATCCAGTCCGTCGGGGTGCACGCCCCCGGCGAGGACGCCTCCCTGCAGATCGTGGGCGCCTCCGCCCTCGCCGCGGGAGCCCGGCGTGACTGAGCCGACGCCTTCCCCGTCCCACGCTTCCCTCCTAACCTCCCGCCCCCGCGCGGGCATCCACTCCAGGAGTTTCGCCATGCGCCCCGCCCTGTCCGGACTCGGCCGCACCCTCGCGGTGGGGGTGAGCGGTCTCCTTCTCCTCTCCGCCTGCTCGTCCGGGGGTGACATCACCGCCAAGGCGGCGGGCTCCGACAAGCCGGTGCCGGGCGGAACGCTCACCACCGCCGTCGACACCGAACCCGTCTCCTGGGACATCCACGCCAGCACCCAGGACGTCACCGCGGAGATCGCGCGCGGGGTGTTCGACTCGCTGGTCTCGCAGAGCTCCGACGGCACGTTCCATCCGTGGCTCGCCACCAAGTGGGAGGTGGCGGACGACTTCAAGAGCTACACCTTCCACTTGCGCGACGACGTCACCTTCACCGACGGATCAAAGTTCGACGCCTCGGTCGTGAAGGCCAACTTCGACCACATCGTGGCCAAGGAGACCAAGTCGCTGTACGCGGCGAACCTGCTCGGCCCCTACACCGGCACCGACGTCATCGATCCGCAGACGGTGAAGGTCCACTTCTCCAAGGCATTCGCCCCCTTCCTACAGGCGGCCAGCACCACCTACCTGGGCTTCTACTCCCCCGAGGCGCTCAAGGCGGGCGCCGGCAAACTCGCCGCCGGCGGTCCCGCCGACGTGGGCAGCGGGCCCTTCGTCTTCAGCGCCTACACCAAGGGCCAGTCGGCGACTCTCACCCGCAACCCCGACTACGCCTGGGCCCCGGAAACGGCGACGCACACCGGTGCCGCCTACCTCGACAAGGTGGTCGTCCGGTTCCTGCCCACCGCCTCCGTGCGTGCGGGCGCCCTGACGAGTGGCCAGGTGCAGGTGGCCAAGGCGATTCCGCCGCAGAACGTCACCGCGCTCAAGGCCACCCCCGGTCTCCAGCTCATCTCCCGCGCCAACCCGGGCGGCAACTACAACCTCTGGCTCAACGGTTCGCTCGCACCGCTCGACGACGTCCGCGTGCGCAAGGCCATCCAGCGCGGGATCGACGTCGAGCAGGACGTGAAGACCGTGACCTTCGGCCAGTACCCCCGGGCCTGGAGCCCCATCAGCCCCACCACGCCGAACTACGACAAGTCCCTCGAAGGGAGCTGGCCCTTCGACCCGAAGCTCTCCGCCAAGCTCCTCGACGAGGCCGGCTGGACCGGCAAGGACGCCCAGGGGTACCGCACCAAGGCAGGCAAGCGGCTGACCGTGGAGTGGCCGCAGCTGTCCATCCAGGCGACCCGCGAGGGGCGTGACGTCCTCGGACAGGCCGTGCAGGCGGACCTCAAGAAGATCGGCGTCGAGGTCGAGCGGCCGAACGTCGACATCGGTACGTACAACGCACAGGTCTACGGCGGCAAGGCGAACATCATCGACCTCAGCTGGCCCCGGTTCGACCCGGACGTGCTGTGGCTCTTCTTCAACTCCGGCAGCGCGCCCGCCAAGGGCGGCATCAACGCCACCTTCCTCACCGACCCCTCCTTCGACAAGTGGACCGACCAGGGCCGGGCGACGCTGGACGCGAAGACCCGTGCCGACGTCTACCCGAAGGTGCAGCAGCGGGGCATCGATCTCGCGGTCGTCGTCCCCCTGTACACACAGGTCTCCCTCGTCGGGCAGTCCGACCGGGTGAAGGGGCTCACGTTCAACGCGAGCAACTGGCTGACCTATTACGACGCCTGGCTGGCCGAGAAGTGACGGCGTCGGCGACGGCCCTGGCCGGCGGGATCGCCCGACGGCTGGGCTCGGCAGCGGCCGTGCTGCTGGGGGCCGCGACCCTGGCGTTCCTCATTCTCCAGCTCATCCCCGGCGACCCCGTCTCCGTCCTGCTCGGCCCCTCCAACGCGGGCTCCCCCGAGGTGCGGGCGGAGATCGCCCGGGAGTACGGATTCGACCGGCCCGTCGCCGACCAGTACCTGCGCTATCTGGTGCGTCTCCTCCAGGGCGACCTGGGGCAGTCGTACCAACTCCAGCGGCCGGTCGGTTCGCTGCTGGGGGACCAGCTCTGGCCGACCGTCCAGCTGGCCCTCTCCGGACTGGTCCTGGCCGTCGTCCTCGCGGTGGTGTCCGCGGTGACGACGGCCGGGCGCCGGCCCGCCTTCCGCGTGATCGCCTCGGTCGGGGAGCTGGTCTCCGCCTCCACCCCGTCCTACTGGGTCGGCATCGTGCTGCTGACGGTCTTCTCCTTCCGGTTCCACGTCTTCCCGGTGGCCGGGGCGGAGGGCTTCGCCTCGCTGGTACTGCCCGCCGTCACCCTGGCGCTCCCTCTCACGGGGGTGCTGGCCCAGGTACTGCGTGAGGGGCTCGAAGCCGCCCTGGAGCAGCCGTTCGTGGTCACCGCCCGCTCGCGCGGGGTGGGCAGGACCGCGGTACGGCTCCGGCACGCGCTGCGTCACTGCGCGGTGCCTCTGCTCACCCTCACGGGGTGGCTCACCGGGTCCCTGATCGGGGGCGCGGTGCTGGTGGAGACGGTGTTCGGCAGGCCCGGAATCGGCTCGCTCGTCCTCCAGGCGGTGAGCGCCAAGGACATGCCGGTGGTGATCGGTGTGGTGCTCCTCTCGGCCTGCGTCTTCGTCGTGATCTCCACCGTGGTGGACCTGCTCCACCCCGTCATCGACCCGCGGCTCAGGAGCGCCTGACCCATGCCACCTACCCTCGTCCCCGAACCCACCGCCGCCGGTCCCGCCGCCGTCGTCTCCGCGCCGCCGCGAACGCGGGGGCGCCGGGCCGGAGCGTTCCTGTCCGTTCCGCCGACCGTGGTGCTGGCGGGTGCCCTGTTGCTGCTCGTCGTGGTGATCGCGGCGGCACCCGGCCTGTTCACCGATGTCCCGCCCTCCGCGATCGATCCGCTCGACGCCCTGAAGGGACCGAGTGCGGCGCACTGGCTGGGGACCGACCAGTTGGGCCGGGACCTGTTCTCGCGCGTCCTCCACGGTGCCCGGCCGTCCTTGCTGCTGGGCTTCGGCTCGACGGTCGTCTCGGTCGCCGGTGGGGCCCTGACCGGTCTCGCGGCGGCACTGGGCGGCCGGGCGGCGGACGGAATCCTGATGCGGCTGGCGGACATCCTGCTGGCCCTGCCCGGACTCCTGCTGGCGCTGCTGGTGGTGACGGTGCTGGGCACCGGCACGGTCAACGTCATGCTGGCCATCGGCATCGCCTTCGTCCCCGGCTACGCCCGGCTCGTCCGCGCGGAGGCGCTGGTGGTCCGCGGCTCCGGTTACATCGAGTCGGCCGTCGCCCTCGGCCTGCCGCGCCGGCAGATCGTGCTGCGGCACATCCTGCCGAACGCCCTGGCGCCCCTGCTGACCCTCGCGACGGTGGGGTTCGGCACCGCGCTGATCTCCGCCTCCGGGCTCAGCTTCCTGGGTCTCGGCCCCGCCGCCCCCTCGCCCGAGTGGGGGGCCCTGCTCTCCGCGGGGCGCGACTTCCTCCAGACGGCCTGGTGGATCGGCGTGTTCCCCGGCGCGGCCGTCACGACGACGGTGATCGCCGTCAATGTCGTCGGCCGTTACGCCCAGCAGCGCTTCACCCGGAGGTCCGCCCGATGAGGCCCACCGTGTCTCCGCTGCTGACCGTCGAAGGGCTGGACGTCACCTTCCGCCGGGACGGGGAGGTGCGCGCCGTCCGTGACGTGTCCCTCACGCTGGACCGGGGTGAGTGCCTCGCCGTGGTCGGTGAGTCGGGGTCGGGCAAGAGTGTGACCGCCCGCACGCTGCTCGGCCTCACCGGGGCCCACGCCTCGGTCTCGGCCCGGCGCCTCGCATTCGACGGCACCGACCTCACCTCCCTCTCCGAGCGCCAGTGGCGTGCGCTACGGGGGCGGCGCATCGGCCTGGTGCTCCAGGACGCGCTGGTCTCGCTCGACCCGCTGCGTACGGTGGGCGCCGAGGTGGACGAGACGCTGCGCGAGCACTCCCTCGCCGCAGGTCCCGGGGTACGGGAGCGGACGCTCGCGCTGCTGTCGCAGGCGGGCATCCCCGACCCGGAGCGGCGGGCGGCGGAGTATCCGCACCAGCTCTCCGGCGGACTGCGCCAGCGTGCCCTGATCGCCTCCGCGCTGTCGGGTGCCCCGGAGCTGCTGGTGGCGGACGAGCCGACGACGGCGCTGGACGTGACCGTGCAGGCCCAGGTGCTCGACCTGCTGGGCAGACTGGTCGGTGAGGGAACCGCGCTCCTGCTGATCAGCCACGACCTGTCGGTGGTGGCCAGGCTCGCGGACCGGGTCGCGGTGATGTACGGCGGCCTCGTGGTCGAGCAGGGGCGGGCCGCCGAGGTGCTGGAGGAGCCCCGGCACCCGTACACCAGGGCCCTGCTGGCGGCGGTGCCGACGATCGGTTCCAAGGGGCGCGCGCTCTCCGTGGCCGCCGCGCGGCAGCCCGCCGCCGGACCGGACGGCTGCCCGTACGCGGCGCGCTGCCTCCTGGCCGACGAACGGTGCCGTGCCGGGCTCCCCGCGGCGACGGCCGACGGAGACGGGCACCTCACACTCTGCTGGCACCCCGGTGGGGCACCGCCCGCGAGACCGGCCGCCTCACGGCCGCGGGCGACGGCGGCGACGGTGTCGACGGCAATCGCCACGGCGACGGATGTGGTCCCGGCGGGCGAGGACGACCCCGCGGCGGGCACGGGTCCGGCGCTGCTGGAGGTGGCGGGCGTCTCCAAGAGCTTCCGGGCGCCCGGCGGCGGCTCCTGGACCGCGGTGAGGGACGTCTCGTTCCGCATCGGCGCCGGGGAGACCCTGGGGCTGGTCGGCGAGTCGGGCTCCGGCAAGACGACGACGGCCCGCATCGTGCTGGGTCTGGTGGAGCCGGACGAGGGCTCCGTACGGTTCGGGGGAGATGCCTGGAGCGGCTTGCCCGAACGGGCTCGCCGCGATCGGCGGCGCCATCTCCAGGTGGTCCATCAGGACCCGCTCGGCTCCTTCGACCCGAGGCACACAGTGCGGCGGATCGTCGCCGAGGCCGCGGCCAGAGCGGGTGTGCCGCGTGGGCGGACCCGCTCGGCGCGGGTCTCGGAGCTCCTGGGACAGGTGGGTCTGCCGGCGGCCGTCGCCGACAGGCGTCCGCTGCAACTCTCCGGCGGTCAGCGTCAACGCGTCGCCATCGCACGGGCATTGGCCACCGAGCCCCGGCTGATCGTCTGCGACGAACCGGGCTCCGCGCTGGACGTGTCCATCCAGGCGCAGGTGCTCGATCTACTGGCCGAACTCCAGAGGGAGTTGGGTCTCGCCCTGCTGTTCATCTCGCACGATCTCGGTGTCGTCCACCATGTGAGCGACCGGGTGATCGTGATGAAGGACGGTGAGCTGGTCGAGTCGGGGCACGTGGAGCAGATCTTCGACCGTCCCGTGCACCCGTACACCCGCGAACTGCTCGCCGCACTGCCCCGGCCCGGCCGGGACCGGGCACGCGAGCGCGACCAGGAAGAGGTACGGGCATGACGACCGGGTTCGGCACCGGACTCTGGATCCGGCGCTTCCACCCGTCCCCCGGCGCCGCCGGCCGCCTGGTGTGCTTCCCGCACGCCGGCGGGTCCGCGGGCTTCTGGTTCGCGCTCTCCGCACTGCTCCACCCGCGGGTGGAGGTGCTGGCCGTGCAGTACCCGGGGCGCCAGGAGCGCCGGGCGGAGCCGCCGGCCGAGAACCTCGGAGACCTGGCGGACGCACTCGCCCGGGTACTGGAGCCCTGGTGGGACGCGCCGCCCGCGTTCCTCGGGCACAGCATGGGTGCGGTGGTGGCGTACGAGACGGCCCGCCGGCTGTCGACGGCCACCGGGAGGGGGCCCGCCGCGCTCTTCGTCTCCGGGCGCCGCGCGCCGTCCACCCACCGCGAGGAGAAGCTCCATCTCGCCGACGACCGGGAGTTGCTGGCGGAGATCGTGCGGCAGGGCGGCACCCCCGCGGCCCTGCTGGAGGAGCCGGAGCTGGTGGAGATGATCCTGCCGGCGCTCCGCGGTGACTACCGGGCGATCGAGCGCTACCGGTACCACCCCGGCCCCCTCCTCGAAGCCCCGGTCACCGTGCTGACCGGCAGCGAGGACCCCAAGGTGACACCCGAGGAGGCGCGGGCCTGGGAGGACCACACCACCGGCGCCACGGAGGTGCTGACCTTCACCGGCGGCCACTTCTTCCCCCTCCAGCACCAGGACCGGATCAAAGCGCTGATCGAGGAACGGCTGCTGCCGGGGGCCGCGCCCCCGCGGCCCCGGTCCTGACGTGCTCGCCGGTCCCCACCCGAGAGCAGATGTCCGAGATTCGAGCGACGCGACCGCGTCGCCGAGATGTGGAGCTTGTTGTGGTTTTTGTCGAGCGTGAGAACCAGTTGACGCGACTTCGAGAGCTGCTGGCCGACTGTCTCGGCGGACGCGGGAGTGTCGTCGCCATCAGCGGCCCGGTTGCCGCCGGAAAGACCGAACTGCTCCACGTCTTCGGCGAGATCGCGGCCGACGAGGGGGCGGTGGTGCTGCACGCGGCGGCCAGGTGCTCCGAACAGGACGTGCCGCTGGGCGTGGTGGGCCAGCTTTTCGGGCGCGAGCACTTCGCGCCCGAGGAGCGCGCCCGGGTGCTGCGCCTGCCCCGGGGCGGCGGGGCGGCGACCTGCGACGCGGACCTCCTGTCCGCCGGCCCGACGCCGTCGCTCGCCGGACAGACCCACTGGGAGTCGATCCGCGCGCTGTCGGAGCGCGAGCCGGTGGTGGTGGCGGTCGACGATCTGCACTTCGCCGACCCCGCGTCGCTGAACTCCCTGATCCACATGGGCGGTCTGCTCCGTGCCTCCCGGGTGCTGATCGTGGTGACCGAGTCCGATCCGCCGACCGACGGGGACGCGACGGAGCGCGCCTGGCGCACGCCGCTGCTGCGCCAGCGGCATTTCAGCCGTGTACGGGTCCGGCCGCTCAGTCTTCCGGCGACCGGGCGGATGCTCGCGGAACTGTCGGGAGGCATCCTCGTGCCGGATGCCACCGCCGCTTCCTGGCACCGGCTCAGCGGCGGGAACCCGCTGCTGCTGCGGGCGCTCGCGGAGGACTGGTACGAGGGAGCCGGCAGCCCGGCGGCCGTGCCGGAGCCGCGTGCGGGAGCGGAGTTCGGCCGAGCGGTGGATGCCTGCGTGCGCAGGGCGGGGCGCCGCTTCCGTGACGCGGCCCGCGCGCTCGCTGCGCTGGACGCCTCCGGCTCGCACCACCGCCTGGCGCGGCTGCTCGGCCTGCCGCAGTCCGAGGTGGCCGAGACCCTGGGGGCGATGGACGCCATCGGCGTCCTGGACGGGGGCCGCTACCGCCACCCCGCCGCGGGCGCCGCCGTGCTGGCGGGCATGCCGGCCGCCGACCGCTCGGCGCTGCACCGGGAGGCCGCCCGGCTGCTGCACGGAGCGGGGGACCCCGCGTCCGCCGTCGCCGTCCATCTGCTGGCGGCCGGGGACGGCGACGAGCCCTTCGCCCTCCCGGTCCTGCTGGAAGCGGCCCGCGAGGCCCTGCGCCGGGACGACACGGGATTCGCGGAGGCGTGCCTCGACCTCGCGGCGCAGGCCTGCACGGACGAGGAGCAGCGGGTGACGGTCACCCTGCTGCGGAGCCTCGTCGATTCCCGGAGCGACCCGGACACGGCCTGCCGGAGGCTGCGGCCGCTGCTGGACGCGCTGCGGGAGGGCCGTCTGACCGGCTGCCAGAGCGTGTCCCTCCTCGGGCGGCTACTCCGCAACGGGAGCGGGGAGGAGATCACTCTCGCGCTCGGCCGGCTCGAACGGTTCGCGGACACCCTGGACGAGGGCTCGGCGGGCGAATACCTCGCCGCCCGGGAGTGGCTGCGCGCATCGCATCCGGCGCTGCTGCGGGGAACCGACTCCCGGTTCCGTTCCGTACGGCCGCCCGCGCGGAACGTCCGGGGCGCACGGGGCGGGAGGGCCGAGGCGGCCCGGACGCCGGACGGGACGCCGAGACCGATTGCCGCCGTGCTGAACGGGGTGCTGCGTTCCGGCCCCGATCAGGACAGCGTGCGGAGCGCGGAGCTCGTCCTGCAGTCCACCCCGCTGGACGACGAGGGCTTCGACGCGTTGCACCTCGCCCTGTCCGTACTGGTGTACGCGGACCGCCCGGACCTGGCTGTGGGATGGTGCGACGCGCTGTTGCGGGAGGCGGCCGAGCGGGACGCGCCGGCGTGGCAGGCGCTGTTCGCGGCGGTCCGGGCGGAGATCGCCGTCCGGCAGGGCGACGCACGGCTCGCGCAGCGCAGTGCCCGGAGGGCGATGTCGCTGATGTCGACCGGGAGCTGGGGCGTACTGATCGGTTCCCCGCTCTCCAGTCTGCTGCTCGCCGCCAGCGCGACGGGCACGGTGCCGGAGACCGGGGTCCCGCGCACGTGGACCCTGCCCGAGCAGTTGTTCCAGACGCGCTTCGGGGTCCAGTACCTGCACGCGCGCGGCCGGCAGCGGCTCTCGCTCGATCTGCTGCACGCGGCACTGGACGATCTCGTGCGGTGCGGACGGCTCCTGCGGGAGTGGGACATCGACCGGCCCGCGTTCGTTCCGTGGCGGAGCGACGCGGTGACGGCGCTGCTGCGGCTCGGCAGGACCGACGAGGCGCGCCGTCTCGCGTCCGAGCAACTGGCCCTGGTCTCGCCCGAGCAGCCCCGGGCCCGGGGAATGGCTTTGCGGACGGTCGCGGCCGTGTCGGACCCGAGGCGGCGCGCGGTGCTGCTGCGGGAGTCGGCGGACCTGCTGGGCGCCGCGGGTGACCGGCTGGAGTTGGCGCGTGCTCTCGCCGACCTGAGCGCGGTCCACACCCGGGCGGGCCAGACCGGCAGGGCCCGGATGGTCGCCCGGCAGGCCCGGGAGATCGCCGAGGAGGGCGGCTTCGCCCCGCTGGCCCGGCAGCTCGCCGCGCAGGAGTCCCGGGCGGTGAAGGACGAGTCGGACACGGGTGTCACCCTGCTCAGCGGCTCGGAGTCACAGGTGGCGGCGCTCGCGGTGGCCGGCCACTCGAACCGGGAGATCGCCGAGAAGCTGTTCATCACCGTCAGCACGGTCGAGCAGCACCTGACGCACGCCTACCGCAAACTCCGGGTGAAGGGCCGGGCCGGTCTTCCGAGTTCACTGCGGGAGCCCGGCCGGCCGGAGCAGCCGGCCGGCCGGCCCACAGGTGGCCGGGCGAGTGAGCACACGCGCCCGGCCGGGGGTCAGGGCGCTGCCGGGGCGGGCGGTACCGGCAGTCCGAGCAGCCCGCGCAGTGTGTCCGCCTCGTAGGAGGTCCGGAACGCGCCGCGGGCCTGCAGTTCGGGTACGAGTTCCCGGGTGATGGCGTTGAGGTCGTGGGGCAGGGCGCCGGGTCGCAGGCGGAACCCGGAGAGCCCTGCCTCCTGCCATTGGAGGAGGAGGTCGGCGACTTCCGCGGGGGTTCCGGCGACGATCTCGGCGTCGGAGGCGTAGGTGCTGCCGTGCGCCTCGTCCAGACGGGCCAGCCGCTCGGCCGCGCGGCCGGGGGCGCTGTCGAGGAAGACCACGAGTTCGCCGAAGACGTGCACCTTCTGGTCCGCGCGCCCCGCCGCCGCCTGCTCGGCGCGGACCTCCTCCACGGTCGCCCGCGCCTCCTCGACGCTGTGCGGGGTCACCGACACGACGTCGGCCGAGCGTGCCCCGTACCGGTACGGCAGGGTGATGTGGGCGACGGTGAAGACGACCGGGTGGCCCTGGGGGGCGCGGGGGGCGAGGGACGGCGAGTCGATGGTGATCCAGTCGCCGGCCGCGCCGCCGAGGGGCTCGATCTCGGTGAAGCTGCCGTGCGGGTCCGGGTCGGCGGGGGCGAACCTGCCGGGCGCGGCGGTGTCCCGCAGCGCCTTCTCGTCGTCCACCCCGTCCCAGAGGGCGCGCACGACGCGCACCAGGTCGGCGGCGCGTTCGAAGAGGGCGGCCATCGGCGTCTGCACCTCGGGGGTGAAGATGTCGGCTATCACGATCGGCCGCGCGGGGGTGACCGGGGTGCGCCAGCCGGCCCGCCCGTCGCTGAGGTGGTCGAGGGTGGCGATCGCCTTCGCGACGTTCGTCGGCTGGGCGTGGTCGGTCACGATGCTCGGTATCAGCCCGATGCGCTCGGTCGTGGCGGCCAGCGCCGAGGCGACGAGGACGGCGTCCAGGCGGTGGTTCACGTGCCCGGCGGGGCGCTTCGGCGGGTCCTCGACCGTGACGAAGTCCAGGAGTCCGCGTTCGGCCTCCTGGGCGAGGGCGGTCCAGTGCGCCAGGCTGAAGAGGTTTCCGTCCGGGGCGTCGGGCCCCGCGCCGGCCGCCGGGTGCCAGCCGACGTTGTCCAGTGCTACGGCGAGGTGCAGCGGCTGTGGTGCGGTCATCGGGTTCTTCTCTCTCGTGTCCTGCGGGGTGCGGGTGGCGTCCGCCGGCGGACGGCCGCATGAGCGGCAGTGCGTGGCGGTGGTCGGGGGCCGGTCGTGCCGGTCCGGGAGCGGGGGCATGGGGGCGGCTTCAGCCCAGGGTGTTCAGCCATGCCTCGACGGCGGCGGCGGTGGTCGCCGAGTGCTCCTCCAGTACGGAGAAGTGGTCGCCCGGCACATCGGTGGTGGCGTGCGGCAGCCGCCAGAAGGCGCGGGTGTCACCTGCTGGGTCGTCCGGAGTCCCGGGGAGGGGCGCCTCGGCGCGGAGCAGCAGCGTGGGGGTGGTGACCGCCCGTGGCTGCCATCCGCCGAAGGTACGTAGGTAACTGCCCATCGTGGTAATGCCGTTGTCGGTGAGTCCGAGGTCGAAGGCGTCGAACCGGTCGACCATTCCGTTGATCATGGCGGGCATCCACCACTCCATTCCGGGCAGGGTCGCGGTGTCCATCGGGTAGGTGTCCACCATCGCCAGGCCGGTCGGCGGAGTGCCGCGCCGTTCGAGTTCGGCGGTCACCGCGTGGGCGACGCAGCCACCCAGGGATCGCCCCAGCACCGCGAACGGCTCCTCCCCCACCAGGCGCTGCACCGCGTCGGCCTGCATCGCCACGAAGGTCTCCGCCGAGTCGGGCAGCGCGCTGCCTTCCGGGTAGCCGGGCGCGGGGACGGCGAGGACGTCACGTACGCCGTGCAGTGCCTGGCCGAAACGGGCGTACTCATGGGGTCCGGACAAGGCGGTGAGAGCGGGGAAGCAGACCAGCGCGGTCCGCGCGTCGCCCTGGGCCAGCACCACCGGCTCGGTGGTGTGGCGCGCACGCTCCGCCGATCCGAAGGTTCTCCTCAACCGGGACGAGGCGACGGCGACTTCGGTGGCCGCGGCGATCTCCTGGGCGGCGCACAGCCGCAGGTAGAGCGTGGTGAGGGGCCCCTCGACCGGCGCGGAAGGCTGCTTCCGCGCTTGCAGGAGTTCGCTCAAGTGCCGGGCGAGCGAGAGCGGTTCGGGGTATCGGATGGTCAGCGCTCCCGCGAGGGTCAGGCCGGTGCGGGCGGCGAGACGGGTTCGCAGTTCGACGGCGGAGAGCGAGTCCAGGCCCACCTCGACGAAGGCCCGGTCGGGCGCGACCGCGTCGGCCGTCGCGTGCCCGAGGACGGCCGAGACCTCCGCCGTGACGAGGTCGAGCAGCGCGTTGTCGAGCGCCGGCCCGGACAGCTCCGCGTACCGGACGGCCCCGCTGGGTTCTTGCGCTTCGGACTCGGCCGCGGGGAGCGGGGACACGCCGGTGGCGCCGCGGGTCACGGTGGCGTCGAGCCAGTGGCGGCGGCGCTGGAAGGGGTAGGTGGGCAGGTCGACCGTACGGGGCCGGTGGCCCTCGAAGACGGCCCGCCAGTCGACCGGCACCCCGTCGGCATGGAGGCGGGCCAGCGCCGTCAGCAGGGTCGCCGCCTCGGGCCGGCCGCCCCGCAGCAGCGGGGCGAGGACGGCGGGTGCCGGCGCGTCCGGACCCTGGGCGGCGTCCTGGGCGGTCAGGATCTCGGCGGTCAGCCCGGTGAGGACGGCGTCCGGTCCGATCTCGACGAACCGGGTCACTCCCGAACCACGCAACTCCCGCACCACGTCGAGGAAGCGGACCGGCCGCCGGGCGTGTTCGGTCCAGTGGTCGGCGGTGCCGAGCTCTCCCTCCAGGGCGGTGGCACCGGTCAGGTCGGAGACCACGGGAATGCCGGGCTCCTCGTACCGGAGCGCCTTGGCCGCACGGTGGAAGTCGTCCAGCATCGGGTCCATGCGGGGCGAGTGGAAGGCGTGGCTCACCCGCAGCCGGGACGTCCGGCGGCCGCGCGCCCTGAAGTCGGCCGTCACGGCGAGGACGGGTTCCTCGTCGCCGGAGACGACGACCGAGCGGGGGCCGTTGACCGCGGCGATCGCGGCCGGCTCCCCCCGTGCGGCGAGCGCGTCGGCGACTTCCTCCTCGGTCGCCTCGACCGCCGCCATCGCGCCTCCGGGCGGCAGCGCCTGCATCAGCCGGCCGCGGGCCGCGACCAGGGCCGCGGCGTCCTCCAGAGTGAGCACCCCGGCCACCTGCGCGGCGGCCAGGCCGCCGATCGAGTGCCCCGCGACGACGTCGGGCCGCACCCCCCAGGTGCCGAGCAACCGGAAGAGCGCCACCTCCACGGCGAAGAGGGCGGGCTGAGCGTACTCCGTGCGGTCGAGCAGTTCGCCGTGGGCGGCGGACAGGACGACGCCTCGCACCGAATGGGTGAGGTGGCCCGCGCAGTGGCGGTCGAGGGCGGCGGTCACCTCGT
Source organism: Streptomyces sp. NPDC005576 (assembly GCF_042871745.1). Taxonomy (NCBI): domain Bacteria; kingdom Bacillati; phylum Actinomycetota; class Actinomycetes; order Kitasatosporales; family Streptomycetaceae; genus Streptomyces; species Streptomyces sp. NPDC005576. The sequence goes on along the minus strand of NZ_JBIAJC010000016.1, from coordinate 140,942 downwards.
CGAAGGCGCGGGCGTAGGCGGGGAACCGTTCGTGCAACTCCCTTCCCATGGCAGCCCGTTGACTGCCCTGCCCGGTGAAGAGGAAGGCGGTGCGGCCGGCGCGTGCGGCGCGGGGAAGGTCTTCCCCGGCGGTGACGACGGCGGCCGAGGAGTGCCCGTCGGCCAGTGCCCGCAGACCGGCGAGGAGCTCGCCGCGGTCCCCGGCGACCACGGTGGCGCGGTGCGGGTGTGCGGTGCGGGCGGTGGCCAGCGACCAGGACACGTCGAGCGGGTCGAGTCCGGGACGGGACTCCAGCAGCTCCGCCAGCCGGGCCGCCTGGTCCCGCAGCGCCCGGGCCGACCTGGCGGAGAGCGGCCAGGGGAGCAGGCCGGTCCGGGGACCGGGATCGGCGCTTGCGGGCGCGGGACGCTCGGGCGTGCCCGGGGCCTCCTCGACGATCACGTGGGCGTTCGTCCCGCTCACGCCGAAGGCGGAGACGCCCGCCCGGCGGGGGTGTCCGGTCTCCGGCCACGGCCGGGCCTCGTCGAGCAGCCGCACTCCGCCGCCCTCCCACTCGACGTGCGGGGTGGGCGTGGCGGTGTGCAGGGACTGCGGGAGGACGCCGTGCCGGATCGACTCCACCGCCTTGATGAGTCCGGCCACTCCGGCCGCGGCGGCCGTGTGCCCGATGTTGGACTTGAGGGAGCCGAGCCAGAGCGGGGCGTCCTCGGGCCGGCCGCTTCCGTAGACTTCCTGGAGCGCCTGGGCCTCGATCGGGTCGCCGAGGGTGGTGCCGGTGCCGTGCCCCTCCACCAGGTCGATGTCGTGCGGGGCGAGATCGGCGGCGGCCAGTGCCTGCCGGATGACGCGCTGCTGGGCGGGGCCGTTCGGCGCGGTCAGACCGTTCGACGCGCCGTCCTGGTTCACCGCGGAGCCGCGTACCACCGCGAGCACCCGGTGACCGAGCCGCCGCGCGTCGGACAAGCGCTCCACCAGCAGCAGCCCGACGCCCTCCGCCCAGCCGGTGCCGTCCGCCCCGGCACCGTACGCGCGGCACCGGCCGTCCGGCGACAGCCCGCGCTGACGGGAGAACTCCACGAAACCGGCGGGGGTGGACATCACGGTCGCCCCGCCCGCGAGGGCGAGGTCGCACTCCCCCGCCCGCAGCGCCTGCGCTGCGAGGTGGAGCGCCACGAGCGAGGAGGAGCACGCCGTGTCCACCGTCACGGCCGGACCCTCGAACCCGTACGTGTAGGAGATGCGCCCCGACGCGACGCTGGCGAGGTTGCCGATACCGAGGTACCCCTCCAGTTCGGCCGGTACCTCGGTGAGGCGGTGGTGGTAGTCCTGTGCGGTCAGGCCGACGAAGACGCCGGTACGGCTGCCGCGCAGGGAGTCCGGCGCGATACCGGCCCGCTCGAACGCCTCCCAGGACGACTCCAGCAGCAACCGCTGCTGCGGATCGGTGGCGAGCGCCTCGCGGGGTGACATCCCGAAGAACTCCGCGTCGAAGTCGGCCGCGTCGTGGAGGAATCCGCCGTGCCGGGCGTAACTGGTGCCGGGGTGGCCGGGATCGGGGTCGTAGAGGGCTTCGAGGTCCCAGCCCCGGTCGTCGGGCCAGGGCACGATGGCGTCGCCGCCGGCGGCCACCAGGTCCCACAGTGCGTCGGGCGAGTCCACCCCGCCCGGGAGCCGGCAGCTCATACCGACGATGGCGATCGGCTCCCGCAGGCCGGACTCGACCTCCCGCAGGCGTTTCTGCGCCTCCCGGTTCTCCGCGAGCGCACGCTTGAGGTAGCTGCGCAGCTTCTCCTCATCGGCCACGACCGGCCACCTCCTCCGTGATGCGCGGACCTGCGCCGAAATGCTGTTCTTCAGAGTCGAGTTGCTCGCCGGTGGAGCGGTCCTGGTTCATCGCGCCTCGCTGTCCATCAGCTCGAAGAGCTCTTCGTCGGTGGCCCCGTCGAGGTCGATCTCCTCGGCGTCCCCCTGGCCGGGCACGGGCCGGCCGGTGTCCCAGCGGGCCACCAACGCGCGGAGCCGGGAGAGCAGTTCGGCTCCGTCCGGGTCGAGGGGACCGGCGCCGGGAACGGCCTGTTCCAGCAGGGCGAGGGCGTCCGCCGCGGCGCCCGCGCCCGGCCCCGCCACCGCGGAAGGGCCGTCGGGCAGCAGGCCGGCGAGGTGCGCGGCGACGGCGGCGGGCGTCGGGTGGTCGAAGACCAGGGTCGCCGGCAGCCGTACGCCGATCGCGGCGGCCAGCCGGTTGCGCAGATCGACGGCGGTCAGCGATTCGAGGCCGAGCCCCTTGAACGCGTGGTCCGGGCCGATCTCCCCGGCGTCCTCGTGTCCCAGCACCTCGGCCGTCTGGCGTACCACCAGGTCGAGCAGGGCCCCGGTACGGGCGGCGGCCGGCAGGGCGGCGAACCGTGCCGCCGGGCCTGTCTCCACCTGATCTCCGTCCTGGCCCGGTGCGGGGCCGGACGCACCGTTCGAGGCGCCCGCGAGCGGGCCGGCGGCAGCCGTACCGGCGTCCAGCCAGTAACGCCGGCGCTGGAAGGCGTACGTGGGCAGCTCCACCCGCTCCGCCCGCGAGGACCGCCTGCCGTCGAACGCCGGGGACCAGTCCACCCCCACGCCGCGGGCGTGGACGGCCGCAACGGAGGTGAGGAAACGGTCGAGTCCGCCGTGGTCCCGCCGCAGCGTCTCGGTGACCACGACGCCGATGCCCTCCGTCTCGTCCACGGTGTCCTGGATGCTGCCGGTGAGCACCGGATGCGGACTGACCTCGATGAAGACGGTGTACCTGTCGGCGAGCAGGTCCCGGACGACGGGGGCGAATCGCACCGTCTGCCGGATATTGCGGTACCAGTACTCCGCGTCGAGTTCGCCGGGTCCGGCGGGCGCGGCGGTGACCGTGGACCAGAGGGGTGTCTCCCCCGTGCGGGGCGTGACGAACGCGAGCCGTTCGAGGAGTTCGTCCCTCACCCCGTCGATCACCGGGGAGTGTCCGGCGACGGTGGCCGCCCTGATCCGCCGGGCCCGTTCGCCCCGTGCCTCGCACGCGGCGAGCAGTTCGTCCAGGGCGGCCTCGTCCCCGGCGACCACGACGGCCGAGGGGCCGTTGACCGTCGCGACCGAGAGCCGCCCCGGCCAGGCCGCGATCCGGTTCTCCACCTCGGCGAGGGGCAGCGCCAGGGAGGCCATGCCGCCCTTCCCGACGAGCCCGGCCAGGATCCGGCTGCGCTCGACGACTATGCGGGCGCCGTCCCCCAGCGAGAGGATGCCTGCCACGCAGGCGGCGGCGACCTCGCCCTGGCTGTGCCCGACCACCGCGTCCGGCCGTACGCCGTAGGACTGCCACTGGGCGGCGAGCGCCACCAGCACGGCCCACAGGGCGGGTTGGGCCACGTCCACCCGGTCCAGGGTGGGTGCGCCCGGGGTCTCCCGCAGGACGTCGACGAGTGACCAGTCGACGAGGGGCTCCAGTGCCCGGGCGCACTCCTCGACGCGCTCGGCGAAGGCGGGTGCGGTATCGAGCAGTCCCCGGGCCATCCCGCTCCACTGCGAGCCGTGGCCGGGGAACACGAAGACCGTGCGGGCGCCCTCGGCCGCGGTTCCCCGGACGAGGTTCCCGGCGGGTTCGCCCCTTACGAGTGCGCCCAGCCCGTCGGCGAGGCCGTCACGGCCGGCGGCGACCACGACCGCCCGGTGGTCGAAGTGCGAGCGGTCGGTGAGGAGCGCGTGAGCGGTCTCCACCGTGGCCGGGGCCGGGGCCGGGCGGTCCAGCAGCTCCAGGAGACGCGCGGCCTGGTCGGACACGGCCTGCGGGGTCCGGCCGGAGATCACCCAGGGCAGCGGGGAGCCGTCCTCGGCCGGAGCGGTTTCGGTTTTGGGGGTGGTTCGGGCGGTCGCGGGCTCCGGGGACTCTCCGGAGTCGGGTTCTTCGAGGATGACGTGTGCGTTGGTGCCGCTCACGCCGAAGGAGGAGACGCCGGCGCGCAGCGGCCGTCCGTCCGCCTGCCAGGACCGCTCCTCGGTGAGGAGGCGCACTCCGCCCGCGGTCCAGTCCACGTCGGGCGAGGGGGCGTCGACGTGCAGCGTCCGGGGCAGCACGCCGTGCCGCATGGCCTGCACCATCTTGATGATGCCGGCCACTCCGGCGGCGGCCTGGGTGTGGCCGATGTTGGACTTGAGCGAGCCGAGCCAGAGCGGCCGGTCCTCGGGCCGCCCGGTGCCGTACGCGGCCACCAGCGCCTGGGCCTCGATCGGGTCGCCGAGGGTGGTGCCGGTGCCGTGCCCCTCCACCGCGTCCACGTCGTGCGGGGCGAGGCCCGCGACGGCCAGTGCCTGCCGGATGACGCGCTGCTGGGCGGGACCGTTCGGCGCGGTCAGACCGTTCGACGCGCCGTCCTGGTTCACCGCGGAGCCGCGTACCACCGCGAGCACCCGGTGACCGAGCCGCCGCGCGTCGGACAAGCGCTCCACCAGCAGCAGCCCGACGCCCTCCGCCCAGCTCGTACCGTCCGCGGAGGCCGCGTAGGCCTTGACGTGGCCGTCGGGGGCGAAGGCACGGTGCCGGGAGGTGGCGACCATCCCGGACGGCGAGGCCATCACGGCGACCCCGCCCGCGAGCGCCAGGTCGCACTCCCCCGCCCGCAGTGCCTGCGCTGCGAGGTGGAGCGCCACCAGCGAGGAGGAGCACGCCGTGTCCACCGTCACGGCCGGACCCTCGAACCCGTACGTGTAGGAGATGCGCCCCGACGCGACGCTGGCGGCGCTGCCGTTGTGCAGGTAGCCCTCCAGCTCCGCAGGGAGTTCCCGCAGCCGGGAGGCGTAGTCGTTGTACATCACGCCGACGAAGACGCCGGTACGGCTGCCGCGCAGGGTGTCGGGGGCGATGCCCGCGTGCTCGAACGCCTCCCAGGACGACTCCAGCAGCAACCGCTGCTGCGGGTCCGTCGCCAGCGCCTCACGCGGCGAGATACCGAAGAAGCCCGCGTCGAACTCGGCCGCGTCGTGCAGGAATCCGCCGTGCTGGGTGTAGGTGCGGCCCGGCTCGTCGGGGTCCTCGTCGAAGAGACCCTCATGGTCCCAGCCACGGTCGGTGGGCCACGGGGTGATGGCGTCCCCGCCCTGGGAGACCAGGTCCCACAGGTCGTCGGGCGAGGCCACCCCGCCCGGCAGCCGGCAGCTCATGCCGACGATGACGACCGGGTCGTCCGCGTCCGCGACCGGGGTGGCCACGGGCGCGGGGGCCGCCGCACCGGGATCTTCGCCGAGCAGTTCGGTGAGGAGGAAACGGGCCAGGGAGTGCGGGGTGGGGTGGTCGAAGACGAGCGTGGGCGACAGCCGCAGCCCGCTCGCCGCGCCCAGCCGGTTGCGGAGGTCCACGGCGGTCAGCGAGTCGAATCCGAGATCCTTGAACGCCCGGCCGGAGGCGATCGAGTCGCGGTCGGCGCGCCCGAGCACGGTCGCCGCCTCCGCGCGGACCAGATCGGCCAGGAGTTCCTCGCGTTCGGCCGCGCCGAGCGGCAGCAGTCGCGCCGCGAGAGTGGAGCCCGATGTCCCGGCGGCCCGGCGCGCGACCGGCCTGCGGGTCGTCGTGACGACGTCACGGAGGACCGGCGGGATCTGCCCGGCCTCCGCGCCGTCCCGCAGGGCGACCGGCACGAGGAGCGGGTGGTCGGCCGATCCGGCCGCGTCGAGGAGCGCGAGTCCCTCGGGGGTGGTGAGGGCGCGGGTGCCGTGGCGGGCGTTGCGCCGGTGGGCGGTGTCGTCCAGATGTCCGGTCAGCTCGCTGCTCTCCTCCCACAGGCCCCAGGCGAGGGACGTCCCGACCAGGCCGTGAGCCCTGCGGTACGCCACCAGGGCGTCGAGGAAGGTGTTGGCCGCGGCGTAGTTGCCCTGGCCGGGGACACCGAGGACGCCCGCCGCCGAGGAGAACACCACGAACGCGGAGAGGGGGGCGTCCCGGGTGAGCACGTGGAGGTTCCACGCGGCGTCGGCCTTGGGGCGCAGCACGGTGTCCAGCCGGTCGGGGGTGAGCGAGCCCACGACGCCGTCGTCCAGGGTTCCGGCAGCGTGCACGACGCCGGTGAGGGGGTGATGTGCCGGGATGCCGTCCAGTACGGCCCGCAGGGCCTCCGGGTCGGACGCGTCGGCGGCGGCCACGGTGACGCGGGCGCCGAGGGCGGTGAGTTCGGCCACGAACTCGGCGGCGCCCGGAGCGGCGGGGCCGCGTCGGCCGGTCAGCAGCAGGTGCCGTACGCCGTGTTCCGTGACGAGGTGGCGGGCCACCAGCTTGCCGAGGAGTCCCAGGCCGCCGGTGACGAGGACGGTGCCCTCGGGCGGCCCGAAGCGCCATCCGCCTCCGGCGCGACCGGGGTCGGGCTCGACGGGGACGAGCCGGGGGACGTGGACGGTGCCGGCGCGGAGCGCGAGCTGGGGCTCGCCCGTGTCGACGGCCGTCGCGAGTACCGCGCCGAGGCCGGATGTCCCTGGTGCGCCGCCCTGTTCGTCCCGGTCGGTGTCGACGAGCAGGAAGCGGCCGGGGTGTTCGGACTGGGCCGAGCGCAGCAGGCCCCAGACGCCCGCGGTGGTAAGGTCCGGCGACTCCCCGTCGGTGCTGACCGCGCCCGTGGTCACCAACGCCAGGGGTACGCCGTCCAGTTCGGGGTGGGAGAGCCAGTCCTGCACGAGGGCGAGCACACGTTCCAGGGTGGTCCGTGCCCGCGCCGGCGGTGGTGTTCCGTCCTCCGGACGGACGTCGGGCGGCACTTCGTACAGGACCGGTCCGGGCACGCTCCCGTCCGCGCGGACGGCGGCGGCCACGTCGGCGGGATCGCCGAAGCGGACCGTGGTGTCCGGGTCGGTGTGCCGGGACTCGGCGCCCTCCGGCAGAAGGACCGCGAGCGGCCCGGACGCGGGGGCGGTACGGGGCAGCGGATTCCAGCCGAGCCGGTACAGCGGCGCTCCGGTCCCGGGACCGGAGATGAGCCGGGCCGCCGCCACCGGGCGGTACACCAGGGAGTCGACGGTGACGACGGGAGTGCCCGACGGGTCGGTGGCGTCGAGGGAGAGTCCGCCGTCCGCCGTGGGGGTGAGCCGTACGCGCAGCGCCGTCGCGCCCGAGGCGTGCAGCCGCACTCCGTTCCAGGCGAACGGGAGCAGAACTTCTTCCGGTCCGGCCTGCTGCGAGGTGCCGAGGGCCGCCGCGTGGAAGGAGGCGTCGAGCAGGGCCGGGTGCACCCCGAACTCTCCTGCGGCCGGCTCCTCCGCACCGTCGAGGGCGACCTCAGCGAAGATCTCCTCACCGAGCCGCCAGGCCGCGCGCAGTCCCTGGAAGCGGGGCCCGTACGCCACTCCGGATTCCGCGAGCCGTTCGTAGAGGCCCTCCATCGGGAGCGCGACGGCCCCCGGCGGCGGCCAACTGCCCGGCGCGGACTTCGACGGCGCGGGACCGGCCGTACGGGAGAGGTATCCGGTCGCGTGCCGGGTCCAGCCCTCGCCGTCCGCCGCGTCCTGCGGGCGGGAGTGGACGGTCACCGTGCGGCGGCGGTCCTCGGCGGGAGCGGCCACGGCCACCTGGATCTGGAGGGCGTCGTCGGCCGGCAGGACGAGGGGCGCCTCGATCACCAGCTCCTCGACCGTGTCGCGGCCCGCTTCGTCGGCTGCCCGTACCGCCAGCTCCACCAGGGCCGTGCCGGGGACGAGGATGCGGTCGAGCACCGTGTGGTCGGCGAGCCAGGGGTGGGTCCGGACGGAGAGGCGCCCCGTCAGGAGCAGCCCGTCGCCCTCGGCCGGCCGCAGCGACGCGCCGAGCAGCGGGTGTCCGGCGGCGCGCAGGCCGAGACCGGGGGCGTCGGCTGCCTGGGCGGCCGTGCTCTCCAGCCAGAACCGCTGCCGCTGGAAGGGATACGTCGGCAGGCCGGCCAAGTCGGCCAGGCCGGCCGGGTCGTAGGGGCCGTCCGTGGCATCCCCCGGTCCTGCGAGCGCCGGGCTCCAGTCGACGTCGACCCCGTGGACCTGCGTTTCGGCCAGCGAGGTGAGGAAGCGGACCCGGCCGCCCTCGCCCCTGCGCAGCGAGCCGGTGACGACGGCTTCCGCCTGTGCCGCCTCGGCGGTCTCCTGCACGGCGGAGGTCAGCACCGGGTGCGGGCTGGTCTCGATGAAGACGTCGTGACCTTCGGCGAGCAGCTTGCGGACGGCCGGTTCGAAGAGGACGGTCCGCCGGAGGTTGGTGTACCAGTACGTCGCGTCCATCGCGGTCGTGTCGAGCCAGTCGCCGGTGACCGTGGAGAGGAGGGGGATGGTCGCGGCACGCGGGGTGACCGGCGCGAGAGCGGTCAGCAACTCCTCGCGGACCGTCTCGACCTGCGCCGAGTGGGAGGCGTAGTCGACCGGGACCCTGCGGACGCGGACGCCCTCCCGCTCGGCGGCCGCGGTGAACTCGTCCAGTGCGGCGGGTTCACCGGCGACCACCACGGCGGAGGGGCCGTTGACCGTCGCCACCGAGACGCGCCCCGCCCAGGGGGCGATCGCGGTCTCGGCCTCGGACAGGGGCAGCGCCACGGAGACCATGCCGCCGCCGCCCGAGAGCGCGCCGATGGCCCGGCTGCGCAGGGCGACCACCCGGGCCGCGTCCTGGAGCGTGAGGGCTCCGGCGACGTACGCGGCGGCGATCTCGCCCTGGCTGTGGCCGATCACTGCGTCGGGACGTACTCCGTAGGACTGCCACAGCTCGGCGAGGGAGACCATGACCGCCCAGAGCGCGGGCTGCACGACGTCCACCCGGTCGTGGTCGGGAGCACCCTCCGCCCCGCGCAGTACGTCGGTCAGGGACCAGTCCGTCCAGGGCTCCAGCGCACCGGCGCAGGCGTCGATGCTGTCGGCGAACACCGGTGAGGTGGTGAGGAGTTCGCGGGCCATTCCGATCCACTGGGAGCCCTGTCCGGGGAAGACGAACACCGTGCGGCGCTCACCCCCGGACCTTCCCCGCACGAGTCCGGGCGCGGACTCCCCCGCGGCGAGTGCGTCGAGCCCTGCGAGCAACTCCCCTCCGGCGGAGCCGACGACGACGGCACGCTCCTCGAACGCGGTGCGCCCCACGACGAGTTCACGGGCGACGGCGGCCACGTCCGGCCCAGTACGGAGGTACGCGGCGAGGCCGGCGGCCCGTGCGGCGAGGGCGGCGGGGGTACGGGCGGAGAGCAGCAGGGGTACGGCGGCGGGAGCGGCCGGGACAGCCCCGGCTCCTCCGCCCGGCACTCCCGGTCCGTCCGCCACTTCCGCCTCGGCGCGTGCGGATTCGGGGGCCTGCTCCAGGATGATGTGGGTGTTGGTGCCGCTCATGCCGAAGGCGGACACGCCCGCGCGGCGCGGTGCCCCGGTCTCGGGCCACGGCTGGTGGTCGGCGAGGAGGGACACGGCTCCCGAGGCCCAGTCGACGTGCGGGGACGGCTCGTCCACGTGCAGGGTCTTGGGGAGTATCCCGTGACGCATGGCCTGCACCATCTTGATGACGCCGGCCACCCCGGCCGCCGCCTGGGTGTGGGCGATGTTCGACTTCACCGAGCCGAGCCACAGGGGGGCTCCGTGGTCACGCTCCTGGCCGTAGGTGGCGAGCAGCGCCTGCGCCTCGATGGGGTCGCCGAGGGTGGTGCCGGTGCCGTGCGCCTCGACGGCGTCGACCTGCCCGGCGGTCAGGCGGGCGTCGGCCAGCGCCTGCCGGATGACGCGCTGCTGGGCGGGGCCGTTCGGTGCGGTCAGCCCGTGCGAGGCGCCGTCCTGGTTGGCCGCGGTGCCCCTGATGACGGCGAGCACCCGGTGGCCGAGGCGGCGCGCGTCGGAGAGCCGCTCGACGAGCAGCAGGCTGGCCCCCTCGGACCAGCCGGTTCCGTCGGCCGCGCCGGCGAAGGCCTTGCAGCGGCCGTCCGCCGCGAGGCCGTGCTGCCGGGAGAATTCCACGAAGGTGGAGGGCGTGGTCATGACGGTGACCCCGCCGGCGAGCGCGAGGTCGCACTCGCCGGAGCGCAGTGACCGTACGGCCAGGTGGAGGGCGACCGAGGAGGAGGAGCAGGCCGTGTCGACCGTGACGGCGGGGCCCTCGAACCCGAAGGTGTAGGAGATGCGGCCGGAGGCCACGCTCGCCGCGTTGCCGACGACGATGTAGCCCTCCAGGTCCTCGGGGACGGCTCCGACCGGAGGCGCGTAGTCGTTGCCGTTGCTGCCCACGAAGACGCCGGTGCTGCTCCCGCGCAGGGTGTCGGGCCGGATGCCGGCCCGCTCGAACGTCTCCCAGGCCGTCTCCAGGAGCAGCCGGTGCTGCGGGTCGGTGGCCAGCGCCTCGCGGGGGGAGATGCCGAAGAAGTCGGTGTCGAAGTCGCCGGGCGACGCGAGGAACGCGCCCCGCCGGGTGGAGGAGGTACCGGGGCGGTCCGGGTCCTCGTGGAAGAGGGCCGAGGTGTCCCAGCCCCGGTTGTCGGGGAAGTCGCCCACCACGTCGCCGCCTTCGGAGACCAGCCGCCACAGGTCCTCCGGGGAGTCGATCCCGCCGGGGAAGTGGCAGCCCATGCCGACGATGGCGACGGGCTCCTGGCCGCCTTCCTCGGCGTCGCGCAACTTCTTGCGGGTCTCGTGGAGTTCGGCGGTGACCCGTTCCAGGAGGTACCGCATCCGGCTGTCGTTCATGAATCCACCCTTCGTGCGGAGTGCCCGGTACAGGGAAGGCCGAGCGGATCAGGCAGTGGGCCGAGCGCCCGGGACCGGGCGGTCGGTGATGAGTCGTGGCGCCGTACGGGGAGCCGGCCGCCGGTCGGCAGGGTCGCGCCACCCCGGAGGCCGGCCGCCGGAGACGGTCTATGAGATGCCGAGTTCCTTGCCGATGAAATCCATCAGTTCGTCGTCGGTGGCCGAGGAGAGACCGGAGGCCGAAGAGAGACCGGAGGCCGAGGAGGGACCGGCGGCCCCCGCCGCGTACCGGTCGTCCGGCTCGGTCTGCCGGTGTTCCCCGTGGCCGCCCACCGCCAGCGTGGCCAGCCGGACCATCACCCCTTCGTGTCCGGGGGCGTCCGGCGGCAGCGCCGCGAGGAGGGCCTCCAACCGGTCCACGTGTGCCGCGAGTTCGCCGGCCGGGTCTTCCTCCGCCGGGTCCGCCGGGACGAGCCGTTCGTAGAGCAGTCCGGCGAGCGCGTGCGGGGTGGGGTGGTCGAACACCGCGGTGGTCGGCAGGCTCAGGCCGGTGCGCCGGTTGAGCCGGTTGCGCAGTTCCACGGTGGTGAGGGAGTCGAATCCCTGTTCCTTGAAGCCCCGGTGGACCTCGACCGATCCGGCCGGCCGGCCGCCCTGGACCTCGCCGACCTGTTCCGTCACGAAGCGGAGCAGCAGTCTGCGGCGCTCCTTCTCGCTCGCGGCTGCGGCCAACTCCGCAACCAGGCCACCCCGTTCCCCACTCTCCGGGGAGGGTGAGGTGGGCCCGGCGTCGGCCGGGCCGCCCGTCAGCTCCGCCAGCAGCGGGTGGGAGCGGGCCGCAGACAGGGTCTGCCAGTCGGCACGGCAGACCACCAGGTGGGTCTCGTCCCGGTCGAGGGCCTGTTCGAGTACGGAGACGGCGAGTTCGGGGGCCATCGGAAGCAGTCCGTTCCGCGCGTTGCGGTGCGCTCCGTCGTCGCCGGCGATGCCGTCGCCCGCCCACTGGCCCCAGGAGATCGAGGTGGCGGGGAGCCCGGCGGCGCGGCGGGTGTGGGCGAGGGCGTCGAGGTAGGCGTTGCCCGGGGCGTAGTTGCCCTGTCCGGGGGTGCCGGCGATCCCGGTGACGGAGGAGAAGAGCACGAACGCCGACAGCGGGGTTTCGCGGGTGAGTTCGTCCAGGTGACGCGCGCCGAGCGCCTTGACCCGCAGCACCCGGTCGGCCTGCTCGGGGGTGAGGTCGTCGAGCAGGGCGTCGTCGAGGACGGCGGCGGTGTGCACGACCGCTGTCAGCGGGTGTGCGGCGGGCACCGCGGCCAGTACACCGGCGAGCGCGTCGCGGTCGGAGACGTCACAGGCGGCGAAGGTCACCGCGGCTCCCAGCGCGGTGAGTTCGTCGCGCAGGGCGTCCGCACCGGGCGCGTCGCCACCCCTCCTGCTGACCAGCAGCAGATGGGGAGCGCCCTTGCGGGCCAGCCAGGCGGCGGTGTGCCGGGCCAGCGCCCCGCTGCCTCCGGTGACGAGGACCGTACCGGTGGGGGTCCAGCCGGTGGTGCCGCCGGCCGGGACGGGTTCCAGTGGGGCGGGTACGAGGCGGCGGGCGAGCAGGCCCTCGGGGCGGACGGCCAGTTCGGCTTCCCGGTGGTCCCCGGTGAGAGCGGTGAGCACCCGGCGGGCGGCCCGGGCGTCGGCGCGCCCGGGCAGATCGACGACCCCGCCCCAACGGGGGCTCTCCACGGCGGCGATCACGCCGAGCCCCCAGACGAGCGCACCGGCGGGATCGGCCGTCCGGTCACCGGTGCCGGTGCTCACCGCACTCCGGGTGAGCACCCAGAGCCTGGCTCCCTTTGCGGCACTCCCCAGTGCCGGCGCCGGCGCCTGGAGGAGCGTGGTGGTGGCGGCCGTGCCGTGCGGGAGGGCCGGCCGGTCCGGGTCGGTGTCGTGGTCGAGGGAGAGCAGGGACAGCACTCCGGTCACCGGTTCGCCCGGGGCCCGTCCGGCGGCCTCCGCGAGGAGTGCGGCGAAGGTGTCGCGGTCCGCCCGCGCGTCCGCCACCCGGACCCGGTCGACGCGGGCGCCGCTGCCGGTGAGGGCCTTCTCCAGGAGCGGTGCCCAGGCGTCGTACGGGCGCTCGCCGCCGGCGGGCCGGGCCGGTACGAGGAGCAGCCAGCGGGCCGGTCCGGTCGGGGGTGCGGGCTGGTCCGGCACGGGCTGCCAGCGCACCCTGTACCGCAGGCTGTCTGCCTCGGCCGCCCGTCCGCGCGCGCTCCGCCAGGAGGCGAGCCGGGGCAGGACGACGTCGAGCGCCTCGCGGTGTGCCGGTTCGAGGATGCCGAGCGTGTCGGCGAGGGCCGCGAGGTCCTGGCGCTCCACGGGCTCCCAGAAGCGGTCGTCGCCGGAGGGTGCGGCGGACGGAGCCCGGCGCCCGGGCGCTTCGGCCCAGTGGCGGCTGCGCTGGAACGGGTAGGTGGGCAGGTCCACCCGGCTCGGTCCGGTCAGGCCGAGGACGGCGCTCCAGTCGACTCGGGTGCCCCGGGTGTGGGCGGCGCCGAGCGCGGTCAGCAGGGATTCCGGCTCGGGGCGGCCCCGGCGCAGCACCGGGGCGAGAACGGGCGGCGGGGTGCCTTCGGGGCGGCCGTCGAGCAGGGCCTCCTGGGTCAGTGCCGTGAGGACGGCGTCGGGGCCCAGTTCCAGGAAGGTGGTGACCCCGTCGCGTTCCAGGCGCCGTGCGACGTCGAGGAAGCGGACCGCGCCCCGGGCGTGCTCCGCCCAGTAGTCGGGCGTGAGCGGCCGTTCACGGGTGAAGTGCTCGCCGTCGAGAGCGCTCAACAGGGGCGTGCGGGGCGGGAGATGGGCCAGTCTCGTCGCCACCTCGCCGAGCTGGCCGGTCATCGGGTCCATGAGCGGGGAGTGGAAGGCGTGGCTGGTGCGCAGCCGGCTGGTGCGGCGGCCGCGCGCGCGGAAGCGCTCGGCGATCGCGAGAACAGCTTCTTCCTCGCCCGATATCACGGTGGAGGCGGGGCCGTTGACGGCTGCGATGCCCACGGCCGCGGCGTACTGTTCTCCGATTTCGGCCAGCACTTCGGTTTCGTCCGCCTCCACGGCGACCATGGCCCCGCCTCCGGGGAGCGCCTGCATCAGGCGGGCGCGGGCGGCGACGAGCTCGGCGGCGTCGGCGAGGTCGAGCACCCCGGCGACATGGGCGGCGGCGAGTTCGCCGACGGAGTGGCCGGCCACCACGTCGGGGCGTATCCCCCAGGACTCCAGCAGCCGGAAGAGCGCCACCTCCAGCGCGAAGAGCGCGGGCTGGGTGTACAGGGTGCGGTCCAGTTCACCGCCGGTACGCGCGTTGCCGTCGGCGGACACCCCGTCGTCGGATGCCCCGTCGGCAGGCGGATTTCCGAAGACGACGTCCCGCAGCGGGGTGGACGTGTGTCCGGCCAGGTGGGCGTCGAGCGCGGCGCAGTTCGCGTCGAAGGAGGCGGCGAAGACGGGATGTGCCGCGTACAACTCCCGTCCCATGCCGGTCCGCTGGCTGCCCTGCCCGGTGAAGAGGAACGCCACCCTGCCGGGGGACGCGGCGTGGCCGCGTACGGCACCCTCGGCCGACTCCCCCCGGGAGAGGGCTCGTACGGCGGCGCGCAGCGCGGCGGGGTCCCTGCCCACCAGCACAGCCCGGTGGTCGAAGGACGGCCTCCGGGCGAGCGCGTATCCCACTTCGGCGGCGTCGGTCGCGCGGGGGGCGTCCGCCGCCGCGGTGTCCCCCTCCCGGTCCCACAGAGCGGCCAGCCGGGCGGCCTGCTCCCGGAGTGCCCGGGGGGTACGGGCCGAGAGGACCCAGGGGACGGGGCGGCCCGGCTCGGCGGGGGTACGGGCGGGCTCCGGCGGGGCGGCGGGCGGCTCTTCGAGGATGAGGTGGGCGTTGGTGCCGCTGATGCCGAAGGCGGAGACGGCGGCGCGGCGCGGGCGGTCGACGGCCGGCCACGGCGTCTCGCGGGTGAGGAGTTCGACGGAACCCCGGCTCCAGTCGACGTGCGGAGTGGGTCGGTCGACGTGCAGGGTCCCGGGCAGCAGTCCGTGGTCCAACGCCTGGGTCATCTTGATGACCGACGCGACACCTGCCGCGGCCTGGGTGTGGCCGATGTTCGACTTGAGGGAGCCGAGGAGGAGCGGCCGCCCTTCGGGGCGGCTCTGTCCGTAGGTGTGGATCAGCGCCTGGGCCTCTATGGGGTCGCCGAGGGTGGTGCCGGTGCCGTGTGCCTCCACGGCGTCGACGTCCGCGGCGGTCAGCCCCGCCGATTCCAGGGCCTGCCGGATGACCCGCTCCTGGGCGGGGCCATTGGGGGCGGTCAGGCCGTTGCTGGCACCGTCCGAGTTCACCGCGCTCCCCCGGACCAGCGCGAGCACCCGGTGCCCGTGTCTGCGGGCGTCGGACAGGCGTTCCAGCAGGACCAGCCCCACCCCCTCCGACCAGGCGGTGCCGTCCGCCGCCGCCGCGAAGGGCTTGCAGAGCCCGTCCGGGGCCAGGCCGCGCTGCCTGCTGAACTCGGTGAACATGCCCGGTGCCGCCATCACGCTCACGCCGCCCGCCAGGGCGAGATCGCACTCGCCGGACCGCAGCGCACGTGCCGCGAGGTGGAGCGCCACGAGGGACGAGGAGCAGGCGGTGTCGACGGTGAGCGCCGGGCCCTCCAGGCCGAGGGCGTAGGCGATCCGGCCGGAGGCGACGCTGACGGTCGCGCCCGTCAGCCGGTACCCCGCCCCGTCGCCGGTGCTCTCGTGCAGCCGGGGGCCGTACTCCTGCTGGGTCGCGCCGACGAAGACCCCGGTACTGCTGCCGCGCAGTGCGGCGGGGTCCAACCCGGCCCGCTCCAGCAGCTCCCAGGACGTCTCCAGCAGCAACCGCTGCTGGGGGTCCATCGCTTCGGCCTCGCGGGGCGACAGGCCGAAGAAGTCGGCGTCGAACCGGTCGGCGTCGTGCAGGAAGCCGCCCCGTCCGACGTACGATCCGCCGGGCTGGTCGGGGTCCGCGTGGTGGAGGTCCTCGGGCCAGCCCCGGTTGACCGGAAAGCCACTGGTCGCGTCGGTGCCCGATATCAGCAGGTCCCAGAGCTCTTCGGGGGTGTCGGCGCCGCCGGGCCACCGGCCGGCAGTGGAGACGATGACGACAGGATCGACGTCCGCGCCACTGGACGCGCCGGTGGACACGTCGCTGGAGGCACCGGTGGACGCACCGCTGGATGCGTGGGTGTGCGCGCCGTCCGGCCCCTGCGGCGACGCGTCCCGCCGGGATTCCGTCTCCAGGTGACGGGCGAGAGCGAGGGGGGTGGGATGGTCGAAGGTCAGGGTGGGCGTCAGCCGGAGCCCGCTCGCGCGGGAGAGCCGGTCGGCGAACTCCACGGCTCCCAGTGAGTCCAGGCCGAGCGCCCTGAACGTGCGTTCCGCGTCCAGCCCGCCGTCCGTGGAGGTGTCCCCCAGGACCTCCGTGGCGGCGGCGATCACCAGGCGCAGGAAGTTTGGGCGGGCGGTGGTGCGCGGCATGTCGGCCCGGTCCGCCCCGCTGTGGATCTGCGGGAGGTCCCGGTCGGACGCGGGTGCCGGGGCCGCGGACCGCGCCGCTCGCGCGTCCGGAGCGGCGTCCGGTGCGGCCTCCGGCCCGGCACCCGGCACGGCGGTCCCGGCGGAGGTGGAGGTACCGAACCGGAACGGCCGGCGCTGGAAGGCGTACGTGGGCAGGGCGGCGCGCTCCCGGCGGCTGCCGCCCTCGAAGAAGCCGGACCAGTCCGTGTCCTCGCCGCTCGTGTGGAGTTCGGCGAGTCCGGTGAGGAAGGAGAACCGCTCGGGCGTCCCGGGGCGCAGCAGTGGCACCGTGGTCGCGGTGGTTTCCCCCTCCGCCGCCAGGATGGAACGGGTCAGCGCGGTGAGGACGTTGCCGGGTCCCAGCTCGGCGTAACCGGAGACTCCACGCGCCGTCAGCGTGCGCACGGCGTCGTGGAACCGGACGGGGCGCCGGAGGTGCTCGGCCCAGTAGTCGGGCGAGGTCAGCTCGTCCGGGCCGACCGGCGCTCCGGTCGCGTCGGAGATCACGGTGAGGGTCGGCGGGCGGAAGGTGAGGCCGGAGGCGATCCGGCGGAACTCGGCCACCGCGCCGTCCATGTGCGGGGAGTGGAAGGCGTGGCTGACCTTGAGGGCGCGGGTGCGGCGGCCCAGGGCGGCGAACCGGGCGGCGGCCTCCCCGGCCGCGTCGGCGTCTCCGGAGAGCACGACGGCCCGGGGGCCGTTGACGGCTGCCAGGGCCAGGCGTCCCTCGTGGTCGGCGAGGACGCCGGCCGTCTCCTCCTCGGTGGCCTCCACCGCGATCATCGCTCCGCCGGTGCGGGCCTCACCCATGAGGCGCCCGCGGGCCGCGACGAGGGCGGCGGCGTCGGCGAGCGGCAGCACCCCCGCGGCGTACGCGGCGGTGAGGCCTCCTACGGAGTGGCCGAGGACGAAGTCGGGCTGGGGTACGTACCGTTCGAGCGCCCGGTGGAGAGCGGCGCCGAGGGCGAAGAGTGCGGCCTGGGTGTATTCGGTGCGGTCGAGGAGGGCCGCTTCCGGGGTGCCGGGCTCGGCGAACAGAACCTCGTGCAGGGGCCGTTCGAGGTGGGTGTCGAGGTGGGCGCACACCTCGTCCAGCGCTCGGGCGAAGGCCGGTGTGGTGCGGTGGAGTCCGAGGCCGGCACCGGGACGCTGGCTTCCCTGGCCGGGAAAGAGGAATGCGAGGGGTCCGGCCGTGCGGGCGCGGCCGGTCACGGCGTCGGGGGTGTGGCGGCCCGCCGCGACGGCGTCCAGGGCGGCGAGCAGGCTCGTGCGGTCGGCGCCGAGGACCACCGCGCGGTGGTCGAACACGGCGCGGGTGGTGGCGAGAGCGTGCCCGATGCCGTCGGGGGTCGCGGCGGGGTCGGCCCGTACGTGGGCGGCGAGCCGTCGGGCCTGGGCCCGCAGGGCGACCGGGTCGGCGGCGGAGAGCGCCCAGGGCAGGACGGGCTCCGTGCGGGTGCCGGCGTCGCCGACGGTTCCCGGACGAGGGGTCGGGTGGACGGGCGAGGGCGGTTCGGCCAGCAGGACGTGGCAGTTGGTCCCGCCCATGCCGAACGCGCTCACTCCGGCGATCAGCCGACGGTCCGGCCTCGGCCAGGGGCCCAGATCGCGCTGGACCCGCAGGCGCAGGGTGTCGAGCGGGATACGCGGGTGGGGTGTCTCGTGGTTGAGGGACGCCGGTATCCGCCGGTTCTTCAGGCTCAGCACGGTCTTGAGGAAGCCGGCGATCCCGGCGGCGCCCTCCAGGTGGCCGATGTTGGTCTTCGCCGAGCCCACGACGAGCGGCTCACCCGGGGCGCGGCCGGCACCGTAGGCGGCGCCGAGCGCGGCGGCTTCGACCGGGTCGCCCACCGGTGTCCCGGTGCCGTGGAGTTCGACGTACTGGATCTCGTGCGGGTCGATCCCGGCTTCGTCCGCGACCCGCTGCAGCAGCTCCCGCTGGGCATCGGCGCTCGGCACGGTGAGGGCCTCGGTCGCGCCGTCGTTGTTGACCGCGCTGGCGAGGACCACGCCGTGGATCCGGTCACCGTCCGCGAGGGCCGCGTCCAGGGGCTTGAGGAGGACGAGACCGCCGCCCTCACCGCGTACGTACCCGTTGGCGCGGGAGTCGAAGGTGAACGACCGCCCGTCGGGGGAGAGTCCGCCGAAGCGGGCAGCGGCCGAGGTGCTGTCGGGCGCCAGGTTGAGGTTCACCCCGCCGGCCAGCGCGAGGTCGCAGTCACCGTCCCGGACCGCCCGGTGGGCCAGGTGGAGGGAGACGAGGGCGGAGGACTGGGCGGAGTCGACGGTCAGGCTGGGGCCGCGCAGCCCGAGGTGGTACGACACCCGGTTGGCGAGCAGGCCCCGGTTGAGGCCGGTCAGGGTGTGCCGGGTGAGGGGCTCGGCATCCTCGCGGTGGCGCAACAGCGCGTAGTCGTACGCCATCGCGCCCAGGTAGACACCGACCGGGGCTCCCGCGAGCGAGCCGGGGACGATCCCGGCCTCCTCCAGCGCCTCCCAGGCGAGTTCGAGGACCAGCCGCTGCTGGGGGTCCATCTCGGCGGCCTCGCGCGGGGACACTCCGAAGAACGCGTGGTCGAAGTGGTCGACCTCGGCCAGGAAGCCGCCGGGCAGATCCTCGTCACCGGGTGCCGGAACGTCGCCGCGGCTCCGGTCGGTGGCGCCCGGCGCTCCGCCGTTTCCCGGCCGGCCGGGGGCCGCCGGGCGGCGGTCCTCCGGAAGCGGGCGGATCGCGTCGGCCCCCTTGCTCAGCAGGTCCCAGAAGGAGTCGGGGTCGGGGGCTCCGGGCAGCCGGCACGCCAGTCCGATCACGGCGACGGCCCGGCCCCCACCGTGGCCGGTGCCGGCCGTGCGGTTGGCACCCTGACTGGTCATCGTCATCGCCGAGCCCTTCTCGTACGTCGCGCGGAGCGTTTCCGGCGGCATGGTCCGCTTTCCGCGGTCCGGCAATTCAGCATCGGGCGGACGGTAACGGGGAGTGCAATCTCCCCGAGCGCGATTTTCCCGAGCGCGATTATTCCGAGGCGGGTATTCCGGACCCGCACATACCGAGGCCGATTTTCTCGTGTCCCGCCCATCCGGGGCGAGCCATTCCGCAGCGGGCCGATGCGCAGCGTGCGTTCCGGGAGGCCCGCCGTCCGGACTCCCGGTCTCACCTCACACATCCTTGCCGCCAGGGTTTTCCGCGCCTACCCCTAGCCTCCCCCTATGCCCCCTGTCTCCCACCATGAGCTGCGCTTTCTTCGCCACCTCCCCGGGCCGTGCGGGGTTCTCGGAATCACCGCCAGGGGCTGCCCCGTCGTAGGCGGCGGATGCGCGACGACAGCCTCGGCACCTCGCCACGGCGTCGGAACGTCCGCACGCATCCAGCGTGCGGACACCCCTTCGCCGTGCGCTGCACCGCATCCGGCGCCGCACCCCGATCCACTACGAAATGCCGGCGCCCCCTAGGGGCACGGGAATAGGGGTTCCGTCCCGGAATCGGACCGCCGTAACGTCGAAGAGAATCAATTCGACACCTTCGCGATTCACCGATCCGAGAGGAATCAGCAATGGATTCTCTGAGCGAGGCCGTACTCCGGGGAGCGTCGGCCGAGGAGCTGGAGCGCGCTCCCGTCCCCACGGACTTCGTGGCCGCCCACATCCGGCAGGAGGACGTGGGCATCTTCGACGGCGTGGCCGACAAGGACGTGCGCCGTTCGCTGCGGGTGGACCGGGTTCCCATGCCCGAACTCGCCCCGGACGAGGTGCTGGTGGCGGTCATGGCGAGCTCCATCAACTACAACACCGTGTGGTCGGCGACCTTCCAGCCCGTCTCGACGTTCAACGCGCTCAAGCGCTATGCCCGCACCGGTGGTTACCACGCCCGCCACGACCAGCCCTTCCAGGTCGTCGGATCCGACGCGGCGGGCGTGATCGTGCGGACCGGTGCCGGGGTGCGGCGCTGGAAGGTGGGCGACCATGTGGCCGTCAACGCGGCGGTGGTGGACGACCAGGACCCGGTGACGCACTCCGACGGCATGCTCGGTGCCGACCAGAAGGCCTGGGGGTACGAGACCAACTTCGGTGGGCTCGCCCACTACACCGTCGTGCGGGCCAGCCAGCTGCTGCCCAAGCCGGCCCATCTGACCTGGGAGGAGGCGGCTTGCGTGCCGCTCTGCGGCGGGACCGCGTACCGCATGCTGGTCAGTGACCGGGGCGCCCGCATCAAGCAGGGCGACATCGTCCTCATCTGGGGCGCGACCGGCGGTCTCGGAGCGTTCGCCGTCCAACTGGTCAAGAACGGCGGTGGTATCCCGGTCGGGGTCGTCAACTCCGAAGCCAAGGCCAAGCAGTTGCGGAAGCTCGGCTGCGACGTGGTGATCAACCGCGAGGAGATCGGCATCGGCGGCGAGCCCGCAGCCGGTGCCGGGACGGTGGAACTGGCGAAGCGGCTCGGCCGGGCCATCCGGGCGGAGCTCGGCGAGGACCCGCACGTGGTGTTCGACCACGTCGGCCGGGCCACCTTCGGCATCTCGGTCATCGTCGCGCGGCGCGGTGGCACGGTCGTCACCTGCGGTTCGAGCACCGGTTACGACCACAGCTTCGACAACCGGTACTTCTGGATGAACCTCAAGCGCATCGTGGGCAGTCACGGGATGAACCTCCACGAGGCTGCGGAGATGATGCGACTGCTCAAGCTGGGCAGCATCGCGCCGGTCCTGTCCGAGGTGTACCCGCTGACGGAGGTCGGCGAAGCGGCCCGCCTGGTGCAGACGAACAGCCACACCGGCAAGGTCGGCGTCCTCGCCCTCGCCCCCGAGGCGGGACTCGGCGTGACGGACCCACAACTCCGGGCCCGGATCGGCGAGGAGCGGCTCAGCCCGCTGCGCTCCGCCCTCCTCCCGCAGCCCGCACTCGCCCGGTGAGCGCGTCGAGCGGAGCGCGTACCGCACCACCCTCACGCGTCCCGGGCACTCGGAGCCGGGCACGGACCGCCCTGCCCTCCGCCATGAACACCCAGAGCCGCGCCCGCACCGCACCACCCGCCACCGCCATGAGTGCCCCGAGCCGAACGCACCGGCGACCCACGCCGCAGCGACGAGAGGCCTGACACCCCATGACCGCCACCGCTTCCGCCCCCGCCCTCGCCCCCGTTCCCCCGGAGCGCCGCTCCGCCGCCCCGGACGCCACGACGAGCGAGCTGCCGAGCCTCCCCGAAGTGCTGCGCCTGCGGGCCCGGACCCGGCCCGACGACCTCGCCTATGTCTTCCTCCGGAACGGCGAGAGCCCGGAAGAGACGCTGACGTACCGGCAACTCGACCGCTCCGCGCGGTCCCGCGCCGCCACGCTCGACGCCGCTCAGCTGCGCAGACAGGCCGTCGTGCTGCTCTACCCGTCCGGCCTGGAGTTCATCTCGACGCTCCTGGCCTGCATGTACGCCGGTGTCGCGGGCGCTCCCGTCCAGGTGCCGACCCGCCTGCGCGGCCTGGAACGGCTGCGGCGCATCGCCGACGACGCGGGGACGAATACCGTGCTCACCACGGCTGCCGTCAAGAGTGATCTGGAGCAGCGCTTCGGCGGGACCCGGGAGCTGGCGGGGCTCACCCTGCTCGCCTCCGACACGTGGGACGTACCGGTGGACGGCGCGGCGGACGGACCGCGGGCCGTCGAGTGGTCCGGCCCGCCGGCCGGTCCGGACGACACCGCGCTGCTCCAGTACACCTCAGGCTCCACCGGAGACCCGAAGGGTGTCCGCGTTACCCACGCCAACTTCCGCAGCAATGTCGCCGAGACGGACCAGCTGTGGCCCTGCCGTGCGGACAGCGCCGTGGTCAACTGGCTGCCGCTCTTCCACGACATGGGGATGCTGTTCGGGGTCGTCCTGCCGCTGTGGGCGGGCATTCCGGCCTATCTGATGGCTCCGGAGGCGTTCATCCGGCGGCCGTCGCGCTGGCTGGAGGCGATCTCCCGGTTCCGGGGCAGCCACACCGCCGCGCCGAGCTTCGCGTACGAACTGTGCGTGCGGGACGCCACCGACAACGGCCTCCCCGAAGGACTGAATTTGTCCTCGCTCCGGGTGGCCGCGAACGGTGCCGAACCCGTGCGGTGGGACACGTTGCGCGCCTTCACCGGGACATTCGCCCCGGCCGGCTTCCGGTCGAGCGCGATGTGCCCCGGCTACGGCCTGGCGGAGAACACCTTGAAGGCCACCGGCAGCCGGGAGGACCGGGAACCCACGCTCCTCGTCCTCTCGGCCCGGGCGCTGCGCGAGGGCCGCGCCGAGCAGGCCGCCGCTGCGGCGTCCCCGGAGGCTCCGGAGGACCCGGCCTCGCCCTCCGCCCGCACGGTCTACGCGGTGGGCAGCGGCACCACGGTCGGCGCCACCTCGGTCCGGATCGCGGACCCGGAGAGGCTGACCGGCCTGCCGGACGGGTCGGTGGGCGAGATATGGGTCAACGGCCCCTGTGTCGCGGACGGTTACCACGGGCGGCCCCAGGAGAGCCTGCGGACCTTCGGGGCGCGGCTGGTGGGCGAGGAGGATCTGGGCACCTGGCTGCGCACCGGCGATCTCGGTTTCCTGCACGAGGGCGAGCTGTTCGTGACCGGCCGGTTGAAGGACGTGATCATCCGCAAGGGCCGCAACTACTATCCGCAGGACATCGAGGTCTCGGCGGAGAGCGCCGACCCCGCGCTCCAGCCGAACTGCGCGGCAGCGTTCTCCGTGGACGACGGTGCGGCCGAGCGGCTGGTGCTGGTGGTGGAGGCGGACGGCCGCGCTCAGCGCGACGGGGGCGCGGAGGGATTGCGCGCCCGCGTCCGGGCCGCCGTCCTCGACGGACAGCGGCTGGATACGGACGAGATCCTGCTGGTCCGGCGCGGCTCCCTGCCGAAGACGTCGAGCGGGAAGGTGCAGCGCCGAGAGACCCGACGCCGTTATCTGGACGGCGAGTTCGGCGCGCGTACGATCCCGTCGTCCGCGCCGGGGGCGTGATGAGCACCGGTGTGACGGACGCCCGCGCGACGGAGAACCGGGCGACGGAGAATGGGGCGACGGGAAACCGGGTGCCGAGGACTCGTACGACGAAGACATCCACGACAGAGGTCCCGGTGGGCGGGCCGGCTGGCGGAGCGACCACCCGCGCCGGCGGGAAACTCCGGACGGCAGCGGCCGTCCCGGGCGCCCGCGTACTCGGAGTCGGCGCCTACCGGCCCGCCCGGGTGGTGGGCAACGACGAGGTGGCGGGGCCGATCGATTCGAGCGACGAGTGGATCCGGCGCAGGTCGGGCATCGCCGCCCGGCGGTTCGCCGCCCCGGACGAGACGGTCGTCGGCATGGCTGCGGCCGCCTCGGTGAAGGCGCTGGCACAGGCGGGTGTCGCCCCTTCGAGCGTCGACACGGTCCTGCTGGCCTCCATGTCCCACCGGGAGCAGTCGCCGCCGGCCGCTCCCCGGGTCGCCCACCTGATGGGAGCGGCGGCCGCGGGCGCCATGGACGTGGGGGCGGCGTGCGCGGGGTTCTGCCACGCGCTCGCGGCGGCCGACTCGCTGATCAGGTCGGGGAGCAGCAGGTACGTCGTGGTGGTGGGCTCCGAGCGGATGTCCGACATCGTCGATCCGACGGATCGCGGGACCGCCTTCCTCTTCGGGGACGGCGCCGGTGCGGTGGTGGTCGGCCCGTCCGCGGAACCCGGGATCGGACCGGTGGTCTGGGGTTCCGAGGGCGGGCGCCAGGAGGCCATCGCCCACTCCTCGCCGTGGCCGGCCGTCGGGGCGGCCGCCGCCGCACCGCCCACCCTGCGGATGGACGGCCCCGCCGTCTTCCGGTGGGCGGTCGCGACGGTTCCGAGAACGGCGCGGGCCGCGCTGGACGCGGCCGGTCTGACCCCGGACGACCTGGCCGCCTTCGTACCGCACCAGGCCAATCTGCGGATCATCGACGGGGCAGCCGCCGCGCTGCGGCTGCCGCCCCATGTGGTGATCGCCCGGGACATCGTGCGGGCCGGCAACACCTCCGCGGCCTCCATTCCGCTCGCCATGGAGGAGTTGCTCGCCCGGGGCGCGGTGCCCCGGGGAGGCATGGCACTGCTGGTGGGCTTCGGCGCCGGTCTGGCACACGCGGCCCAGGTGGTGGCCCTTCCGTGAACGGAGAGGCATGACCGAGAGGCCCGGTAGGGGGCGGTCCGTGACGGAGGTCAGGACAGCCAGGGGGTGGTGAACGTCTGGACGGCGGAGCCGTCGACATCGGCCAGCTTGATCCCGGCGAGGTCCCGGGCGAGGTCCGAGGTCTGCACGCGGAACGCGGGCCGCTCGGCGGTGAGGGCGTCGACCACGGAGGCCGCCGCCCCGGCCGAACTCTGGGCCTGGTCGAAGAGGCCCTCCGTCGTCGCGAAGTACGCCTTGAACGCGGCCTCGTACGGTCCGGCGGCCTCGATCAGCCCCGGTACGGACGGGCCGAGGGAGGCGACGAACTCGCTCGCCACCGGACCCGGTTCGACCACGGACACCTGCACGCCGGTGCTCGCGGCGACCGGTGCGAGCGACTCCAGGAACCCTTCGACGGCGAACTTGGCTGCGCAGTATGCCTCGTTGAACGGCTGGCCTATCACTCCCCCGAGGCTGCTGACGGTGATGACCCGTCCGCCGCTCGCGCGCAGATGCGGAAGCGCCGCGAGTGTCACCTCCACGACCCCGAAGAAGTTCACCTCCATCACGGCGCGGAACGGCTCCACGCCGATCTGCTCGACGGTGCCGAGCTGCCCCACCCCGGCATTGTTGATCACCGCGTCGAGTCGCCCGTACTCGGTGACCGCCCCGGCGACGGCCTCGGCGACGGATGCCGGGTCCGTCACGTCGAGGCGCGCGACCCGCACGCGCTCCGCGACCCCGGCCGCCTCCGCGGCGGCTCGCAAGGCGCCGGCCCTGCCGGTGTCGCGGAGCGTCGCGACGACGTTCCAGCCGGCCGTGGCGGCGGCGACCGCGGTGGCCAGGCCGATGCCGGAGGACGTGCCGGTGATGAGGACGGTACGGCGGTCGGTCATGGGACCTCCTGCGAAGTGGGCTTCGGCGCACGCCGGTTCGGAAGTGCGCGGGAGCACGGGCGGGTGCGGGACGGCTCCGCCCCGCCGCGGACGTCGGGTCCGGTGCGGGGCGGGCTGTTCCTGGGATGCGGTCCACCGTGCCACTGGCACGGAAGGGGACCAACCCCTATTTCCGGTGCCCCCTACGGGAGGGCCTGCGACCTGCCCCGGTCACGGCCACGGGCCGTGGCACGCGGATCGGCCGAGGATCGGTTTGCGGTAGGGGACGTACTCGTTCAGGCGCCGGAACCCCACACTCCCGTAGAGGTCGTAGGACCGGTGCGGGTTGGCGGTCCCGGTGTACAACCGGGCGCTCTCCGCGCCGTGTTCGGCGAGGCGTCGCAACCCGTCCAGCAGCAGGGCCCGTCCGAGGCAGGGACGCCTCGACTCCACCCGGACGCTCAGCTCTTCGACTTCGCCCACCACGGGGTCCCGTCGGCTGAGGGAGCAGAGGGCGGCGCCTGCCGTACGTCCCCCGTGCCTCGCGGGCCGCCAGCAGGTCGGGTCGGTCGCGGCGACGAAGCTGTCGAACGTCCACCTCTCCGTGAAGTCTGCGTCCGCGTACGCATCGACGACCGCCTTCCATGCGTCGCGGTAACCGCTCGGATCGACGGCACCGATACGGATGCCGTCCGGCAGGGGCTCACTGCCGGGGAGTCGCCGCAGGTCGTGCCACCCGGTCGGCAGAAGTCGTTTTCGGCGGCACCCCGTCCACGGGAGGCGGGCCGGGGGAAGTCGGGCCCACGGAAGGCGCCGCCGAGAAGGCAACGACCGCGAAGGCTTGTCCCGCGTCCCCGAATCTGGTTGGGTACCGCGCAACCCACGCGACCTGCGCGGGGCCGGGACGAGAACGGACGGCGTGCGAGCGACGGTGCGACAGGACAGGAGCGGGCCGGTGCCCGAGGCGCTCCGGCAGGCGATACGCGGGACGGCCGACAACATCGCCACACTGTTGCGGAGCGCCCCCGACACCACGGCCGCCGTACCCGGTTCGGAGTGGACGATCGGCGAGGTGGCAGCCCATCTTGCACTGGCCAACGAGCTGATGGCGGACCTGGCGGCCGGACGGGAGCGTCCTTACGGCGACGGTACGCCGCAGAGTCTGGCACCGGCCAACGCGCAATCGCTCGCGGCGTTCGAGGAACGCCGTGCGGAGCCGCTCGCGGCGGCGATCACGGAGCAGGCGGAGGCGTTCCTGGCCGCCATGGATACGGCCGCCGCGGACCGGGCCGCCGTGGACCGGGCTGCCGTCGGCCACCCGCCGCTGATTTCGCCCCTGGGCCCCATGGACCGGGGCGTACTCGCGTCCTATCTGCTGACGCACATGCTGGGCCACGGCTACGACCTCGCGCGCGCGCTGCGCCGCCCCCACATGATCGACGGCGAGCGGGCGGGCCTGTGCGTGCCGTTCCTGCTCTCCGTCATGTCGCGTGTCGCCGACCCCCTCGCCACTGCCGATCTCACGGCCCGCTATGCCGTCAGGTTGCGGGGCGGCGGACCAGTGTTCGGGGTCGACCTGACCGGCGGCACGGTCGTCGTCACCGAGGGGCTGCCGCAGCGGCCCGACTGCACCCTCCTCATCGACCCCGTCGCCTTCCTGCTCATCGCGCTCGGGCGGCGCTCCCCGTGGCGGGCCATCGCCCGGGGCCAGGTGTTCGCCCGGGGGCGCAAACCGTGGCTCGGCCCCCGCTTCCCGACGCTCTTCACCGCGCCCTGACAGCGGGACGGCCGGGGAGACCCGTCACCGGGTTCCGCGCAGTTGGAGCAGGTAGACGGCGGTCAGCGAGACGGCGCGGTCCTCGTCGTGCGACAGCTCCACGAGGGCATGGGACGCCGTCGTCCCCGGGATGCCCGCCAGCGCCTGGGTCAGTCGTCCGCGTGCGGGCGCTCCGGTGGTGTCGCGGGTGAGGCGGTCGACGAGCCCGGTCGCGATCCGGTCGGCCGTCGCGGTGTCCGCGGCCAGCTCGCTCAGCGCGTCCGCCGCGTCGGTGTCGTTGCCGCCCTCCTCGATCATGTCGATGAGGGTCGGGACTGCTTCGGCCGCTCCCCGTGTGCCGAGCGCCAGAGCCGCGTACCGGCGTACCACGTCGTCCGGACCGTTGAGGGCTTCGCGCAGGTGTGCGGTCGTCTCGGCACCCGGCAGTTCGGCGAGGGACTGGACGGCCCGTTTCCGCACCGCGGCCACCGGTGAACCGAGCCCCTTCGCGAGCAGTTCTCGGCCGCGGTCGCCCGACTGCGCCAGCGCCCACCGCAGCGCCCCGGAGACGACAGGGTCCGTCTCGCTCAGGACCGCCTCGACCAGGACCTCCACCGGCACCGGAACCTTGTCGACCGAGGAGAGGGCCGCGCGCTGGCGGGCGTCGGCGCTCTGCGACCCCAAGGCCTGCAGGAGCGCCACCACGTGGAGGACGCCCTCCCAGTCGGCCGGGTCCGCGGCGTCGATCCGGCGCAGCCGCGTGAGCAACTCGTGCTCCGCCGCGATGCGTTCGTTCGTCCGGCGGATGAGATCGTCCACGAGGGCCGCGGGGGTGAAGCCGGGGTCGTCGAGCGCGCGGCCGATCTCCCGCAACGACAGACCCAGCGACCGCAGGCTCTCGATGTGGAAGATCCGCCGGATGTCCTGTGCGGAGTACTCCCGGTAACCGGAGCCCGTACGGCCCGAGGGCCGCACCAGGCCGAGCGATTCGTAGTGCCGGAGCATGCGGGCACTGACCCCGGACCGTCTCGAGACCTCACCGATCAGCACGGTTCTCATCGTCCGTGCCGGGGGCGCCGGAGAGGGCCACGACGCGCTTGGCCTCCTCGATCGCCGACTCGAATCCGGTGTCCGGGTCGCGCAGCAGTTGCTCCGTGGCGAGCGCGTGGGCACGCGCGCGCGGGTCGGCCGCCGCCGCGGTCCGGAGAGCGGGCACGATCACGTCGCCCAGCGCGACCAGTGCCTGGCTGAGACTCAGCCAGGTCGTACGCCCACCGCGTCCCAGTTGGCCCGCCAGTACTGCCGCCAGCGCGGGTTCCTCGCCTTCCGGTACGAGCAGGACCGCTGCCCGCCACGCACTCTTCGCCACCTCGTCGTCGGCGTCCGACAGGAGTGCGGGTGTGATCGTCGGCCAGGCCTGCCGGTCACCGATCTTGGACAGCGTGTGCAGTGCCTGGCTCCGTGCCTGCGCGCGCTCCGAGCGGACCTCCTTGAGCAGCACGGGGAGTGCCAGGTCCACCGGGTGGCGGACGAGCGCCCACGTCAGCATGTCGCGGACGAAGAACTCCGGCTCGATCGCGCACCGCTCGACGAGCTTGTCGACGAAGCACGGGTCGGGCGTCGTTCCGACCGCCAGAGCCGCCCGCAGTCGCACGGTGGGATCGCTGTCCTCCAGCGCCTGGAGCGCTCGTGTCGCGTCCGCGCCCTGTCTCGTCATGGTCATCGGGACCACCTCCTCGGGGAGCAGTGAAGACCTTGTCACCGTGTCAAGGTCAAACGGTGCCGGCGGACCGGTGCCGTCCCGCGGGGACGGTACTGCCCTCCCTCACGGCCCTCTCGGCCCCGGCTCTCGGCCGGGCGGGGCGTTCCGCTCACACGGCCTTCCCCGGGTTCAGGATGCCGCGCGGATCGAAGGCGGCCTTGATGCGCCGTTGCAGTGCGTGGTTCTCGGCGCCCAACTCCTCCGCGATCCACTGCCGTTTCAGTGTTCCGACGCCGTGTTCGCCGGTGAGGGTGCCACCCAGCCGGAGCGCGAGGGCGAAGATGTCGCCGGCCGCTTCCCAGACCGCCTCGGGGAGTTCGGTGAGGGCCGCGTCGACCACGATGATGGGGTGCAGGTTGCCGTCGGCCGCGTGGGCCAGGGTGAAGACCGGCACCCCGCGCCGGGTGGAGATGTCCGCGATGCCCCGTACCGCCTCGGCGAGCCGCGAGCGGGGTACGGCGATGTCCTCGATCAGCGGGCGCCCCCGGCGTTCGAGCGCGGGCAGGGCGAGCCTGCGCGCCGCGAGCAGGGCGTCCGCCTCGGTGTCGTCGGCGGCGACGGCGAGCGAGGCGGCGCGCCCACTCAGGACGGCCACGACCCGCTCGGCCTCGGCCCGCGCGCCGGCGCCGTCGCACTGGACGATGAGGAGAGCCGCACCCCGGCCGCGCAGCGAGGTGCCCTCGGCCGCGTCGATCGCGTCGAGCACCGGTCCGTCCAGCAGTTCGGCCGTCGCGGGCTCGATGCCGGCCGCGGTGATCGCGGTGGCGGCGTCGGCCGCGGCAGCGAAGGTGTCGAACCAGGCTGCCAGGGTGGCGGTCGCGACGGGTATCGGCCGCAGCCGCACGGTGGCTCCCGTGATGACGGCGAGGGTGCCCTCGGAGCCGGTCAGCAGGGCCGTCAGGTCGTATCCGGCGACTCCCTTGACCGTGCGCCGGCCGGTCCGTACGACCGTCCCGTCCGCGAGTACGGCTTCCAGGCCCAGCACGCTGTCCCGGGTGACCCCGTACTTGGCGCAGCGCAGGCCGCCGGCGTTGGTCGCGATGTTCCCGCCGATCGTGGAGAGGGCCGCGCTCGCCGGGTCCGGGGCGTACCGCAGTCCGTGGGCGGCGGCGGCCCGGTCGAGGTCGGCGGTGACGACGCCCGGTTCCACGACGGCGAGTTGATCCTCCGGGGCGAGTTCGACGATCCGGTTCATCCGGGACAGGTCGAGAACCAGGCTGCCCTCACCGGCCGTCGCCCCTCCGGAGAGTCCCGTACCCGCGCCGCGCGGCACGACCGGGACACCCAGCGCGTCCGCGTGGCGCAGGACCGTGGACACGTCGTCGGTGCGCAGGGCGTGCACGACGGCGAGCGGTTCGCCGGGAGAGGGGGCCCCGGAGCGGTCCGTGGCGTACGGCGCCGTGCGGAGGGGATCACTGGTGAGCCGGTCGGGGGGCAGGTCCCGGGCGAGCAGACCGAGCAACCGGGCCCCCGCCGCTGCTTGTTCGACGGATGGGGCGGCGGTGTTCACGGGGCGGCCGTGGTGTGCGACATGCGGCCAGGATGGCGAACCCACCGGGTACCTACAACAAGGAAGAACGATCACAAGTGATCGTGAATGCTTATTGATTGATGCTAGCGTTCCCGCATGGGTCCAGTTTTCGACATTGTCGCTCTGCGCAGTCTCGTCGCCGTCGCGGACCGCGGCGGATTCCACCGGGCCGCTGAATCCCTGATGCTCAGTCAGTCGGCGGTCAGTCAGCATGTCCGACGCCTGGAGCGGGCGTTGGGCAGCCCGGTGGTCGAACGAGCGGGCCGGGCAACCCGGTTCACCGAGGCCGGGGGCCTTCTCCTCGAAGAGGCGCGCCGGATACTCGGCGTCCACGACGAGGCCGCACGCAGGCTGCTCGGCTCCGAGCCCGCCACCATCGTCATCGGCTCCACCGAGCACGGAGCCGACCAGATCCTCCCCCGGATCACCGAGGCCGTGCACGGGACGCTCCCGCACTGCCGGGTCCGGTTCCGCATCGATCGCTCCGCACGACTCGTGGAGGCCGTGGACCGCAGATCGGTGGACCTGGCGGTGTACGTGACCGAGGCGGCCTCCACGGAGGGCATGCAGGTCGGCGGGATGCCCCTGACCTGGTACGCCGCACCGGGATGGTCGCCGCCCCCGGACCCGGCGCCCCTCCCGCTGGTGGCGGTGGCGGCGCCGTGCGCGATCCGCCGCAGGGCGCTGGACGTACTCTCCGCGCACGGCATCGCCGCCTCGGTGGTCTGCGACGCGGGCTACCTGGCAGGAGTACTGGAGGCCGCGCGCGCCGGCCTCGGGGTGGCCCTGCTGGCGACCGCGGGCCGGGGCCCGGACGGCCTGGTCGAGTACGCCGGCCTGCCGCAGGCACCCGCGATCCGGATGAGCGCGCACGCCCGGCCGGGCGCCGACCCCGCGATGGTAATGCACGCGGTGGAGGCCGTCCGTTCCCTGCTGGTCGGGCTGGTGCCGCGACCGGCAATGCCCGTCCCCTGCCCCTGAGGAGCGGTGGCCGGTGCGTGCGACCGCAGGGCGGCCGGCGGGGGAGGCGACGGCCGCGGGCCGGACGCCGTCGGCCGTGCCCGCCCGGTGAGCCGTACCGCCCGGACACCGCTCCGGCGAGTCCCGGCGGCCGCCCCCGACTCCGGGCGGCGCGCCCTGGATCGTAGGGCAGATCCTCTCGGCGCTGCGCGATGTCTTGACGTGACCCCGACAGAATGGCTTCATGGGAGCGCTCCCACCTATGGGAGCGCTCCCATATCGCCCCCTGCTCGACGCGTCCACCCTCTGGAGCCGCAGTGAGAACAGCGAGAAACACGGCACGAACGCACCCCGCCCCGCTCCTGAGGAGAGTGCTGACCGCTCTCCTCGGGATCATCCTCGTCGGCGCCCTGGCCCCGGCGACCGCTCTGGCACAGACCCGCTCGACGGAAGCCGCCACCACCGGGCTCCACATCAGCAACGGCCGCCTCCTCGAAGGGAACGGCAAGGACTTCGTGATGCGCGGGGTCAACCACGCGCACACGTGGTACCCGGGCGAGACCCAGTCGCTGGCCGACATCAAGGCGACGGGCGCCAACACCGTCCGCGTGGTGCTCTCCGACGGTTACCGGTGGACGAAGAACAGCCCCGCCGAGGTCGCCGGGATCATCACCCAGTGCAAGGCCAACCGGCTCATCTGCGTCCTGGAGGTGCACGACACCACCGGTTACGGTGAGGACTCCGCCGCGGGGACCCTCGACCACGCGGCCGACTACTGGATCAGCCTGAAGGACGTGCTGGCCGGTCAAGAGAGCTACATCATCATCAACATCGGCAACGAGCCCTGGGGCAACACCAACCCCTCCGGGTGGACCGCGCCCACCATCAGCGCCGTGAAGAAGCTGCGGAGCGCCGGCTTCCAGCACACGATCATGGTGGACGCCCCCAACTGGGGCCAGGACTGGCAGGGCGTCATGCGCGCCAACGCCCAGTCGGTGTACGACGCCGACACCACCGGCAACCTGATCTTCTCGATCCACATGTACAGCGTCTACAACACCGCCCAGTCCGTCACCGACTACCTGCACGCCTTCGTGGACGCCAAACTGCCCATCCTCATAGGCGAATTCGGCGGGCCGGCGGACCAGTACGGGGACCCGGACGAGGACACCATGATGGCCACCGCCGAGCAGCTGAAGCTCGGATACCTGGCCTGGTCCTGGAGCGGCAACACGGACCCGGTCCTGGACCTGGTCATCGACTTCGACCCGGCCCGGCTCAGCCCCTGGGGCGAGCGCATCTTCCACGGTGCCAACGGCATCGCGCAGACCTCGAAGGAAGCCACCGTCTTCGGTGGGTCGACGGCCGACACCAAGGCCCCGACCGCTCCCGGCACCCCGACCGCCTCGGCGGTGACCGCCACCTCGGCCACACTCAACTGGTCCGCCGCGACGGACGACGTGGGCGTGACGGGGTACGACGTCGTACGCGTCAGCGGCACCACCGAGACCTCGGTCGCCGCGACCACCACCACTGGTGTCACGGTCAACTCCCTCACCGCGGGCACCGCCTACTCCTTCGCCGTGTACGCGCGCGACGCGGCCGGCAACCGTTCGACCCGCTCGGCCGCAGTGAGCCTGACCACCGCCACCGGCGGCGGCACGCCGGGGGCAGGCTGCTCCGTCGCCTACCGCGTGGTCGGCGACTGGCAGAGCGGGTTCCAGGGCGAGATCACCCTCCGCAACACCGGCACCGCCGCCATCAGCGGCTGGAAGCTCGGCTTCTCCTTCGCCAACGGCCAGACCGTCAGCAGCATGTGGGGCGGGACCGCCACCCAGAGCGGAAGCGCGGTGAGCGTGGCCCCGGCCTCGTACACCTCCGCCATCGCAGCCGGCTCTTCGGTCACCCTCGGCTTCCTCGGCACCCGGGGGGCCACGAACACCTCGCCGGCCTCCTTCGACTTGAGCGGGACGGCCTGCACCGTCGTCTGACCCGGCCGGTCCGGTGCCCGGCAGGGGTACCCGCCCCTGCCGGGCACCGGCATGGAACAGCCCCGCCGTCCCAGCATGCGGACTGCCCATTGCCCGCGGCGTCGCCGACTGCCAGGGTCCATGACCATGACAACGTTCGGGGAACTCGGGTACACGCCCGCCCTGCTCGTGGCCCGTCGCCACGTGGACCAGTGCAGGCAGTCCAGCGCGCTCTGTCGCTGACACTGCCCGTCCGGCGCGCCCGGAGCAGCCGCCGTCCGGCGCTCCCTCGTGCCGCTCCCGGTCGTCTCCGCAGGTCCGCCGCGCGGTCACCGGTCCTCCTGGGGCAGTAGCGACCACCCGTCGCGCACCGTCCGACGCGGGGACCGGCTCCGGCTCCCTCCGCACGACCACGTGGAACCTCTCACCCGGCTCGTGCCGGGCTCACGTGCCTGCGGTCCTGCTCCTCGATCCGGCCTGTCCCCCAGCCTTGTGCCGCGGATCCCGGCTGCATCCGGCCGTCCTCCGTCCAGCACGGCCGCCTCTGCCGTCCCCAGCCGAATGGACTCACCCGTGTCTCGTCGTCCGTCCTTGTCCCCGCGCGCCGCCGTGCTGAGCGCCGCCCTGTTCACCCTGGCGGCCGCGTTCCCGGCCCAGGCGACGTCGGGGTTCGGCCCGTTGCCGCCGCACAACCCGTACAGCGGCCCCCAGGGCACCGCGACCATGCACGGCGACACCGGCTCGTCCGACGCCACTCCGCTCCCCGGGCCGGGTACGGGTCCGCTGACTTCGAAGCGCGTCGCACTCCAGTCCGCCTGCCCCACGATCCTGGTCGGCTCGGACGGCTACCCCGTGGCCCTGTGCACACCGATCTTCGGCCAGGTACCCACGGTTCATCTGCTCGACCCCGTGACCGGGGAGTCCCTGACGAAGCTCACCATCGCCAAGGGCTCACTGCTGGGTGGGGTGTACGCCTACCTCGACGACCAGGACCGACTGGTCGCGGTCGACGGCAACCGCGACCTGCTCCGCATCGGCCACCGCCGCACCGCGTCGGGAGGCTGGGAACTGTACGTCGCGAGCTCCCTCTCGCTGACGGGAGCCGTCCCGGAGGGCGACGCTGTCACCGGCGTCTCGCCGGACTGGCGGGGCCGGGTCTGGTTCGCCACCGGCGGCGGTGTGGTCGGTACGGCCGACGAGCGCACCGGCACCGTCCGCTCACTGGCTCTGCCCGCCGGGGAGCGCGTCGACAACTCGATCTCAACGGCGCCTGGCGGCACGGCGATCGCCACCAGCCACGCCACGTATCTGCTGACGGCCACCGAGGACGGCACGCCCACCATCACCTGGCGGCAGCCCTACGACCGCGGACCCGCCCGCAAGCCCGGTCAGCTGAGCTGGGGCACCGGCTCGACCCCGACCTTCTTCGGGCCGCGCACCGGCACCGACTACGTCACCATCGTGGACAACGCCTCCCCTACCGAGAATCTCCTCGTGTACCGGACCGACACCGGCGCCCGGGTCTGCTCGGTCCCGGTGCTCAAGTCCGGCAGCGGCAGCGAGAACTCCCCGGTCGCCGTGGGCAACTCGGTCTTCGTCGCCAGCACGTACGGCTACCCCTACCCCGCCCTCCCGGAGAACGCCGGCACCAGCGTCCCCGCCTCGGCCGACTTCACGGGCGGCTTCAGCCGGGTCGACGTGCGCGCGGACGGCTCCGGCTGCGATCTGAAGTGGGACACCGACACCCGCTCCTCGGCCGTGCCCCGTCTGTCCACGGCCGACGGCCTCCTCCACACCATCGTCCGCAGTCCGCTCATCCCGGGCACCAACAGCACGTCCATCCTGGACAACTTCGCGTACGCGGAGATCGACCCGGAGACCGGCAAGACGGTCCGCACCAAGTCCGTCGGCACGGGTTCGCTCTTCGACAGCCTGCAGATGGTGGGTTCCATCGCCCCCGGTGGCGTGGTCTACCAGGGGACCATCACCGGAGTGGTGCGCGTCTCCAACGGCTGAGCTGCCCGAGGGAGAGGCGTGGGGCGGAGACTTCGCGGGGACGTCCCGCGCCGGGTGCGGTACGGCTGGCCCCGGGCGCGGGGG
Organism: Streptomyces sp. NPDC005576; assembly: GCF_042871745.1. Lineage (NCBI taxonomy): Bacteria > Bacillati > Actinomycetota > Actinomycetes > Kitasatosporales > Streptomycetaceae > Streptomyces > Streptomyces sp. NPDC005576. The sequence goes on along the minus strand of NZ_JBIAJC010000016.1, from coordinate 105,618 downwards.
CGCGGGGGTGCGGGGGTGGCATCGCGCGCGACCCCCGCACCCGGGCGCCGTCACGGTGTGGCCGTCTCCCTCCGTGGCGCCGGCAGGAACCCTGTGCCCTGGAAGTACGTCAGGTAGCGGGTCACCACGTCGTCGGTGAGGGGCGGCAGGTGGACGCCGAGGGCGGCCACCGCCTCGATGGTCCGGCCCGAGTCGAAGCGGCGGTGGTCGGTCGCGCCGCCCTCCGCACTCTCCCCTTCGCCGAGGAACAGCTGCGCGGCGTTGCCGGGCTGGGCCGCGATGCGGGACTGCCACTGGTCGGCGGGGACGGTGCGCACCTCGTGGCCGAGGCGGCCGGCCGCCTCGAAGACGCGGTCCAGACCGGGCGCGTCCGGGTGGGTGTGGTGGTACGTCGCGTTGCCCGGGCGCCCGCGGAGGGCGAGCGCCACCACCGCGGCGCTGACGTGGTCCACCGGCACCCAGCCGGTCGAACCGTGCGGCAGGTCGGGTACCGCGCCGGCCTGCAGGCATCCCTTGATCAGCTGCCAGAGCAGATCACGGTTCTGGCAGGCGCCGGTGGTGGTGTCCCCGCTGATGCGGCCGGGGCGGTGGACGCTCACCACGAGCCCGCGTTCCCGGGCCAGGCCCACGAGTCCTTCGGCGACCCACTTGCTCTGCGCGTAGCCGTCCGGCAGCCGCGTGGCCGGGCCGGTCGGGCTCGTCTCCGTGAGGGTGATGGGGGCCGGACCGGAAGCGGGGGCGTAGACGCCGGTGGTCGAGACGTAGTGCATCCCCGGTGAGGCGGAGTCGGCGAGCAGGCGCAGCAGTTCCTCGGTGCCGGCGACGTTGGCGGCGCGCAGGTCTCCGTACGGGGCAGCGAAGTTGACGTGTGCGCCGTTGTGCAGGACGGGGCCCAGGCGGCGCACCAGGGCGGCCCGGTCCTCGGGCGCCAGGCCGAGGCCGGGGGCGGCGAGGTCGCCGGGGACCGGGTGGATCAGCTCGGCGTACCGGGGGTGCCAGAGGCCGTAGTGCTCCAGGTTGGCGCGCAGCCGGTCCGCTGCCCCCCGTGCGTCGGCGGCGCGTACCAGGCAGTCGACCGGACCGCCGGTGGACTCGATGAGGTCGCGCAGGAGGAAGGCGCCCAGGAAGCCGGAGGCGCCGGTGAGCAGGGGGCGTGCGGCGGGGCGGGCCGGGTGGCGGGCCGGTGCCGGCACCCGGGCCCCGTGGCCGGTGGCGGTGATGTCCGGGGCGAGGCGGACTTCGGCGGCGAGGTCCACTGCGGTGGTGTCGTCCGACCGGCTCTCCTCGCGTGCGGTGCCTCCCAGGAGGCGGTCCATGCCCTCGGCCGTGGGTGCGGCGAACAGGGCGCGCAGGGTGGGGCGCCGGCCGCAGCGTTCCTCGATCCGCTGGGCGAGGGTCACCGCGAGCAGCGAGTGGCCGCCGAGCGCGAAGAAGTCGTCGGTGACTCCGACTTCGTCCATGCCGAGTGTCTCCGCGAACACCTCGCAGAGAGCCTTCTCGCGGTCCGTGCGCGGGGCGCGTCCGCCGGTCGGCGCGGCCCTGTCGGGCAGGGGCAGGGCCCGTCGGTCGGTCTTGCCGTTGGGGGTGAGGGGCAGCCCGTCGAGGCGTACGAAGGCGGCGGGGACCATGTGGTCGGGCAGGGCGGCGGCGAGGTGGGCACGCAGCTCGGACGCGTCCGGCCCGGCCGCGCCGTCGGCGGGCACGGTGTACGCGACGAGGCGCCGGTCGCCGGGCCGGTCCTCACGGACGACGGCGCAGGCCGCCGAGACGCCGGGCAGGGCGGTGAGCAGGGCCTCGATCTCGCCGAGCTCGATGCGGAAGCCGCGAAGCTTGACCTGGTCGTCGACGCGGGAGACGTAGACGAGGTGGCCGGGTTCACCGGGTCCGGCGTCCGTGGCCCAGCGGACCAGGTCGCCGGTCCGGTACATCCGCCCGCCGGTGCGGTCGGCGGGGTCCGCCACGAAGCGGCTCGCGGTCAGGCCGGGCCGCCCGTGGTAGCCGCGGGCGACTCCCGCTCCGGAGACGTACAGTTCGCCGACGACGCCGGGCGGCACGGGTGCGAGCCGGTCGTCCAGGACGTGGACGCGGGTGCCGTCGACGGGTACGCCGATGGGCACCGTACGGTCGGGGGCGAGTGGTCCGTCCGCGTGCTGGGCGGCGCTCATGGTCGCGCAGACGGTGGTCTCGGTGGGCCCGTAGGCGTTGACGAGGAAACGGCCGGACGCCCATTCCCGTACCAGGGCCGGGGTGCACGCCTCGCCGGCGAGCACCACGGTGGTCCCGGTGGGCAGCGAACCGGCCGGCATCACCGCGAGCGCGGCGGGCGGAAGCGTGAGGTGGGTGGCGCCGCGCTCGCGGACGGTGGCGGCGAGGGTGGGGCCGGGCAGCAGGGCGTCGCGTTCGTCGATCTCCAGGCAGGCTCCGGAGAGCAGCGCCATGCAGAGTTCCCAGAACGCGGCGTCGAAGCTGACGGACGCCATGTGCAGCACCCTGCTGCCGGGGGTGACGCGCAGCCGTTCCCGCTGGGTCCCGGCCATGGCGCCGACACCCCGGTGGGTGACGACGACCCCCTTGGGCCGGCCGGTGGAGCCGGAGGTGTAGATGACGTACGCGGGGTGCTCCGGGAGCGGGCGCCGGGCCGGAGTGGCGCGGGCGCCGGGGTCGCCCGCGTCCGCGGCGTACAGGTGGGGCACCGGCGTCACGGGGAGCCGGTGGTGGATCTCGGGGGTGGTCAGGAGGAGGCGCGGACGGGCGTCCTCCAGCATGTAGGAGAGGCGGTCGGCGGGGTAGTCGGGGTCGAGCGGTACGTACGCCGCCCCGGCCTTGAGGACGCCGAGGAGGGTGACGACGAGGTCGTGGGTGCGCGGCAGCGCGACCGCCACCCGGTCCTCCGGACCGATACCGAGGGCGGCGAGCCGGTGCGCGAGCGCGTCGGCGCGGGCGTCGAGAGCGGCGTACGTCAGGGTGGTACGGGCGTCGCGGACGGCGGGCGCGTCCGGGGTGCGCCGGACCCACTCCTCGAAGAGCGAGGGGACGGTGGAGCCGCGCAGGTCGTCCGCGGGACCGGTGCCCCATGTCTGGATGCGGCGGCGCTCGGCGGGTTCGAGTACCTCGTACGTGTGGAGCGGGCGGTCCGGGTCGGTGGTGACCGCGTCGAGCAGCAGGACGAGCCGTTCCGCGAGGGCGCGCACGGTCGCCGCGTCGAAGAGTTCGGTGGCGTAGTCGACGGTGGCCTCCATGCCCTCGGGCGCCCCGCTGCCGTCGTGGGTCTCGGAGAAGGTGAAGGAGAGGTCGAACTTGCTCACGGCCGTCTCGACGGGCAGGGCCGTGACGGCGAGTCCGGGCAGTTCGACGGGGGCGGCGGGGGTGTGGTTCTGGAGGACGAGCATGGTCTGGAAGAGCGGGTGGTGGTTCTGCGAACGGGCGGGGTTGAGCAGTTCGACCAGCCGTTCGAAGGGCACGTCCTGGTTCGCGTGCGCGGAGAGGTCGAACTCCTTGACCCGTGCGAGGAGTTCGCGGAACGTCGGGTCGCCCGAGAGGTCGGCGCGGAGCACCAGCGTGTTGACGAAGAAGCCGACGAGGTCGGTGGCCGCCTCGTCGGTCCGGCCGGCGACGGCTGTGCCGAGCGGGATGTCGTCCCCGGCGCCGTGGCGGGAGAGCACGAGCGACAGGGCCGCCTGGAGCACCATGAAGACGGTGCTGCCGGTGGTGCGGGCGAGGTCGGTGATCCGTCGTGCGGTGGCGTGACCGAGGGTGAAGGAGTGGGTGGCGCCGGTGTGCAGGGAGACGGGCGGGCGCGGCCGGTCCCAGGGCAGCTCGACGATCTCCGGCAGGCCTGCCAACGCGGTTTCCCAGTGGGCGAGTTGGCGGTGCAGCAGGCTGTCCGGTCCGTCCTGCGCGCCGCCGAGCAGGCGGCGCTGCCAGAGGGCGTGGTCCGCGTAGTCCAGCCGGAGTTCCGCCCAGGCGGGTGCCTCGGCGCGCAGGCGCGCGCGGTAGGCGGTGGCGAGGTCGCGGGTGAAGGGTGCCAGGGACGATCCGTCGGCCGCGATGTGGTGGATCACCAGGACCAGGACGTGTGCGTCGTCGGCCGGGGTCCGCCCCTCGACGAGCGGCACCAGACGCAGCAGGGTGGCGCGGACCGGCAGCCGGTGTTCGATGTCGATTGGTTCGGCCGCAGCGGCCCGGACGCGATCGGCGAGCTTCTCCTCGTCGACGGTTTCGACGAGGAGCGGGAGGCGCACGTCCTCGGGGTCGGTGATGTGCTGGCACGGCCCGCCGTCGCGCTCGGGGAAGACGGTGCGCAGGGAGGCGTGCCGGATGACGACGTCGTGCAGCGCCCCACGCAGCGCCCCGGTGTCGAGCGGCCCGTCGAGGCGTACGGCGAAGGGAATGTTGTAGGTGGCGGAGGGGCCTTCCAGCCGGTGCAGGAACCACAGGCGCTGCTGGGCGTAGGAGAGCGGGAGGACGGCCGGGCGTTCCTGCGGGACGAGGGCGGGGCGGGCGGGCCGGCGGGCCTGCTCCAGGGCTTCGGCGAGCGTGGCGACGGTGGGGTTCTCGAAGAGGGTGCGGATGTCCGCCTCGGTCTCCAGGGCGGTGCGGACCCGGCCCACCAGGCGGGTGGCGAGCAGTGAATGACCGCCCAGCGCGAAGAAGTTGTCGTCGGCGCCGACGCGGTCCACGCCCAGCACGTCGGCGAAGAGTCCGGCGAGTATCTCCTCGTGGGCGCCGCGCGGCGCCCTTCCGGCCGGTCCGGGCCGCCGGGCGGGCGCCGGCAGGGCCTGGCGGTCGAGCTTGCCGTTGGGGGTGAGCGGGAGGGCGTCGAGGGGCTGGATGGCGGCCGGCACCATGTACGCGGGCAGGTGGCGGCCGACGTGCGCCGCCAGCAGGCCGGGGTCCGGGGTGCGGCCGGGTGCGGGGACGACGTAGGCGGTGAGGGTGCGGTCGCCGGGCAGGTCCTCGCGGACCAGTACGCAGGCGGCTCGTACGGACGGATCGGTGCGGAGTACCGCCTCGATCTCGGCGGGTTCGATGCGGTGGCCGCGCAGCTTGATCTGCTGGTCCACCCGTGCCAGGTGGTGCAGCGCACCGTCCTGGTCCCGGCGCACGAGGTCGCCGGTGCGGTACATGCGCGCTCCGCCCCCGGCGAAGGGGTCGGCGACGAAACGCGTGGCGGTGAGCCCGGGGCGGCCGAGGTAGCCGCGTGCGACGCCCGGACCCGCGAGGTACAACTCCCCCTCGGCGCCCGCCGGTACAGGACACAGGGCCGCGTCGAGGACGTGGGCGCGCATGCCGTCGAGCGGCCGGCCGATCGGGGGGACTTGGCCCGGGGCGTCGCCGGGGCGGACGCGGTGGAGGGTGGCGAAGGTGGTGGTCTCGGTGGGCCCGTAGACGTTGAGGACGGCGGTGCCGGGGTGGGCCGCGGCCAGCCGCTGGAGGACGCCGGGCGCGGCGGCCTCGCCGCCGGCGGCGGCCAGTCGGAGCAGGCCGAGGGCGCCGGGGTCGGTCTCCGCGACGACGTTGAAGAGGGCGGTGGTCAGGAAGGCGGCCGTCACCTGGTGGCGTGCGACGAGGTCGCGGATCGCGGCGGGCTGGAGGGTCCCCTCGGGGGCGAGGACGATGCGGCCGCCGTTGAGGAGGGGGACCCAGATCTCGAAGGTGGAGGCGTCGAAGGCGTACGCCGAGTGCAGGAGGACGGCATCGGCGACCCCTCCGCCCCAGGTCCGGTCGGCGGCGAGGGAGGTGATGTCGGCGTGGGTGACGCCGACGCCCTTGGGCAGTCCGGTGGAGCCGGAGGTGAACATCACGTAGGCGAGGCGGGCACTGTCCCCGCCGGGCGGGAGGGTGCCGGGGGTGGCCGGCCCGCCGTGCAGCAGCCGGCCCGCGGCGTCGACGGTCACCACCGCCATATGGCCGGGCAGTTGCTCCAGCATCGGGTGTGCACGGTTGGCCTCGTCGACGATGAGCACGCGCGGGCCCGCCACTTCCGCGACGCGGACGAGGCGTTCGGCGGGCCAGCGCGGGTCGAGGGGCACGTAGGCGGCACCCGCGCGCAGAGCCGCGAGTGAGGCGGTGACCACGGCGGTCGAGCGGCCCATGAGGATCCCGATGCCGGACTCCGCGCCCGTTCCGAGGCCCGTGAGTGCCCGGGCGAGTTCGTCCGCCAGGCCCAGGAGCCGGCCGTACGTCAGCTCCTCGCCCGCGCCGGTGACGGCGATGCTCTCCGGCTGCCGGGCGGCGATCCGCGCCACCACGTCCGCGACGCCCGTCTCCGTTGTACCGGGCGGGAGTTCGGCCCCCCGCCCCAGAGCCAGCAGCGCCTCCCGTTCACCGTCCAGCAGGACGGGTACGGCGTCGGCGCGCAGATCGAGCCCCTGCGCCATCGCGGTCAGCAGGCGGCGCATGCGGGTCGCGGTGCGGGCCACCTCGTCGCGGCCGAGGACGGCGGCCCGGTGGCCGAAGGTGATCCGCAGGGTGTCGCCGGGGGCGATGGTGAGGGTGAGCGGGTAGTGGGCGGCATCCGTGCCGCTGAAGCCGGTGACGGCGAGTCCGGTCAGCCCCTGCTGGGCGGTGCGCAGGGCCTCGGCGTCCAGCGGATAGTTCTCGAACACCGTGAGGGTGTCGAAGAGTTCGTCCAGGCCGGTCATCTCGCGCAGCTCGGTCAGCCCCACGAACTGGGCGCCGAGGAGGCGCCCTTGCTCGTCCTGGAGCCGGGTCAGGAGCGTGGCGAGGGTGTCGTCTGCCGCCGGCCGCAGTCGGACCGGCACGGTGTTGATGAACAGCCCGACCATCGACTCCACGCCGGGGATCTCGGGCGGACGGCCGGAGACGGTGGTACCGAACACGATGTCCTGGCGTCCGGTGAGCCGGGCGAGGAGCAGCCCCCAGGCGCCCTGTACCAGGGTGTTGAGGGTGAGCCGGTGGGCTCGGGCGGTCTCGCGCAGCCGCCGGGTGGTCGCTTCGTCCAGGTCGAGCACGAGCGTCGCGGGCAGCTCCCCGGAGGCAGGCAGTTCCCCGGAGGCAGGCAGTTCCCCGGTGGCAGCCAGTTCCCCGGAAACCGGCGATCCCCCGGAGGCCGGCCGGGCTCCACCGGCGCGTCCGGCGAGCAGGGTCGGCGCCTCGATCCCGGCCAGCGCGGTGCGCCAGGTGTCCAGCGCCTCCGCACGGTCCTGCTGGGCCAGCCACGCGAGATAGGTGCGGTACGGGGCGACGCGCGGCAGGGCGGAGTCGTCGCCCCCGGTCGCGTACAGCTCGAACAGCTCCCGTACGAGCACCGGCATCGACCAGCCGTCCAGCAGGATGTGGTGGGACGTCATGACGAGCCGGTGGCGGCGGGGCGCGGTACGGACCAGCGTGAAGCGCATCAGGGGCGGGGTGCCGAGGTCGAAACGCCGGGTGCGGTCGGCGGCGAGGAACGCGGCGAGGCGCTCCTGTGTCGCCGCGGGGCCGTCCGGGCCGGTCAGGTCCAGCTCCTCCAGCGGTACCGGCACCTCGGCGGCGACGGCCTGCACGGGCTCGTCCAGGTCCTCGTGGAGGAAGCCGACCCGCAGGTTGGCGTGCCGCCGCAGCAGGCCGCCGACGGCGGCGTGCAGTGCGGGGACGTCGGGGGAGCCTTCGAGGTCGAAGACGAACTGCGCGGTGTAGACGTCCACGGCGGTGGAGTCGTACAGCGCGTGGAAGAGCATGCCTGCCTGCAACGGCGTCAGCGGCAGTACGTCCTCCAACTGGAACCCGGTCACTTGCGTCCACCCCACTTGTTCTGCAGTCGGTCGATCTGGGCCTGGTTCAGGGAGACCAGGGGGAGGTCGGACGGCGTCCAGCCGCCCGCCTCGGGCCGTTCGGCGTGTTCGGCGAGCACGCGCAGGGCTCGGCCGAAGGCCTCGGCCAGGGCTTCCACGTCCTCTTCCGGGAGGAGTTCGGCGGGCCAGGTCCAGCGGGTCACCAGGCTCGGGCCGTCCGGCCCGTCCTCGGTGTGCGCGTTGATGTCGAGCACATGGTGGACGGGCATGCCGGGGTCCTGGGGCCGGGGGCCGCCGCCGTCGAGCAGCACCTCCCAGTCGGCGCTCCCGCCCGAGTCGGCCGTACCGGACGAACCCGTGTACCGGCCGAGGTAGTTGAAGCCCATCTGGGGGTCGTGCGCGGCGGCCAGCCGGGGGCGGGTCGTCGCGTTGAGCCGACGCAGCATCCCGTAGCCGACACCGTGGTCGGGGACGGTCCGCAGTTGTTCCTTGACGCGCTTGAGGGCCCGTTCGGCCAGGGCGGCGTCGAAGCGTCCGGGGGCGCGGGGGTCGAGAGGTCCGGGGTCGAGGCGGACCGGGTACAGGCTGGTGAACCAGCCGACGGTACGGGAGAGGTCGAGGCTCTCGTCGATCTGCTCCCGGCCGTGGCCCTCCAGGTCGACGAGTACGCCGGCCCCGCCGGCCCCGCCGGCCCCGCCGGGACCGTCCGTGCCGTCCGTGCCGTCCGTGCCGTCCGCGCGGTCGAGGGACCGTTCCGCTCGCCAGGCGCTCACCGCGAGGGCGAGGCCGGTGAGCAGCACGTCGTCCACTCCGGCGTGGAAGGCGGTGGGGACGGTGGTGAGGAGGGGCCGCGTCCAGTCGGCGGGCAGCCGGGTGACGAGGGTGCGGGTCCGGCCGGCGGTGTCCCGCCCGGGGTCGAGGGGGCGGTGTCCCAGTCGTGGATCGGGGGTGCTCGACACCGCTTCCCAGAGCGGGAGTTCCGCCTCGCGGGCGGGGTCGTGCGCCTGGGAGGCGAGGAGGTGCGCCCAGTGCCGGTAGGAGGTGGTGGGGGCGGGGAGCAGTGCGCCCGGTCCGGCGCCTGCGGTGACGATCCGCCAGGCGGTGGCCAGGTCGACGGCGAGGATGCGCCAGGAGACCGCGTCGACGGCCAGGTGGTGGACGACGAGGAGCAGCCGCCCCCGCGCCCGGGGTCCGGCATCGCACCAGACGGCTTCCACGACGTTTCCGTCCGAGGGGCTGAGCCGTCCGCGGGCCTCCTCGCCCGCTTCGGTGACGGCCGCCCGGACCGCGTCGGTGTCGAGGCCCGCGATGTCGATCCGGGTGAGCCGGTCGCGGGCGGTGACGGAGCCGGTGGGCAGCGCTTCGAGGACGGGCTCGCCGTCGGCCGCCCGGGTGACCCGGAGCCGGAGCATGTCGTGGTGGTCGATGACGAGTTGGAGGGCTGCGGCCAGAGTGTCGGGGCCGGCTCCCAGCGGTGTGCGCAGCACTCCGGACTGGTTGTAGCCGTCCGTGATTCCGGGACGCTCCAGGAACCAGCCGACGATCGGGGTCGCCGGCATGGTGCCGGTCCCCCGCGCGTCCGCCGCGGAGGTGGCCGGGCCGAGCGCGGCCGCCCGGTCGAGCGGGGTGGCCGCGGCGGCGATGGCCTCGGGCGTGCGGTGGACGAAGACGTCGCGGGGGGTGACCCGGAGGCCGGCCTCGCGGACCCGGCTGACGAGCTGGATGGAGAGGATGCTGTCACCGCCGAGGGCGAAGAAGTCGTCGTCGGCGCGGACGGCGGGTGCGCGCAGGACGGAGGCGAACACGTCGCAGAGCACCTGTTCCCTCGCGGTGCGCGGCCGGCCGCCCGGACGTGCGGCGGCGGGCCTGGCCGGGGCGGGCAGGGCCCGTCGGTCAGTCTTGCCGCTGGGCAGCAGGGGCAGCGCGTCGAGGGGCACGAATACGGCGGGCACCATGTACGGCGGCAGGGTCCCGGCGAGGCGGGCGCGCAGTTCGCGCTCCGTCGGCGTCGGGGCACCGTCGTGCGGGTCGGGGACGGTGTAGGCGACCAGACGCCGTTCGCCGGGCCGGTCCTCACGGACCAGGACGCAGGCAGTGGCGACGCCGTCGAGAGCGGTGAGCGCGGCCTCGATCTCGCCCGGCTCGATGCGGAATCCGTTCACCTTGACCTGGTCGTCGGCACGCCCGACATGGGTGAGCAGACCGTCGGTGTCCCGCCGGACGAGGTCTCCGGTGCGGTACATCCGGCTTCCGGCGGGGCCGTACGGGTCGGCGACGAACCGTGCGGCGGTCAGGCCGGGGCGGCCGAGGTAGCCGCGGGCGAGTCCGTCGCCCGCGAGGTGCAGTTCCCCGGTGACGCCGGGCGGCACGGGCCGCAGACCGGCGTCGAGTACGTAGGCGCGGGTGTTGTCGACGGGGTGTCCGAGCGGCACGCTCCCCTCCCCCGCAGGCTGGTCCGCTCCGGTGGCCCGTTGGTGGTGGGCGGTGGCGTCGATGGTGGCCTCGGTGGGCCCGTAGAGGTTGTGCACCTCGGTCCGCCACTCCCGTCCGACGCGTTCCGCCAGAGCCCGGGGCAGGGGTTCGCCGCCGCACAGGACGGCCCGCAGCGTGCCGGGCGCCGCGTCGGGACCCGTCTCGGTGAGGACGACCGAGAGGTGCGAGGGTACGAACTGGGCGAGGGTCACGCCCTCGGCGTGCATCCTGGCCAGCAGCCCGGCGGGGTCGTGGTTGAGGGCGGGCGGCACGGGACAGGTGGAGCCGCCGTGCAGCAGGGGCAGCCAGGTCTCCCAGACCGAGGCGTCGAAGCTCGGCGAGGTGCGGGCGAGGACCCGGTCGTCACCGGTGAGGCCGAGGTGGTCCGCCATCCACGCCATGTGGTTGGTGAGGGAGGCGTGGGTGACGACCACGCCCTTGGGCCGGCCGGTCGAGCCGGAGGTGTAGATGACGTACGCCGCGTCGCGCGGGTCGGGCGCGGCGGCGGGCGGTGCGGTGCGCCCGGTGGACCAGGTGGCCCGGTCGTCGAGCGCCAGACGGGTCACGGAGAGGCCGGCTCGTTCGGCGCGGGTGCCGTGGGTGAGGAGCAGCGCCGGGCGGGCGTCGTCGAGCATGTGGGCGATGCGCGCCTCGGGGTACTCCAGGTCGACCGGCAGATAGGCGGCTCCGGCCTTGGTGACGGCCAGCATCGCGAGGGCCTGGTCCGCGGTGCCCTCGAGCGCCAGGGCGACCAGGTCGCCCCGGCCGATGCCCCGGTCGTGCAGGTGGTGCGCCAAGTCGTCGGAGAGCGCGTCGAGTGCGAGGAAGCTGATCCCGTCGCCGCCGTCGCGTACGGCGGTCGCGCCGGGGGTGCGGGCGACTTGCGCGCGGAACGCCTCGGGTGTGGTGCGGGCCGCCGGGGGGCGGGCCCGGCCGTGTGCGACGCGGTCCAGGCTCCGCCGCTCGTCCTGGTCGAGGACCTCCACGGCGTGGACGCGCCGGTCGGGATCGGCGGCGAGGAGGGCGAGGAGGCGGGTCAGCCGGGCGGCGAGGGTGTGGGCGGTGGCGGGGACGAAGAGTTCGGTGGAGAACTCCAGGACGCCCCCGAGGCCGGCGGGCCGCCCGGCGTCGTCGTACGTCTCCGTGAAGGTGAAGGTCAGGTCGAATTTGCTGATGCCGGTGTGCACGGGCTGTTCCGTCACCGTCAGCCCGGGCAGGCCGATCGTGGCGTCCCCCTGGTTCTGCAGGACGAGCATGGTCTGGAAGAGCGGGTGGTGGTTCTGGGCGCGGACGGGGCTGAGGGCGTCCACCAGCCGCTCGAAGGGCAGGTCCTGGTGGGCGTAGGCCGCCAGGTCGAAGTCCCGCACGCGGTCCACGACTTCACCGAACGTCGGGTCGCCGCTCAGATCGGTGCGCAGCACCAGGGTGTTGACGAAGAAGCCGACCAGGTCGTCGAGTGCCTCGTCGGTGCGGCCGGCGACCGCGGTGCCCAGGGGAATGTCCTCTCCGGCGCCATGGCGGGAGAGGAGGACCGACAGGGCGGCCTGGAGGACCATGAAGAGGCTGCTGCCCCGGGTCCGGGCGAGGTCGGCGAGCGCCCGGTGGGTGTCGGGGCCGACGGTGAAGGGGTGGGCGTCGCCGCAGTGCGCGGGCACGGCGGGTCGCGGCCGGTCGCAGGGGAGTTCGAGGAGGTCGGGGGCGCCGGCGAGGGCGGTGCGCCAGAAGGCCAGTTGGCGGGCGGCTTGGCTGGAGGGATCGTCCTCCTCGCCGAGGAGTGCGCGCTGCCAGAGGGTGTAGTCGGCGTACTGGACGGCGAGTTCGCTCCAGCCCGGCTCCTCGCCACGGGCTCGCGCCCGGTACGCCTCGCCCAGGTCGCGGGCGAGCGGGGCGAGGGACCAGCCGTCCCCGGCGATGTGGTGGAGCACCAGTACCAGTACGTGGGCTTCGGGTGCGAGTCTCACCAGCCGTGCCCGTATGGGGAGTTCGGCGCTCACGTCGAAGGCGTGCGTCACCTCGGCGGTGAGGGTGTCGCCGAGGTCGGAGGGATCGGTGTCGCGGGGTGTCAGGTCGAGGTCGGCGCGAGCGCTGCCGACCACCAGCTGCCGGGCCACGCCGTCGGTGTCGGGGAAGACGGTGCGCAGGCTCTCGTGGCGCTCGACCACGTCCGCGAGGGCGCTCTCCAGGGCTTCCACGTCGAGCGGGCCGTCCAGCCGGAGCACCAGCGGCACGTTGTAGGTCGCGCTGGGCCCCTCCAGCCGGCCGAGGAACCAGAGGCGCTGCTGCGCGAAGGAGAGCGGTAGCGGATCGGGGCGTTCGGCGGCTCTCCGGAGCGGTCTCCTGGCCGCTTCGGCACCGTCCAGGACCGCGGCGAGGGCGGCCGGGGTGGGGTGCTCGAAGAGCGCCTTGACCGGTATCTCCACTCCGAGGGCGGTGCGGATGCGGGCGGCGAGGCGGGTGGCGAGCAGGGAGTGTCCGCCGAGGGCGAAGAAGTCCCCGTCACCGTCGACGTGCCCCCCGCCGAGTCCGAGGACGTCGGCGAAGAGTCCGCGGAGGATCTCCTCGCGGGCGGTACGGGCGGTACGGGCGCGGCTCGTGCCCGGGCGGTCCGGGCCCGCGTGCGCGGGTGCGGGGAGTGCGCGCCGGTCCACCTTGCCGTTGACGGTCAGTGGCAGCGTGTCGAGCAGCACGAACGCGGAGGGCACCATGTAGGCGGGCAGGGACCGGCCGAGCGCCCGGGCGAGGTCGGCGGGCGTCGGGCGCGTTCCTGCGGTGGGCACCACGTAGGCGACGAGGCGCCGGTCGCCCGGGGTGTCCTCGCGGACGACGGCGAAGGAGTCGGCGACCCCCTCGCAGGAGGCGAGGACGGATTCGATCTCGCCCAGTTCGATGCGGTAGCCGCGCAGTTTCACCTGTCCGTCGGCGCGGGTGACGTAGGCGATGTGCCCGTCCCGGGTCCAGCGGACGAGGTCGCCGGTGCGGTACATCCGTCCGCCCGCCGGGCCGTACGGGTCGGCGACGAAACGGCCGGCGGTCAGCGCGGGCAGTCCGGTGTAGCCGCGGGACACCCCGCGCCCGGCGAGGTACAGCTCGCCGACGACGCCCGGGGCGACCGGGCCGAGGGAGCCGTCGAGCACGTACAGCCGCATGCCGTCGAGCGGGCGGCCGATGGGCGGTGGTCCGGCCGGAAGGGTTGCGGCCACGTCGAACCGGGTGGCGAAGGTGGTGGCCTCGGTCGGCCCGTACACATGCAGGACGCGGAGGCCGGGCGTGGCGCCGGCGATCCGCTGCATGGCGTCCGGGGAGGCGAGTTCGCCGCCGGCGCACAGCAGGCGCAGGCCCTGGAAGGCCCCCGGATCGGTCTCGGCGATCACGTTGAAGAGCGCGGTCGTCAGGAAGACGGCGGTCACGCCGTGTTCGTGGACGGCTTCGCGCAGGACGCGTGCTTCCAGGACGCCCTCCGGCGCGACGACGATCCTGCCCCCGTGCAGGAGCGGGGCCCACATCTCGAAGGTGGAGGCGTCGAAGACGTACGCGGAGTGCATCAGCACCGCGTCGGCGGCACCTCCGCGCCAGGCGGCGTCCTCGGTGAGCGCGGCCACGTCGGCGTGGGTGACGCCGACCCCCTTGGGCAGGCCGGTGGAGCCGGAGGTGAACATGGTGTATGCGAGGGCTTCGGGCCCCGGCGCGGCGCCCGGGCGGCCCGGCCGCTCGGGGGCGCCGCGCAGGACCCGGCCGAGCCGGTCCACCACCACGACCGGCAGCCGGCCGGCGGTCGCGGTCACCCACGGTGAGGCGAGGGCGCTGTCATCGACGACCAGGACCCGCAACGACGCGACTCCGGCGACCTGTTCGAGCCGCTCCTCGGGCCAGCGCGCGTCCATGGGTACGTAGGCGCCGCCCGCGCGGACGGCGCCGAGGGAGGCCGTCACCACGGCGGGCGACCGGGCGAGGAGCACGCCGACACCTGCCTCGGGGCCCACGCCGAGTCCGGCCAGCGCTGCGGCCAGGTCGGCGGAGAGCGTGTCGAGCTCGGTGTAGCTGAGGGCGGTGGTGGCGTCGACGACCGCCGGGGCGTCCGGGGTGCGGAGCGCCTGGGCCGCGAAGAGGGCGGGCAGGGTGGTGTCCGGTGCGGGCTCACCGAGAGGGGCGCCCGTGCCCCAGCGGGTGACCCGGGTGTGTTCGTCGGCCGTCAGCAGGTCGTGGCGGGCGAGCGGTCGTCCGGGGTCGGCGGCCACCTGGTCCAGGAGGCGGACCAGCCGGTCGGCGAGGGTGACGACGGTGTCCCGGTCGAAGAGGGCGGTGGCGTACTCGATCCCGGCCGTGAGGCCGCCGCCTCCGCGTTCCTCGGTGAACGCGAAGGTGAGATCGAACTTGCTCAGGCCGTTGTGGACGAGCCGGTCCTCCACGATGAGCCCGGGGAGTTCGGGGCGGACGGATTCCTGGTTCTGGAGGACCAGCATGGTCTGGAAGAGGGGGTGGTGGTCGCCGGCCCGGACCGGGTTGAGGCTCTCCACCAGCCGCTCGAAGGGCACGTCCTGGTTGCTGTAGGCGGCGAGGTCGAACTCCCGCACACGCACGAGGAGTTCTCGGAAGGACGGGTTGCCCGACAGGTCCGTTCGCAGGACCAGGGTGTTGACGAAGAACCCGATCAGGTCCTCCAGCCCTTCGTCGGTGCGCCCGGCGACGGGTGTGCCGAGCGGGATGTCGTCGCCCGCGCCGTGCCGGTGCAGCAGCGCGGCCACCGCCGCCTGGAGCACCATGAAGAGGCTGCTTCCCGACTCCCTCGCCAGGTCGAGGAGCCGGGCGTGGAGCGCGGGGGTCACGTCGAACTCGTGGACGTCTCCACTCGGGTCGGCTGTGACCGGGCGCGGCCGGTCCAGCGGCAGGTCGATCAGGCCCGGCAGCCCGGCGAGGGCGGTGTGCCAGTGGTCCAGTTGCTGCCGCAGCGCGCTCTGCGGTGCGATGCCGTCGCCCAGGGTGGCGTGCTGCCAGAGGGTGTAGTCGGCGTACTGGAGCACGGCGCCGGTCACCGGTGCGGGTTCTCGGCCGGCGAGCCGGTCCCGGTATGCCTCGCCGAGGTGGCGGGCGAGCGGGGCGAGGGACCAGCCGTCGCCCGCGATGTGGTGCAGGACCAGCACCAGGACATGGCGGCCGGGGGCGGAGCGCAGGAGCAGGGCGCGCAGCGGCAGGTCGGTGGTGACGTCGAACGGCTCACGTACGGCGTCGAAGACGGTCTCGTCGAGATCGGCGGGGGCCACCCCGACGACCGGCAGTGCGGGAGTGGCGATGTCGGCGCCGACGACCGACTGACGCGGTGTGCCGTCCCGCTCGGGGAAGAGGGTGCGCAGCGACTCGTGCCGCTCCACGACGTCGCGCAGCGCCGCGCGCAGCGCGTCGGCGTCCAGCGCGCCGTCGAGTTCGAGCACGAGCGGGATGTTGTAGGTGGAGGTGGGTCCTTCGAGGCGGTTGAGGAACCAGAGCCGCCGCTGGGCGAAGGAGAGTGGCAGCGGATCGGGCCGCCGTTCGACCGGTACCACGGGCGGGCGGGTCCGGGCGGCCGGGTCGAGGGCGCGGGCCAGGCCCGCGACGGTCGGGTGCTCGAAGAGGGTGCGTACGGCGATCTCCGCGCCCAGTACCGCACGGACCCGGCTCACCACGCGCATGGCGAGGAGCGAGTGTCCGCCGAGGTCGAAGAAGCTGCTGTGCCGGCCCACTCGGGGTTGGTGCAGCACGTCGGCGAAGATCCCGGCGAGCAGCTCCTCCCGCAGGGTGAGTCGTCCCGGAGCGGCCGGCCCGTCTGTGTCCTGACCGGGTTCGGGCAGGGCACGCCGGTCCACCTTGCCGTTGGGCAGGAGGGGCAGGGCGTCGAGCACGACGACGGCGGAGGGCACCATGTGGTGCGGGAGGGCTTCGGCGAGGCCGTCGCGCAGGGCGGCGGGGTGTACGGCGGCACCGTCGGTCACGGCGTAGGCGACGAGCCGGCGTCGGCCGGGCGCGTCCTCGCGGATCACCGCGCAGCCGCCCGTGACGCCGGGGCTCGCCAGGAGCGCGGCCTCGACTTCCCCCAACTCGATCCGGAAACCGCGGAGTTTGACCTGATCGTCGGCGCGGGCCAGGTAGTCGAGCAGTCCGTGGCCGTTCCACCGGACCAGGTCGCCGGTCCGGTACATGCGGCTGCCGTCGGCCGTGAAGGGGTCGGCGACGAAGCGTTCGGCGGTCAGGGCGGCCCGGCGCAGGTAGCCGCGGGCGAGGTTGGGCCCGGAGAGGTACAACTCCCCGGTGACGCCGGGCGGTACGGGGCGCAGCCGGCCGTCGAGCACGTAGGCGCGCATGGTGTCCACCGGCCGGCCGATCGGGACGGTTTCGGCGGGGGAAGCGGTCCGGGGGCCGTCCTCACGGTGCGCGGTCGCGTCGATGGTCGCCTCGGTGGGCCCGTACAGGTTGTGCACGTCGGCGCCCCAGCGGCCGGCGATCTGGTCGGCGAGTGCGCGGGGCAGCGGTTCGCCGCCGCACAGCACGGCGCGCAGCCGGGGCAGTGGCGCGGCATGGGCCGCCTCCGCGAGGACGTGGGTCAGGTGCGAGGGGACGAACTGGGCCACGGTGACGCCGAACCGGTCCATCCAGGCGAGGAGTTCGGCGGGTTCCCGGTTGGCCCGGGGCGGCAGTACGCAGACCTCGGCTCCGTTCATCAGCGGGAGCCACAGTTCCCAGACGGAGGCGTCGAAGCTGGTGGAGGTGCGGGCGAGGACCCGGTCCTCGCGGGTGAGGGCGAGGTGGTCCGCCAGCCACGCCATGTGGTTGGTGAGCGCGGCGTGGGGCACGACCACGCCCTTGGGGCGGCCGGTGGAGCCGGAGGTGTAGATGACGTAGGCGGGGTCCGCCGGGTGGGGTACGTGCCGGGTGCGCGGGACGTGCGGGGCGGCCGGGTCCGCGGGGGCGTCGAGGGCGAGCCACGGCAGGCCGGCCGCCGGCAGCGTCGGGTGGGTGGCCGTGGTGGTGAGCAGCAGGACCGGCCGGGCGTCGTCGAGCATGTGCCGGATGCGGGCGGCCGGGTATTCCGGGTCGACGGGTACGTAGGCGGCGCCGGCCTTCAGCACCGCCAGCAGGGCGACGACGGTGTGGACGGACGGGGGCGCGGCCACGGCCACCCGGTCCTCGCGGCCGGCGCCCCGCTCGCGCAGGGCGTGGGCGAGGGCGTCGGCGCGGGCGTCGAGCTCCGCGTAGGTGAGGCTGGTGTTCTCGTCGCGGACCGCGACCGCATCCGGGGTACGCGCGGCCTGCTCCCGGACCGCCTCCGGGGCGGTGGTGGCGGGCAACGGTCGCGCGCTGCCCCTCCCCTGGGCGAGCATCCGGTCCCGCTCGTCCGGTCCGAGCGGGTCGAGACTCCCGACGGGGCGGTCGGGATCGGCGACGGCGAGGGTGAGCACACGGGCGAACCGGGCGCTCAGGCCGCGGGCGGTGGCCGCGTCGAAGAGGTCGGTGGCGTACTCCAGGTATCCCCCGATCCCTCCGGGCGCCCGGGTTCCCGCGCCGGGCTCCTCGGCGGCGGAGTCGCCCGCCGGAGAGCCGAGTTCGGTCAACGAGAACGTCAGGTCGAACTTGCTGATCCCGGTGTGCCGGGACCGGTCCCGGACGGCGATCCCGGGCAGGTCCAGGTCCGTCCGCTCCTGGTTCTGGAGGACCAGCATGGTCTGGAAGAGGGGGTGGTGCCCTCCGGACCGCTCGGGATTGACGGCCTCCACGATCCGTTCGAAGGGGAGGTCGCCGTGGCTGAAGGCGGCGATGTCGAACTCCCTTACGCGTTCCAGCAGTACGCGGAAGGTCGGGTCGCCGGAGAGGTCCGTGCGCAGGACGACGGTGTTCACGAAGAAACCGACCAGGTCACCGAGGGCCTCGTCGGTGCGGCCCGCCGCGGCGGTGCCCAGAGGGATGTCGGTGCCGGCGCCGTGGGCGTGCAGCGTCACCGCCAGCGCCGCCTGGAGCACCATGAAGGGGGTGCAGCCCGCCGCGCGGGCGAGCCGGACGAGCGCGGCGTGTCCGGACGTGGGCAGGGCGAAGGGGACCGCGTCGCCCCGGTGGCTCGGCGCGGCGGGGCGCGGCCGGTCCAGCGGCAGGTCGAGCAGGTCGGGGGCGCCCCGCAGGGCTTCTCGCCAGTGCGCGAGCTGGATCGCCGCCAGGCTCTCCGGGTCGGTGTCGTCGCCGAGCAGCCGGTGCTGCCAGAGCGTGTAGTCGGCGTACTGCACCGGCAGTGCGGGCCAGTCGGGGGTGCCGGTTCCCTCGGTCCTGGCGCGGTAGGCGGCGCCGAGGTCGCGGACGAGGGGGGCGAGGGACCAGCCGTCGGCGACGACGTGATGGAGGACGAGGACCAGGAGGTGACGGGCCGGGGCCTCCTGGAGCAGGCTCGCCCGGACGCTGAGGTCGCCGGTGAGGTCGAAGGGCTCGGCGGTCAGGCGGCGGATCGTTTCCTCCGCCCAGGCTCCCGCGTCGGGCTCCCCGGCCGGGGGCCGCCGTACGGTGAGCGGGACCAGCTCCGCCGCGGCGGCCGCGTCGAGGACGTGCTGGCGGGGCACGCCGTCGTGCTCGGCGAAGACGGTGCGCAGGCTCTCGTGCCGGGCGACGACGTCGGCCAGGGCGCCCCGCAGGGACTCCGTGTCGAGCGGCCCTTCGAGCTCCAGGACGAGCGGGATGGTGTACGTGTCGCCGGGGCCCTCCGCCCGGTTGAGGAACCACAGCCGCCGCTGCGCGAAGGAGAGCGGCACCGCTTCGGGCCGTCGCTGCGGTGTGAGGGCGGGCCGGGCGGCGCCGGCGGTGTCGAGGACCGCCGCGAGCGAGGCGACCGTGGGGTGGTCGAAGAGGGTGCGCAGGCCGATTTCGGTGCCCAGGGCGGCGCGCACCCGGCCGGTGAGGCGGGTGGCGAGGAGGGAATGGCCGCCCAGGGAGAAGAAGTTGTCGTCGGCGCCGACCGCGGGGACGCCGAGGACGTCGGCGAAGAGACCGGCCAGCACCTCTTCGTACGCGGTGCGCGGGGCACGGCCCGTGGCGGCCGCGGCGGGTGGGGCGGGCAGGGCGCGGCGGTCGATCTTGCCGTTGGGGTTGAGCGGAAGCGCGTCGAGCGTCACGAACACCGAGGGCACCATGTACGCGGGCAGCGCGCGGCCCACCCGGCGGGCGAGCGCGGTGTCGTCCGGCCGGGCGCCCGCGGCCGGCACCACGTACGCGACGAGCCGGCGGTCGCCGGGTATGTCCTCGCGGACCAGCACGCTGACGGCCCGTACACCCGGGTCCGCGAGGAGGGTGCCCTCGATCTCGGCGGGTTCGATGCGGTATCCGCGGAGTTTGACCTGCCCGTCCACGCGCCCGACGTATTCGATCTCGCCGTGCGCGGTCCACCGGACGAGGTCCCCGGTGCGGTACATGCGGTCCCCGCGCGGCCCGTGCGGGTCGGCGACGAACCGGCCGGCGGTCAGCGCGGGCCGGCCCCGGTAGCCGCGTGCGACACCCCGGCCGGCCACGTACAGCTCCCCCACCACGCCGGGCGGCACCAGGGCGAGGCCGGCGTCGAGGACCTGGAGCCGCATCCCGTCGAGCGGGCGGCCGATGGGAGGCACCTGGCCGGTGTCCGGCGCCACCCGGTGGCGGGCGGCGAAGGTGGTGGTCTCGGTGGGCCCGTACACGTGCAGGACCCGGGTGCGGGGCGCGGCGGCGGCCACCCGTTGCATCAGTTCCGGCGTGGCGGCCTCGCCGCCCGCGGCGACCAGCCGGAGCCCGGCGAAGGCCGCCGGGTCCGCCTCGGCCACCACGTTGAACAGGGCGGTGGTCAGGAACAGCGCGGTCACCCCGCACCGGTCGACCAGGCCGGTGAGGACGGGTGCCTCCAGGACGCCCGGGGGCGCGACGACCACCCGGCCGCCGTGCAGGAGCGGAACCCAGATCTCGAAGGTGGAGGCGTCGAAGACGTACGCGGAGTGGAGCAGCACCGCCTCGCACGTCCCGCCGGTCCACTCGGTGTCGGCGGTCAGTGCCAGCACGTCCGCGTGGGTGACCCCGACGCCCTTGGGCAGGCCGGTGGAGCCGGAGGTGAACATCACGTAGGCGAGCCGGTCGGGGTGCGTCGCCGCCGGGAGGCGCCCCGGAGCGGGTGGAGCGCCGCGCAGCACACCGCCGAGGGTGTCGACGACGATCACCGGCAGGACGGCCGCCGTCACCTTGACCCAGTTCTGTCCGGCGGCGGCCTCGTCGACCACCAGGGCACGGACGTGGGCGACGTCCGCGACGCGGTCGAGGCGCTCCTCCGGCCAGGCGGCGTCCATCGGTACGTACGCGGCGCCCGCGCCGACCACACCGAGGGTGGCGGCCACCACGGCGGCGGAGCGGTCCACCAGGACACCGACGCCGTCCTCGGCCGCGAGTCCCCAGCCCGCGAGCGCTCCGGAGAGTGCCGCCGCGCGGTGAGCCAGTTCCCGGTAGGAGAGCGTGACGTCGCCGTCCACCACCGCCGGGGCTTCCGGCGTACGGCCTGCCTGCGCGCCGAACGCCTCCGGCAGGCCGCCGGCCGGTGCCGGCAGGGCGGCGCCGCGGCCGTGCCCGAGGAGTTCGCGGGCGGCCGGGCCGTCGGTCAACGTCAGTTCATGCAGGGGGGTTTCGGGGTCCGCGCCGGCGAGGGCCGACAGGAAGGAGATGACAGCACGCTGGCTCAGCTGCACGTCCTCGGGGCGGTACAGCTCCGGGTTGGCGTCGAACCCGATCAACGGCCCGGTCCCCTCGGAGCGTTCGGAGACGAAGAGGGAGACGTCGTCGACCGGGCCGATGGACAGCACCCGCGAGACGGCGGGAGTGCCGGCGAACTCGAGGTCGTACTCGTAGCCCATGATGTTGACGACGACGTCCGTCAGGCGTGCCGCGTCGTCGGTCATTCTGAGTTCGCGGGCGAGTTGTTCACGGGAGAAGCGCCGGTGGCGGAGGGCGCCGCGCATCTCCAGGGCTACGGCGCGGACGAGTTCACCGACCGTCATGTCGGCGGTGATGCTCAGCCGCAGCGGCAGGATGTTGGCGGTCATGCCGACGATGTGCCGCAGTCCGCCGTGGCGGCCGTTGGAGGCGAGGCCCACGACGACGTCCCGGGTGCCGGTGGCCCGGCCCACGTAGGCGGCGACGGCGCTCACCAGGACGGCGGTCCAGCTGGTGCGGTTGGCGGCGGCCAGCCGGCGCAGTTCGTCGAGGACGGTGACGGGCAGGGTCTCGCCGGTGTGCAGGTGCACGCCGTCCGCGCCGGCGGGAGCGGCCGGTGCAGGAGTGTCGGTACGGCGGCGGATGAGCGGCGCGCCGCCCCGTGCGCCGGTCCCGCCACCGGAGCTGTCGGAGCCGTCGGCCCGCACGGCGGCGGTGGCGTCCGGCGCCCGGTCGGCGAACTTGGCGGTCCAGTAGGCCCGGTCGGCCGTGTACCGGTCGGAGTCGAGGTAGGCGGCCTCGTCCGCGAGGAGGTCGGCGAGCGGGGCGGGCGGCAGCTCGGCCTCGGCCACGTCCTCGCCCCGTGAGAGGCGCGCGTAGAGGTCGGCCACCAGCCGTGCGAAGACGGCGCCACCGAGACCGTCCACCACGAGGTGGTGGAAGCGGATGTACCAGTAGTGCCATCGGGGGCCGAGGCGCAGCAGTGCCATGCTGTGGCGTGGGGCGTCGATGCGGTCGACGGTCGCCATGTCGTCGGCCATGTAACGCTCGGCGGCGGCGGCGGGGTCGTCGTCGCCGGAGAGGTCGACCAGGCGGAGCCGGTCGGGGCGGGACCGGGGCGGCGGCACGACCCGTTGACGCACGCCTGCGTCCGTCAGGACGAACTCGACGTTGAGGCTGTCGCAGAGGGCGGCCGCGCGGGCGACGGCGGCCGCGAACACCTCCGCGTCGAGATCACCCCGGATCTCGAAGCATTCGGCGATGTTGAACTTGGGGCTCTCCGGCTCGACCAGTTGTCCGTACCACACACCTTGTTGCGCCACGGTCAGCTCGAAGAAGTCTTCGGGAATCGAACGAGAGGGGATCACGTCGTTTTCAGTCATGCCTGGTCGACACCTTCGGGGAGAGATTACGGGGACGACGGAGGGGGCGGAGGCAGAAATCCGCCGCGCCGGTGCGCACATCGCCGGCAAAGGGTCGCGGAAGCGGAGAGAGGGACGGGCGCACCGCATGGCGGAAACATGGGGGCTCACGCCGGGCGCATTCACCCGGCGCAGAGCCGCCACCCCCGTCCGAAGGGGCCACGGGGTGCCTCGTCGACGGTCTCCGCACGGCTCGTGCATTCCGCCCGGCGCAGCAGGAACACTTCCGCCGAACAAGGATCGGAGGCCAGTCGCACCCCGGTCGATTCCACTCCGGCCAGACCCGGTGGCGCCCAGGCCCGGTAGGGGCAGGACGCGCGAGGGCCTGAAAGATGAGAAGCGATCAGGACGCGTACCGGATCGCGCCCACGAGCGCAGGCGTCCGAGAGGGCGGAGCGCCCCCGTGTGCCTTGCGGTCGGCGTCACGGCTCGCGGAGAATCGACCTGCTGGTTCTGAGACGCGGCGGCGCAGGGTCAGAGCGTCGGGCGCCCGCATGTCGTTCTCCTGCAAGCCCTTACTCGGCCGCGGCCTCCATGGCTCGCACCAGGCCGGCAGGCCGCATGTCGGTCCAGGCGGCCTCGATCGCTTCCAGGCACTCCTGACGCGACCCCTCCGGACCGACGGCGCGCCAGCCTCCCGGGATCTCGATGTGCGCGGGCCACAGCGAGTACTGCCCCTCGTCGTTGACCAGCGCCACGAACCGTCCCGACTCGTCGTCGAAAGGATTGGTCACGGCCGTCCCCCACTTGTTCTCGCTCTTTCTGCGACATTTCATCAGCCATTCCCGAGCACACCACGCCGGGGCATTCCCCGCCGTGACTTCGCCGGCCCGACCCTTCCACCCGAGGCGTCGGCCATACCGAGAGCGCCAGCACATCGCACGCTCTTTCGATCGACCTGAGCGACCGGATCGGGGTCACCCGACTTCACCCGTTCACGCCAATCACATTAGAGGACGTACGGCCGACCATGTCTCGATTCAATCCATTGCCCGCACACCTCTTACCCAGGGGGGCGACCCACCTCGCCCAGGACATATGCCAAGTGATCACTCGTGAACCTGTTCAGTCATCAACTATCCCGCTTGGGCGGATATCACTGAATTTGATCCCGGGGATTTCTGAAAAGCGCCCGCGCGCGCCCGCAGACACCTGAGCACCGAGTGATGCAAACGCGCTCCCGTGCGCCGGGCACGCGCCCCGTCCGCCGCGCCGTCACCCGTGCCCCTCACCCTTGCGTGGCGTGCCCTGCCCACGTCCCGCGCCCCGTACGCCGCATTCGCGTCCGCGCGCCCCGTTCTGCGCGCCCCGTTCCGCGCGCCCCGTTCCGCGCGCCCTGTTCTGCGCGCCCTGTTCTGCGCGTCACGCTCCGCGCATCACGATCCTGGCGACGCGATCCCGCGAAGCGGCTCTTGCGCCGGGTGGAGCGCGACCGGGCGCGCCCCGCCCGGCGTCAGAGGGCGATCAGCCCCGCCGGTGTCGTCCGGAAACCGCAGATGTCGGCGTAGAACGTCCGCAGATGCTCCTCGAAGTCGACGTGCAGCCAGGCGCACCCTGCGGCGCGGGCCTCTTCGACCGCCACAGCGACGAGAGCCGCACCGACCCCGCGCGACCGGCGGTGCCCCGCCACCACCGTGTCGAGGAGGAAAGCGTGGAGCCCGCCGTCCCAGAGCACGTTGACGAAGCCGATGAGGGAGCCGTCCTCCCAGGCGCAGACCCAGCCCAGGCTGTGGCGTTCCAGTCGCGCCCGCCAGTCGGTCCCGGAGGCCGGAGCGCCGAATCCCTCGGCGTGCAGCGCGTCGAGGGTCGCGTTGTCGAAGTCGCCCCGCCACTCGTACGTAGTCGTCACACCAGGAGCGTAGGGGCGTCGGGCGACGGGGCGGGAACGGAGTGCAGGGCGCCGGGGGAGGCGGCCGAGCAGCTCGGCGGGACGAGCTGCCTCCGAGGCCGCGCCGGTCTCCGCACCGGACAGCCCTCCGCGCCGCCGGAGACCTTCTGAGGGGATGGAGCGGCTCTCCGAGCTGCGGCGGGAAGCCGCCGAGGGGCGTGCCGGCTGGGCCGTCGTCTCCGGTGGGCCCGGCACGGGCAAGACCCGCCTGCCGTGGAAGTGGTCCGGCATGCCTCGCGTCCGGCTTCCGCGTGGGGTGGACCCGGTGCACCGGGAACGCCGGGGCTCCGGTGCCCCTCGGTGGACGGGGAACGGTCCGGCGGAGCGGCCGGCGCGGGATCTCCGTGACCGGGCGGCGGCAACGAGGTCGTCACCGGGCGCGGTGGTGCCGGTCCTGTACGTGGTGCCGGTCCTGTACGTGGCGGAGGATCTCCACCGTGCGGACGACGGCCTGAGCGGGCTGCTCACCGGCTGTGCGCGCGTGGTGCGGGGAGCTCCGTTCGCCGTCGTGGCGGGAACCCCTTCCTGCTCACGGAGTCGCTGAAACTCCCCGAGCACCTCCGGACGGGTGCGCACGCCAGGACGCCTCCGGCCGTGCGGAGCGTGACGCGGGTCCGGCCGGCCGGGCTGACGCCTGCCACGCGCGTCGGATCGTCCACATCATGGCGGCCTTCGGGGACCGCCGGACATGGCTCTTGTCGCCCGGTCGGCCGCCATGCCGGTCCGTGACGTACTGAGGTCGGCGGACGGGAGCGTCACCGCCGGGCAGCCGGCCTGGGGGACGACCCCGACGCCCCGTATCCGGGCGGCGGTTACCGTTTCCCGGCCGGGCTGCTGAGGCGGGCGGTCCTGGCGGAGCTCGCGCCGTCCCGCAGGGAGCTCCTGGGCGCGGCCCGCCCGGTCGCACACAGCGCCCCCTGCCCGCGGGCGAAGTCCACCTCGCGGCACCGGGTGGACGGCCCGGCGTGGCCCACCCCGGAGTTGCCGGTGCTCCCGCCGAGTGCCCCGAACGCCGGGGACGGCCACGCCCAAGCGCAGTGCTACGCCGCTGTCACCTGCCGGTTCGCCGCAGGTGGACGGAGGTCCCCCGCCCGGCGACGGGAGGTCCCCGCCCGGCGACAGCCGGAACCGGCACACCGGCACCCCCGAAACCCCTCGTCCGGGGCCTGCGGGCGGTCTGCGGGAATGAGCCCGGCCGGGCTCGCACAACGCTCCGGCGGATGACCAACTCTCCGCCGGATCAACGAAGTCCGACCGATCACGGCTGTCCGGCGGACCACGCCAGGACGGTGGCGCCGCCCAGAAGCGCACACCCGGCCCCGGGCCCCGAACCGCCGGACCCCGCCCGCCTGTCGGTACTCAATCCGTCGGCGGGCCAGTCACTCGACCGGCCAGTCCCTCAGCAGGCCGTCCCCTCGACAGGCCACCGCTCAGCCGGCCGGTCCGCTCAACAGGCCGGTCCGCTCAGCCGGTCGAGCGGACGGCACGCAGGATCAGATCCGTCACAGGTTCCGGGTCGCTCACCGAGGCCGCGTGCGGCGCACGGACGCTGACCGTGTGGGAGCCTGCCCGCTCGGCCATCCACTCCTCGGCGGCCGGCGGGATGTTGCGGTCCTCGGTGGCGACGAGGTACCAGCTGGGGATCTCCTTCCAGGCGGCCGCGGTGGCCTTGCCCTGGAGGGCGGCGAGGGCGATCGGACGCTGGCCCGCGGCCATCACCCGGGCGGTCTCGGCAGGGACCCCTGCTGCGAACTGCCCCTCGAAGAGCTCCTGCCGGATGACCAGTTCCTCGCCCCGGCCGCCTTCGGGCAGCGGGTAGTACTGGGCGGTGGTCGCCTCGCCCAGGGTGCTGCCGGGGAACTTCCCGGTGAGTTCCAGCGCGCTCTCACCGATGTCCGGCACGAAGGCCGCGATGTAGACGAGGGCCTTGACCTGAGGGAGGCCGGAGGCGGCGATGCTGATGACCGAGCCGCCGTACGAGTGGCCCACCAGCACGACGGGGCCCGAAACGCTCTCCAGCACGCTGCGTATGTAGGCGGCGTCGCTCTCCAGGCCACGCAGCGGCAGCGCCGGCGCCACCACGGGAAGGCCCTCGTGCTGGAGGCGTTGGATCACCTGGTTCCAGCTGGAGGCGTCGGCGAAGGCGCCGTGGATCAGGACGACGGTGGGGCCGGTGGAGGGAGACATGGGGCAACTCCTGGTGAGGCGTGGTGCGGACGGGGGTGACCGACCGGCCGGGGTGGGGCCGGGCGGTCAGGAGGAAGGAGGAACGGTGCGTGGCCGACGGCGGTCCGGTGGTGGGAAATGCCGCTCGCCGGGTCCGCGTCAGGCGCGGACGAGCGGGGTGTCGACGAGGTGCTCGGCCAGGAACCACGCCTGCAGTTCACCGGTCCGGATGACCTGCGAGACCAGCAGGTCGTTCGTGCCGTCGTCGCCGAGCTCGATGGTCCTGGCCGCGGCGTCGTGGGCGTCCACGAGGATCGCCTCGTGCGCCTCCAGCAGCCGGGACAGCATCGCAGGTACCTCTTCGACACCGTCCGGAGGGCGCGGGACGGAGGTGATCTCCGCGACGTGCCGGGGGTCCCCCACGGCGACCCCGCCCAGGGACTGGACGCGTTCGGCGATGGTGTCGACGAGTTCGAGCTGCTCACCCGCGTGCTTGTCCAGCACCAGGTGCAGTTGGTAGAAGGTCGCGCCGCGCATCAGCCAGTGGTGCTTCTTGTAGAGGCCGTAGAGGATCTGCGTATCGGCCAGCACCCTGTTGAGCCGCTGACAGGAGTACATCCGCGCCTCGTAGGTGAGGCCGATCGGGAACTGCTTGACCGTGCCGAACTCCTGGATCACCTCACCCTTCTGGTGCAGCCACGGCTGGCTGCTGCTCGCGGACGACGAAGGGGTGCTCATGGGGTTCCTCCTGCGGTGCCGTGCTGTTCTGTTCGTACTGTTCGTACAAGGGCGACGCTAGGCAACGCGGCAGGCGGCGCGAGTCCCGCAGTGCATGCGGTGATGCCCACCAGTGCACAGTGCGTGACCGCCGGCCGTCTCCGCGGCACGCCACGTCACGTGGACGGAGCACCGGCGCGGCGGGGATCTGAGCGCCCGGACACCGGAGCGCGACCACCCTCGACGGCGAATGCGGACAGGAGTGCGCTCTCGGGACGTGCCCGGTGCACTGCCGGGACATTCGGGCGCGCGCATTTCTCCTAATCTCCTGACGGGGCGATCCGAGCCGATCGATTCGAACGAAGGCGCCTCAGGGCTATCCCTCTCTCGTTTCCGTTCCCGCTTCCGTCACCGTCCTGGGCCGGTCTCTGACAATTCCCGCCGGGCGGGCGGCGCCCGGCACTGACGCGGGCTCCACGCGGCCTCGCCGGAACCGATACCGGTGCGGGTGGCGGCACGCACGGAAAAACAATGTTGTTCCCATTCCAGGAGGTTGTCCCAAGGTGTCCACGATGCCCGTCGGAGGGCTGGTTCCCAGCGCCACCGAAAACGCTGCGGACCTCGTCGTCCGCAACGCGAAGATCCACACAGGTGACCCGGGGCGCCCCCGAGCGGGGGCCCTCGCCATCCGCGACGGTGTCATCACGGTCGTCGGCGACGACAACGACGTGGCGCCTTTCGTCGGGCCCGCCACCCGGATCGTCGACGCACTCGGCCGCCGGATGATCCCCGGCCTCAACGACTCCCATCTGCACGTGATCCGGGGCGGGCTCAACTACGTACTGGAACTCCGCTGGGACGGGGTCCGCACCCTGCGCGAAGGTTTGGCGATGCTCCGGGAGCAGGCGGCCCGGACCCCGAAGGGCCAGTGGGTGCGGGTGGTGGGGGGCTGGTCGGTCGAGCAGTTCGCCGAACGGCGGCTGCCGACCGTCGCGGAACTGAACGCAGCCGCACCCGACACCCCGGTGTTCGTGCTGCACCTGTACCAGTCGGCGGTGCTCAACCGGGCGGCGCTCAAGGCCGCCGGGTACAGCAGGGACACCCCCGATCCGAAGGGCGGGCAGATCGTCCGCGGTCGGGACGGCGAGCCCACGGGCATGCTGCTGGCCGCGCCGAGCGCGCTGATCCTCTACTCGACGCTGGCCAAGGCGCCGGTGCTGGAGGGCGAGGACAAGAAGATATCCACCCGTCATTTCCTGCGGGAGCTCAACAGGTTCGGTCTCACGTCGGCGATCGACGCCGCCGGTGGATTCCAGAACTTTCCCGAGAATTACAGCACCGTCGCCGAACTGGCCGCGGAAGGGCGGTTGTCGCTCCGGATCGCCTATCACCTCTTTCCGCAGACCGCCGGGCAGGAAGTCGCCGACCTCACGCGCTGGATCGAGATGACGCGTGCCGAGGACGGGGACGAATGGCTCCGCCTCAACGGAGCCGGTGAGAATCTCACCTGGGCGGCGGCGGATTTCGAGAATTTCGCCCAGCCACGGCCGGAACACTCCCCGGACTACGAGGTCGAGTTCGAGAAGGCCGTGCGTCTTCTCATGGAGAACGGCTGGGGATTCCGGCTGCACGCCACGTACGACGAGACGATCCGCCGGGACCTCGCGGTGTTCGAGAAGCTCGCCTCGGAGGGCCTCTTCCCTGCCGGGAACCGGTGGCTCTTCGACCACGCGGAGACCGCGTCGACGGACAGCCTCGACCGGGTCGCCGCACTGGGCGGCGCCATGTCCGTACAGAACCGTCTGTCGTTCCAGGGCGAGGCCTTCCTGCGCCGCTACGGTCCCGGCGTCGCCGCGGACGCACCTCCGATCCGGGCCATGCTGGAGCGTGGACTGACCGTGGGTGCCGGCACGGACGCCACCCGGGTCTCCTCGTACAACCCGTGGATCGCCCTGCACTGGCTGGTCACCGGCCGCACCGTCGGCGACCTGGTCCTGCGTCCGCCGCTGAACCGTGTCGACCGGGCCACCGCGCTGGCCATGTTCACCACGGCGGGCGCGGAGCTGACCGGCGAGCAGGACGTCAAGGGCGTCCTGCGCCCGGGCTCCTTCGGTGACCTCGCGGTCCTGTCCGAGGACTACTTCGAGGTGCCCGACCAGGACATCGCGCACATCGAGGCCCTGCTGACCGTCGTCGGCGGCCGGATCGTCTACGCCACCGGCGAGTACGAGGGCCTGGACGAGGAACTGCCGCCGGTCAGCCCCGAGTGGAGCCCGGTCACCCGTTTCGGCGGCTTCCGGGCCGCCCCGCGCCCGGGTCCGTCGGGCGCCCGCCAGGCCGAGCTGCTCGGCCAGGCCGTCGCCGAGTCCGAGCAGCACCGCCAGTGGCGGGCGCGACGCGGTCTGGCTCCCGAGACGGAGAGCCCGGTCTTCGACCCCTGCTTCTCCCTCTGATCTCCCGGGAGGGGCCCGGCCACGAGCCGCCCCTCCCGGGGCACCACCCCGCTCCGCACCGGACGACCGTCCGGGTGCGCTCCGCTTCTGGAAAGGCTTTCCCATGATCGACATCTCCCAGGTCACCGCTGTCCCCAGCGACGCCCTGCTGACCCCCGACAACTGCGCGGTTCTCTTCGTGGACCACCAGCCGCAGATGTTCTTCGGCACGGGCAGCGGCGACCGCACGGCCATCATCAACGCGACGGTCGGCCTGGCGAAGGCCGCCAAGGTCTTCGACGTCCCCGTGGTGCTGAGCACCGTGGCGGCCGAGTCCTTCTCCGGCCCGCTCATGCCGCAGCTGGCCGACGTCTACCCCGGGCAGGAGATCATCGACCGCAGCACGATGAACGCCTGGGAGGACGTGGCGTTCGTGGAGGCCGTCAAGGCCACCGGCCGCAAGAAGCTCGTGATCGCCGGTCTGTGGACCGAGGTCTGCGTGGTCCTGCCGACCCTGTCCGCGCTCGCACAGGGCTACGAGGTCTACGTGGTCACCGACGCCTCCGGCGGTGTCACCCCCCAGGCCCACGAGTACGCCGTCCAGCGGATGACACAGGCCGGCGCGGTCCCGGTCACCTGGGTGCAGGTGCTGCTCGAACTCCAGCGCGACTGGGCGCGTACGGAGACGTACCTGCCGGTCATGGACGTGGTGAAGGAGAACGGCGGCACCTACGGCCTCGGGGTCGTCTACGCGCAGGCCGTCATCGGCGAGCACGCGGCCGGCTGACCCGCTTCACCATCGAGGGAACGTCAGGAACAGGCATGAACGCAATGAACACCGGACTCCTCGTCCTCCGGCTGGTGGTGGGACTCCTCATCGCCGGACACGGAGTGCAGAAGGTCAGCTTCCTGCTGGGCGGCAACGGACTCGCGGGCGGGACCGAGGAGTTCCGCCACGACGGCTTCCGCGGCGGCCGTCTCACCGCGCTCGCCGCGGGCGGCAGCCAGATCGGCGCCGGCCTGTTCCTGGCGGCCGGCGCACTCACGCCCCTGGCGGCGATGGCCGCCATGGGCGCGATGACCGTCGCCGGAACCGTCAAACGGCACAACGGGGTGTGGGTCCAGAACGACGGATACGAGTACCCGATGGTCCTCGTCGTCGCCTCGGGGTCGCTGGCGCTCACCGGTCCGGGCCGCTGGTCGGCCGACCAGCTGCTCGGAGCGGCCCCCTGGCCGCTGTGGGTCGTCGTCACGGCGCTGGTCGCCGGCCCGGCCAGCGGCCTGCTCACCCGGGCGGTACTGCACCGCCCCTCCGCACCACACCCCGCCGCCCCGGAAGGAGCGACTCCTCATGCGCACCCTACTCACTGACGCGGCCCGCACGCTGGTTCCGCCGAAGGAGGACCGGCACGGCCCGCTGCCGCCCCTCATGCTGACGCTGACGGTGGTCACCGGTCTGATCGACGCCGTGAGCTATCTGTCCCTCGGCCACGTCTTCGTCGCCAACATGACCGGCAACGTGGTGTTCCTGGGGTTCGCCCTGGCGGGCGCCGAGGGTCTGTCGGTGCTCGCCTCGCTGGTGTCGATGGCCGCCTTCCTCACCGGTGCGCTCGCCGGAGGCCGGTTCGGCTCCCGGTTCGCGGCGCACCGGGGGCGGCTGCTGGCCTTCACCACGGCGCTCCAGGCGGTGCTGGTCCTCGGGGCCCTCGTCGCGGTCACGGTCTCCCACGGGGAGGTGACCACCTGGGCCCGGTACACCCTGATCGTCCTGCTCGGCCTGGCCATGGGCATGCAGAACGCGGTCGCCCGTCGTCTCGGCGTCCCGGACCTGACGACGACCGTGCTGACGCTGACCCTGACGGGACTCGCCGCGGACTCCGTCCCGGCCGGCGGCGCCGCGCCCCGGCCCGGACGGCGGGTCCTGTCCGTCCTGGCCATGTTCCTCGGCGCGCTCGTCGGCGCCGCGCTGCACACCGAACTCGCCGTCACCCTGGGTCTGGCGCTGGTGTTCCTCGTGGTGACGTCCTTGGTCACGCGTCGCCTCTCGGCCCCGGACGCGGCCTGGGCCAAGCCGGTCTGACAGACCAGTGGGCCCGGACACCTCTGCGGTGTCCGGGCCCGTCGGTCGTACGCGCTGCTCGCCCGTCGGAGGGAGCCACCGGCTGCCTCAGGCGGAGAGGAGTCACCGTCCGCCCGCCGCATGACTCCGGCCCCCGACGGGAGTCAGGGCCCGACCGGGAGGGGCCGGCTCCGACGAGGCCGTGGACTGCCACTGGCTCGGAGACATGCCGTAGGCGTCGCGGAAGGCCCGGCTGAAGTGCGACGGGCTGACGAAACCCCAGCGGTGCGCCACGGCGGCCACGGTGACCCCGCGCCCCGGCGACCGGCCGAGTTCGCGCCGGCACGCCTCCAGCCTGCGGTGGCGGATCAGCCGGCCCACCGTGGTGCCCTCGCCCTGGAAGAGCTTGTGCAGATAGCGGACGGAGATGTGGTGGGCGCGGGCGATCGAGTGCGGCGACAGGTCGAGGTCCGCCAGATGGAGTTCGATGTACTCCCGGATGCGGACCGCCATGCGTGTAGCGGGGTCCGGACAGTCCGGGCGCCCCGTTCCGAGGATGTCCGTGACGAGGGCGGCGAGGATCTCCACCGCGTTGGCGACGAGCCGGTCGCCGGTCTGCGACCGGTGGACCTCGCTCTCCTCGGCGAGCACCGACAGGAACTGCGACACCAGCGCCCCCGCTCCGTCCGCGCAGCGCAGCGGCACCCCCATGACCTGGCGCAGATCGGCGTCGTCGATGTCCAGGAGGTGACGCGGTACGTGGAAGACCGTCACGCGGTACCCGTCACGGGGGGACGGGAAGGCGAGCGTGCCGGGCTCGCAGAACACGATGTCACCCGCGTTCAGGAGGACCTCGGCTCCGTCGTGGGTGACCGCCGCCGTACCGCGGACATGCCGAGCGACGTGCAGCGTCTCCGCGTCCCCGGAGTCCGGCAGCCACGGCGGGACGGAAATCCGCTGACGGCCCGGGGAGACGGAGACGCCCGAGTGGCGGGGGCCACAGGAATCCAGGACCGAGATCCGCATACGCCCGCCCGTGGAACCGGGGGCACGGACCGCCGGGTGCGGGCGGACCGGTGCCAGGGCCGGGCGCACGACGGAAGCGGAAGGGGCGGACGGGGCCGGCAGGACCGACAGGTGCACGGGGCGGGCCGGTTCCCCCGTGGGTCCGCCTCCGGCCGCGGAACGGCGGCACCGGCCGGTCGGCCGGTCCGCGCTCGCCCTCCCTCTCGCCCCTCCTGAGTCCCTGCCTCCCTCGGCATCCGCGTACCTCTGGGTGTCCACTGCGTTCCTCACGTGGTGATCTCTCTGTCTTCGCTGTGAATCGTCGGCACCTCGACATGACGACCGGGGCACGTGCCCGGTCCCGGCACGGCGTGTCGTGGCACGGGCGGCGTATCCGCGCGCTCGGTCCGGGACGCCGGTGGGTCTCGCTCGATGCGCCGTGCCCGGATACCTCGGATGCTGTCAGGGGGGCGGGACGCAGCGCTTCTGTCATGTGACCGGTCATGGGCCGGGCGGGCAGCCGCTGCGGTCGGCCCGCCCGGCACTCCACGCCTCCGACCTGGCAGGATGCCGGGGAGTGGCGAGCACGTGCGTCGCTCCGCCCGCCCCTTCGGGTGGTGGCCCGCAGGAAGGAAGAAGCACTATGGACCTCGGCACCGAGACGCTCACCGAGCCGGAGATCATGGGCAGGGACCGTGAACTGTCACGGATCTCCCAGCTGGTCGACGCCGTGGAGGGGACCGGCTCGAAGGTGCTGGTGCTGAGTGGCGAGCCCGGTGCCGGCAAGAGCACCCTGGTGGACCGGGCGGCTTCCTACGCCGCCTCCCGCGACCGGCTCGTGCTCCGGGTCCGGGGGGCCGAGGGCGAGAGGGAACTCGGCTTCGCGGGAATCCATCAGTTGCTGCATCCCCTCCTCGGCGGCATCGGACGACTGCCCGCCGGGCAGCGGGACGCGCTGCGCCTCGCGTTCGGCATGGCGGAAGCGGAACCCGCGCAGCGGCTCGACCCGATGCTGACCCGGCTCGGCGTACTGACCCTGCTGTCGGACGCGGCCGCGGAGCGACCGCTGCTGCTCGTCGTGGACGACGCCCAGTGGCTGGACCTCGGCACTCTGGAGGTGCTCGCCTTCGTGGCCCGGCGGCTGGAGGGCGAACCCGCCGCGCTGCTGCTCGCCGCCCGGGACGAAGCGGTCCCGGCTCGGTTCGACCGCGACTTCCCGCTCATGACGGCCGGTCCGCTGGACCGGGCCGCGGCGGTGCTCCTGCTGGACGCACAGCCCCACCCGCCCCGGGGCAGGGTCCGGTCCCAGATCCTCCAGCAGGCCGCGGGAAACCCACTGGCCCTCATCGAGCTCTCCCGTGCCTACGCCAAGGACCCGAGCCGCCGCGACACGGGGTCGGTCGACTCGCTGCCCCTCACCGCCCGGCTGGAGCAGATCTTCGCCTCCGAGCTCCCCGGGCTCCCGGAGGCGACCCGCAGGGCTCTGCTCCTGGCGGCGGCGGCCGGTACCGACCGGCTGCCGGGCCTTCTCCACGCCGTCCCCGGCATGGACGGCCCGCAGGTGTGGATGCCCGCCGAACGGACGGGGCTGATACGCGTCGAAGGCGGCCAGGTCCGGTTGCGCCATCCGCTCGTCCGCTCCGCGATCTACCAGGCCGCGACCTTCACCGAACGGCGTGAGGCCCACTTGGCCCTCGCCGAGGCGCTCTCCCACGAACCGGACCGCCGTGCCTGGCATCTCGCCGCAGCTTCGCTGGGCCCGGACGCGGAGGTCGCCGACGCCCTCGCCGAGAGCGCGGAACGCTCCCGCCACCGGGGCGGATACGCCGCGGCCGCGGCCGCTCTGGAGCGCGCGGCCGAGCTCACCCCGGAGCCCGGCCGGCGCGCCGTCCGCCTGCTCGCCGCCGCCAAGTCGGCGATGCTCGGCGGGCAGCCGCAGTGGGTGAACGAGATCGCGTCCCGGGTCGAACCGCTGACGGACGACCCGGAACTCCTCGGCGAGGCGTCCCTCCTGGCGGGGTGGTCCCTGGCCGTCACGTCCCGGTACGACGACTCCCTGGCGTACCTGCTGCCGGTGGCCGAAGCCATGGCCACCGAAGCGCCCGCCCTCGCCCTGGACGCGCTGGGAACGGCCGCCACCCCTTCCTACCGCTCGGCCAACCCCTTCTACCGGGCCGAACTGAAGCGGATCAACGACCTCGTCGTGGAGGAGCCGTACAAGGTCGACCGGGTGTGGGTACTGGCATCCGTCGCGCCCTTCACGGATCGCGAGCGGACGATGGGACTCTTCGAGCGGGCGGAGGAGGCCATGGCGGAGAGTTCGCTGGCCGACGCGGTGATGCTCGGAGGTGCCGCCTGGGTCCTGGACGAGACCGACCGGGCCGTTCGCCTGCTCGGCCGGGCCATGGATCATCTGCGGCGGGCCGCGACCGCCGGCACCAACGCCACCGTGGCGTACTCCCTCGCCAACTCGCTCTTCGAGAGCGGCGCCTGGACCGCGGCGCAGTCCACGGCGGAGGACGCGTTCTGGATGGCGACGGAGGCGGGGGCGGACTACATGGCCGTGGGATCACCCATCCTCCAGGCGACCCTGCGCGCGGCGCGCGGCGACCACGCGGGTGCGCGGCAGCGGGCGGACCGGGCGGTACGCACCGTCGACCTGCGCAAGTCAACCAGCCTCTACGTCCTCCATCTGCGGGCGCTCGGCATGGCGTCTCTGGCCGAGGGCGACCACAGGACGGCGTACGAGCAGTACCGGCGCATGTTCACCCGGGACTTCCACCCCGTCCCCGTGCACTACCACGCGGCTCTCTACTCCCTCGCGGACCTCGCCGCCTCCGCCGTCCGCGCGGGACAGGCCGAGGACGCCCGGACGGTGCTGCACGCCGTCGAAGGGACGCTGGGCGAGTCGCTCTCCGTCCGCCTGCGGTCGATCCTGCACCGCGCCCGGGCTCTGCTGACCGACTCCGACGACGCCGAGCTCCACTTCCGCGCGGCACTCGCCGATCCGAAGGGCGCCCGATGGCCCTTCGAACACGCCCTGGTCCACCTGGACTTCGGCGAGTGGCTGCGGCGTCACCGGCGCAGCGCCGAGGCACGCCCGCTGCTCACCACTGCCCTGGAGTACTTCGACCGGCTCGACGCGCGCCCCTGGGTCGAGCGTGCCGGAGCCGAACTCCGCGCCGCGGGCGTGTCGGTGGCGGCCGTGGCCGCTCCCGACGCCGCGGCCGGTCTGACCCCCCAGGAGCTGCAGATCGCCCAGCTGGCCGCAGAGGGCCTCACCAACCGGGAGATCGGTGCCCGGCTCTATCTGTCGCCCCGCACCATCGGCTTCCACCTGCACAAGATCTTCCCCAAGCTCGGCGTGACGGGGCGCGCCCAACTGCGCGACGCCCTGGGGTCCGCCGGCGCGGGGTCCGACTGAGCACCGGCCCCGCCGGGGTCACGCGGGCAGGCGCGGCACGCTGTCGATGAGCCGGCGGGTGTAGGGGTGCGCCGGTGCGCCGAGCACCTGGGAGGTCGCGCCCTGCTCGACGATCTCCCCGCGCTCCAGCACCGCGGTGCGTTCACAGAGGGTGGCCACCACGGAGAGGTCGTGGGAGACCATCACCAGTGTCAGCCCCCGCTCCGCCTTGAGTTCGGCGAGCAGGTCGACGACCTTCACCCGGGTGGTGACGTCCAGGGCGCTGACCGGCTCGTCGGCGAGCAGGACCCGGGGGTCGCAGACCGTGGCGCGGGCGATGGCGATGCGCTGGCGTTGTCCCCCGGAGAACTCGTGCGGGTAGCGGTCGGCGGCGTCGGCCTGGAGACCGACCCGCTCCAGCGCCGCGGCGACCTTGGGTGCGGCGGTCGTACGGCTGTCGATGCCGAGCGAGCGCAGCGGCTCCGCGACGATGCGGCCGACCTGCCGGCTGGGATCGAGCGAGGAGTAGGGGTCCTGGAAGACGCACTGCACGCTGCGCCGGAAGCGGCGCATCTGTTCGCGGTCCCGGGTGTTCAGGTCGGCCCCGTCGAAGCGGACGGTACCCGCCGTGGGCCGGGCCAGGCCCAGCAGCAGGCGGAGCAGTGTCGTCTTGCCGGCGCCGGACTCGCCGACCAGCGCGAGGCTCTCGCCCGCCTCGACGGCGAGGGAGACGTCCCGCACCACGTCGGCGGCGGAGCCCCGGTAGCGTACGGCGGCGTCCTTCAGCTCCAGTACGGGCGTCATCGCGCGCTCCTCAGGTCCAGGGCGGATTCCAGCTTGCGGGCGCTGGCGACCAGGGTGCGGGTGTACTCCTCGCGCGGCGCGTGCACCACGTCGTGGACGGCGCCCTGCTCGACGGCCCGGCCGTCCTTCATCACGAGGACCCGGTCGGTGACCTGGGCGACGACGGCGAGGTCGTGACTGACGAAGAGCACGGCCATCTCCCGTTCGCGTACCAGGCCGTCGATCAGTTCCAGCATCTCCGCCTGGACGGAGACGTCCAGGGCGGTGGTGGGTTCGTCGGCGATCAGCAGCTTCGGTTCGCAGGCGAGAGCCATGGCGAGGGCGACGCGCTGACGCTGCCCGCCGGAGATCTCGTGCGCGAAGGCGCGCGCGATCCGCTCGGGTTCGGGGAGCCGGACCTGCTCCAGTGCCTCGAACACGGCGGCGCGCAGGGGCTTGCCCCTGAGACCCGTGCGGCGGGCGAGCGGTTCGGCGATCTGGCGGCCCAGTCGCATCAGCGGGTCGAGCGCGGTCAGCGGCTCCTGGAAGACGATGGCCGCGTCCCTTCCGCGGACGGAGGTGAGGCGCTTCTCGGCCACGCCCACCGTCTGGGTTCCGGCGAGTTCGACGCTGCCGGAGGCGGTCATGCCGTCGGGGAGCAGTCCGAGTACCGCGAGGGTGGTCAGGGATTTGCCGGAGCCGGACTCGCCGATGAGGCCGAGGCGTTCGCCGCCGGCCACCGTGAAGGAGAGGTCGTCGACCAGGGTCCGGCCGTCGTCGGTCCGTACGGTCAGGCCCGTCACGTCGAGGAGAGTCACGCGCGCCTCCGCCGGGTGGCCGGGTCGAGGGTGTCCCGCAGGCCGTCGGCGATGAGGTTCACGCCGATGACCAGGAGGACGAGGAGGATGCCGGGCGCGAGCGCGCCGACGGGTGCCGTGGTGAAGGTGGCCTGGGCCTCCTGGAGCATGCGGCCCCACGAGGCGTTGGGCGGCGGCGCGCCGAGGCCCAGGTAGGAGAGTCCGGCTTCGGCGAGCACCGCGAGCCCGAACTGCAGGGCCAGGTTGACCACCAGCGTGGGCCAGATGTTGGGCAGCACGTGGGAGAGGACGATGCGCGGCCAGGTGGTGCCGGAGGTGCGGGCCGCGGTGATGTAGTCCCGTGCCAGCACCCGCTTGACGAGGATGCGTACCAGTCGTGCGACGACCGCGCTCTGCGCGAGGCCGATCGCGAGGACCGCCGAGCCGAGCGTCGCCGAGCGCGCCGCGACGATGAGCATCGCCAGGAGCAGGGTCGGGAAGGCGATGAGGATGTCCAGCAGTGCGGAGAAGGTGTCGTCGAGCCAGCCCTGCGCGAACGCGGCGAGTACGCCGAGGGAGACCCCGATGAGCGCGGCGACGCAGACCGAGCCGAGTCCCGCCTCGACGGCGATGCGGGAGCCGGTCATCACCTGGGTGAAGAGGTCGCGTCCGAGCTTGTCGGTACCGAGCAGGTGGCCGCCACCGGGTCCGGCGAGCCGTCCGCCGGAGGTGTCCTCCGCGTCGAACGGCAGCCAGAAGACCGACACCACGGCCAGCAGAGCGATGAGTCCGGCGAGTACGCAGCCGACGACGAGGTTGGCGGAGCGGCGGGGGCGCCGCTTGGCCGGAGGGACCACCGCGGGGGCTGCCGGGGTGATGAGTTCCGTCCCGGTCATCGGGTGCCTCCCGAGAGTCGGCCGCGCAGCCGCGGGTCGATGATCCGCTGGACCAGGTCGGCCACGAAGCCGATCAGGAGCACCGCGAGGGTGGAGACGAACAGAACGCCCTGGATGTACGGGTAGTCGTGCTGGCTAATGCCGGTGGCGAGCAGCGAGCCGAGGCCCGGCAGCGCGTACACCGACTCCACGACGACCGCGCCGAGGAGCGTGGAGGCGAGTTCGATGCCGAGGATGGAGATCACCGGGACGGCGGCGTTGCGCAGCCCGTGCCGCCACATGGCGCGGCCGAAGGAGGAGCCGAGCGCCCGCGAGGTGCGCAGGTAGTCGCTGCCGAGCACGTCGAGGGTGGCGGAGCGTACGTAGCGGATCAGGGACGCGCTCATCACCAGGGCGATGGTCACGACCGGCAGGGCGAGGGCGCGGACCGCCTCGGCGGGGTCGCCCCAGCCCTCCTGCGGGAAGCCGCCGGACGGCAGCCATCCCGCGTTCAGCGCGAACACCTGGATGAGGATCATGCCGAGCCAGAAGACGGGGATCGCGATGCCCAGTTGGGACACGCCGTTGAGGAGTGCCCCGTACCAGGTGCGCCGCTTGTACGCGGCCACGAACCCGGTCGGTACGGCGATCAGGACGGCGAGGACGAACGCGCCCAGCGTGAGCGGGACGGTGACGTCGAGCCGGGCGCCGATCTCGGAGCCCACCGGGAGCGAGCTGACGAACGAGGTACCGAGGTCTCCGCTCGCCAGCTGCCCGATCCAGTGGGTGAACTGCTCGGGCAGCGGCCGGTCGGAGCCGATGGAGTGGCGGGCCGCGGCGATCTGCTCCGGGCTCGCGCCGACCGCGGTGAGCGCGTTGGCCGGGTCG
Source organism: Streptomyces sp. NPDC005576 (assembly GCF_042871745.1). NCBI lineage: Bacteria > Bacillati > Actinomycetota > Actinomycetes > Kitasatosporales > Streptomycetaceae > Streptomyces > Streptomyces sp. NPDC005576. The sequence goes on along the minus strand of NZ_JBIAJC010000016.1, from coordinate 66,308 downwards.
CCGGGGAGCAGGCGCAGCAGTGCGAAGAGCACCACGCTCGCCAGGGCCAGCGACACCACCAGGAAGGCGAGCCGGCGCAGGAGGTAGCGCGCCATCAGCCCGTCTTCTTGATGTCGTAGGCGAAGAACTGGGAGTTCAGGCCGTTGACCGGGTAGCCGGAGAGCTTGGTGCTCGCGACGACGATCTGCGGGTAGAGGTAGAGCCAGTCGCTGGCGGCGTCCTTCGCGGTCTGCTCGTTGACCTTCTTCAGCAGCTCGGTCTGCGCGCCGGCGTCGGGCGCCTCTTCGGCCTGCTTCACCCACTGGGTGACCTGCGGGTTGTCGTAGCCCCAGTAGAAGTCGGGGTTGCCGTACCAGACCAGGTCACGGTCGTTGACGTGCTCCTGGAGCGTGGCCGAGAAGTCGTGGTTCTTGTAGACCTTGGTGTACCACTCGTCCGGGGTGATCGTGTTGATCTTGACGGTGATGCCGACCTTGGCGAGCTGGGACTTGATGAAGGTCGCGGCGGTCGGGTGCGGGTCGTAGTTGGGGGTGTCGAGGGTGAAGCTGAAGCCCTTGGCGTAACCGGCTTCGGCGAGCAGCTTCTTGGCCTTCGTCACGTCGTAGGCGTTGACGGAGGTGAGGTCCTCGTACCAGGGGTCGGTGGGCGGGACCATCGAGCCGATCTGCTTGCCGTAACCGCCCCAGACGGACTCCAGGAGCTTCTTGTCGTCGATGGCGGCGGAGACGGCCCGGCGGACCTTGACGTCGGTGAAGGGCTTGGCCTTGTCGTTGAACGCCAGCAGCAGCTTGGTGGTGGAGTCGCCGTCGTTGACCTTGTACGAGCCGTTGCTCTTGAACTGCTCCAGGGCGTCCGGCGACTGCTCGCTGGTGACCACGTCGACGGCGTTGGTCAGCAGCGCGTTGTTCAGCGCGGTGGCGTCCTTGTAGTAGTGGAAGACGACCTGCTTGTTGGCGGCGGCGGTGCCCCAGTAGCCGGCGAAGCGGTTCAGGCTCAGCGCGGAGCCGCGGGTCCACTTGTCGAGGGCGTACGGACCGGTGCCGTCCTCGGTCGTCTTCAGGCTCTTCGCCCGGGAGTTGATGATCCAGACGTAGGAGAGGTTGTAGACGAAGGAGACCGACTTCTGGGACAGCGTGACCTTCACGGTCCGCGCGTCGGGAGTGGCGATGTCCTTGACGACCTCGAGGTTGCTCTTGCGGGCGGACTGGGAGTCGTCCGCGAGCACCTTCTCCAGGCTGTACTTCACGTCCTGGCTGGTGAGTTCCTTGCCGCTGTGGAATGTAACGCCGTCGCGCAGGGTGAAGGTGTAGGTCAGGCCGTCGGCGCTGGTCCGGTAGTCCTCGGCGAGGAGCTTGTCGACCTTGCCGTCGTCGGTGAGGCGGAACAGGCCCTCGTAGACGTTGCCGTTGAGCACCTCGGTGACGCCCTGGCCACCGCCCGCGGTGTTGTCGAGGTTCTGCGGCTCGTAGAGGGAGCCGATGTTGACGACGGCGTCCTTGTTCCACGTGCCGCCACCGGAGGCGCTGGTACCGCCGTTGCCGCCGCAGGCGGTCAGGGCCACGGCGAGGGCGGCGACGGTCGCGGTGGAGAGCAGGACGTTCTTCTTGGTGCTCATGGGGTGAGGGCTCTTTCGGTGCATGGAGCTGCGGGGAGGTGGGGCCGGTCGATCAGTGCTGCGCGTGGGAGCCGTCGCGGAAGACGGGAAGCTTCTCGCCGGCCTCGATGGGCAGGTGGAAGCGGTTCTGCCGCGGCGGCATCGGACAGTTGTACTGATCGGAGAACCCGCAGGGCGGCACGAAGGCCTGGTTGAAGTCGAGGACGACCCGGTTCTCGTCCTCGGTGCGCCGCACGAAGAGGAAGCGGCCGGCACCGTAGGTGGAGTCGCCGTTGGTCGGATCACCGAAGACGAGCAGCAGAGTGCCGTCGTCGTCGAAGGCGCTCAGGGTGTAGTCGCGGCCGTCGAAGGTGAGCGCGATGTCGCCCGGGACGACCAGGTCACGGCTGCCGCCGTTGTCCCGGATGTGCTCGAAGGCGACGCGGCGCGCGCCGGCGACGGGCGTGTACGTGGCTTCCAGCACCAGGGCGGGGTCGTACGGGAAGACGTCGACCCGGACGAAGTCGCGGATGGCGGGCGCGTCGGCGTCCCAGAAGCGCAGGCCCCGCTCGGGCTCGCCGCTGGCCAGGTCGGTGCGCTGGACCGGGGTGACGGTCACCGTGTCCGGCGCGTCCGCACGTGCGGCCTCCGCGTCCGGGGTCTCCCCCGCCGGCGCCCAGCGGGTCTCGACCAGGGCGAGATTGCCCATGGGGGAGGTGAGCGCACGGTGACGCTCGGCACGCCAGGCGTCCCACACCTCCGCCTGGTCGACGGAGGCGCGGGCGGGGGTGGAGTCGGACACGGCAGTACTCATTCGTCTAGGCGGGGCAGCTCTCAGCGTCCTGCGTGACAAGACGTGAATGCATGGCCAAAGCATCCTCTTTATTGCCCATAAGTCCTCCTAATGTCAAACTTTCGCACCGCATGGCGAGACGACCGTCCCGAGCGAGGGAATCCGACATTCCGCCCCTTCGGCCGACGATGTGGCTCAAGTCGTGGTGTGGGAGGGGGACTTGCGGGCATCCGGAGTGCAGGCCGGTCCGCCCCCGGATCGGCACCCAGGGTGACCGTCCCAAGGAGCGAGCAGATGACCACGGAGTACGACAACCAGCCGACCGGGCAGCACTACCCCGGCACGCCGCAGCGCACCGGCGGGGCGGCAAACGTGCTGAGCATCATCGCGATGGTGCTGGGTGTGATCTCGCTCCTCTTCTTCCCCATCGTCTTCGGCGTGATCGGCGTGATCCTGGCGATCATCGCCAAGACCGTCCGCCACGAGCGGCTCGCCACCATAGCCATCGTGGTCAGCGCGGTCGGCCTGGTGGGCGGCATGATCCTGGGCGCCGTCGTCGCGAACGCGTGACCGCACCCCAGGGACTGGGGCCGTCCGCCGACCGGGGTGCCCAGGGTGATGGGCACCCCGACGTGCGCGCCGTCGAAGGACCCGGCAGCCGAGCATGAGGACCGGCTCGCGCACGCGCCGGCCAGGAAGCGCAGTCCAGTCCCCACCGCGCGAACCCGGTCGAGCCCCAACTCGAAAACTTCGACGTAAACGGCGTTGTCGCACTCGTCGACCGTCTCCACGAACGAACCGCTCTCGCCCTCCGCACCTTCCGGGGCCCTCTGCCCTTGACGGTCGCCCCTGCCCACAGGGATCTCTCGACGGCCAGAACGGCAACGACGTCCTCGACGACACCTCCGGCACCGACACCATGAGCGGCGCGCTGGGCAACGACACCATCAACGTCCTGGACGGCGTCGGCGGCGACATCGCCAACGGCGGCCTCGGTTCCGACACCTGCACCACCGACGCCGGCGACACCGCCACCAGCTGCTGACCCTCACGGAACACAAACGGCCCAGCGCGGAAAGCCCTTGAGCGCAGCCCTCACCCGTCGCCCCGGCCCGCACCACGAGCCGGGGCGACTCGCTGCCGCCGACCCGGCCACCACCCACCCCACCCCCGCACGACGACGAACCGCAGCATCCCGGACGCCCCCTCCGGCCAACCCCCTTTCCGGCCATCCGCTTACGCCAGGATCATCCCGGCGTAAGCTGCGCTCGGCATGAACACGGCGGGGGTGCGGAACACATGACGGCTGGACCGGCGCGGAGCTGGGAATCGACCCTCGACTCGGTCGTGGTGTACGCGCAGGGCGCGCTCTGTAGTCGCCTGGCCAGGGGCACCGTGCCGCCCGACGGCCGGGTACGGGTGACGGGGCTGCCCCGCACCCTCGATCCGGGTTCGCTGCGGGCCCGCGTGCTGGGCACGTCGGGGCCGCGCGTCACCGAGGCCAGGGTGGAGACCGAGGCCGCACCGCTCGGCGCGGAAGCCCCCCACGGTCTGCGGGACGAGGTCGAGCGGCTGAAGGACGTGTACGCGGCGGCGCGGGGACGACGGGACCGGATGCTGGGCCGGATCGAGGAGGTCGGGGCGCTGCGCCCGGTACCGCCTCCGCGCAAGCGGGACGACCCGCACCGCCGCACCCCGGTCGACGCGTGGCTGGAGCTGGCCGGGTTCGTGGACGAGCGCCTGACGGGGCTGCACCACCGCCTCGCCGGGTTTGAGGAGGCCCTGCGCACGGCCGAGCACGAGTGGGAGGTCGCCTCCGACCGGCTCGCCCGCGCCTCCACGGACACCCCGGCCGGGCACGTGGAGACCACGGTCAGTGCGGTGCTGACGCTCGACGGCGCCGGTGACGCGGAGGCGGAGGTGGAAGTGGAGTACGGCGTGCCGGGCGCCGTGTGGGTACCGGCCTACCGCCTCGCGTACCGGCAGGGCGACGGCAGCGGGCGTCTGGTGCTGCGGGCGTCCGTCGCCCAGCGGACCGGCGAGGACTGGACCGGTGTACGAATCGCCCTGGCCACCGCCGACCTGCGGCGCATGACCGATCTTCCGCGGCTCCGCTCCGTCCGGATCGGGCGCAGTCAGCCCGCCCCCGCGCCCGCCGGGTGGCGTGAGCCCCCGGCGGGGCTGGCCGGTCTCTTCACCGGTTACGACGCGGCGGGCCCCCGCCCGGCGGCGCCCGTCACCGCGTGGGCGGCCTCGGCGAAGGTGGGCGGCGTACCGGCCGGCGGTGCCCCGGCCGGCTTCGCCTCCGCCCCACCGCCGCCCGCACCGGCGTCGAAGCGGGCCCGCACGGGGCCCGGCGGTCCACCGCCCGCCGGTGGGCCGGCGGCCGCACAGGCCGCCATGGCCTACGGCGCCGCACCCGCCCCCGGCGCCCCCGCCCCCAGGGCGCCGGGGGCGCCCAGCCCTGCCGCGACGCCTCCCCCGCCGGCCGGTCCTCCCCGGCCGACCAGCGCCGAGCTCGACTACGCGAGCCTCGTCCTGTGCGGCCCCGACGAGCAGGGCGGTCGCCGGGGCCGGCTCTTCGCCGACGCGCCGTTCGACCCGGTGGTGGCCGAGTACCGCCGCCGCGCCGAAGCGGTGGCCGCGCTGCCGCTGCCCGGACAGGCGGTACGGCCCCGGGAGTCGGCCGGCTCCTTCGATCACCGCTTCGACGCCGCAGCCCGGGCCGACGTACCGTCCGACGGGACCTGGCACACCGTCACCGTCGGCGAGATCCCGGTCGGTCTGCGTGCCGAGTACCTCTGTGCGCCGTCCGTGGAGCAGACCGTCTACGCGACGTTGGCGCTCTCCAACGCCACCGGCCAGGCGCTGCTGGCCGGGCCGGTGGAGGTCACCGTCGACGACGAGTTCCTGTTGACCGCGGCGCTGCCCACGCTCGCCCCCGGCGCGGTCCGCCGGGTGGGGCTCGGGCCCGCCGAGGGGGTCCGCGTCACCCGTCGTACGAACCTGCACGAGTCGACCTCCGGCCTGCGCGGCAACACCACCGTGCTCACCCACGGCGTCCGCGTGGAACTGGCCAACGGGCTCGCGCGCCCCGTCCGGGTGGAGGTCCACGAGCGGGTGCCCGTCACCTCCGATCCGGACGTACGGATCGAGGAACGGGCCGACTGGACCACGCCCGTGGAAGGCGCGGGGCCCGACCGGCACGCCCCGGGCACCCGCGTCTGGCGATTGGACCTGGCCGCCGGGGCCACCGCCGCCCTCGACGGCGGCTACGAGATCCGTATCCCGACCGGCAAGTCCCTGGTCGGCGGCAACCGCAGGAGCTGACACCCGCCATGTCCACGGCCCCGAAGCCTTGTCCCCTCCCCGTCACCGCCGTTACCTGCCTGGAGGACCGGGCACACGTCGAGCGCACGGCCGTGCTCGACCTGGTGCCAGGCGTCCAGCGGCTCCGTCTGGGCCCCGTCAGCGCGCTGGCCGTCGACCGGAGCCTCCACGCGGAACTGACCGCCCCGTACTCCGCGACCGTCCTCGACGTACGGATCGTCCGCACCTGGACACCGCGCGGACCGCATCCGCTCACCGACGAGGACTCCCCCCTCCGCCACCGTGTGCGCGCCCTCGAAGAGGAGCAGCCGTCCCTGGAGCGGCAACGCGACCGCCTGCGCACCCTTCTCGACGTGCTCGGCCGTCTCGCCGCCGATCTCCTGCGGGACATCGGCGAGGGCGCCGGCGCCGGAGAGCCCGAACAGTCCCGCTGGGCGGCCGAACTGGACCGGGTGGACGACGAGCGCGACACGTCCGGCGAGGAACTCCGCTCGGTGGAGGCCCGGCTGACGACCCTGGCCGACGAACTCGGCGAAGCGGAAAGGGCGATGGCCCTCACCGAGGACGAACCCGCGGAACTCGTCGGTCACATCGAGCTGACCGTGGAGGCCGGGGCGGCCGGGCAGGCCGGGCTGCGTCTGACCCACCTCACCCCGTGCGCGCTGTGGCGGCCCGCCTACCGGGCCGTGCTCGACGGGGGGTCCCTGACGCTGGAGACGGACGCGGTGGTCTGGCAGCGGACCGGCGAGGACTGGTCGGACGTACCGCTGACCCTGTCGACGGCCCGCTCGGCGTCGGCGGGCGCGCCACCACGGCTGGCCGAGGACCGGCTGACGCTGAAGGACCGCCCGGCGGCCGAACGCCGCACGGTCGAGGTCGAACTGCGCGAGGAGGAGACTGCGACGCTCGGTCCTGTACCGGTGCTCGGCCTCCCCGGGGTGGACGACGGCGGCGAGGCGCGGGTGCTGACGTCTCCCGCGCCGGTCTCGGTGGCCGGTGACGGCCGCGCCCATCGCGTACCGCTCTCCTCGTTCACCGCCGCAGCGCGCGACGAGTACGCCTGCGCACCGGAGTTGTCTCCGCTGGTCACCCAAGTGGTGCGGTTCGACAACCGGTCCGGCCACGCGCTGCTCGCCGGTCCGGTGGACCTGATCCGCGGAAGCGGGTTCAGCGGGCGCGGCACGCTGGGTTTCACCGCACCCGGCAGCCCGGTCGAGCTGGCCTTCGGCAGCCTCGACGACTTCCACGTGGTCCGGGAGACCGAGGAGTCCCGCGACACCACCGGCATCACCCAGCGGACCGTGGTCACCCGGACGGTACGGCTGCGTCTGTCGCGGTTCTCCGCCCCCGGGGAGAGGGACGAGCGGGTGGTCGTCCTGCGGGAACGCATTCCGGTCTCGGAGGTCTCCGCGGTGGAGGTGCGCCTGCGCAAAGAAGGCTGCTCCCCCGCGCCGGAAGCGGTCGACGCCGAGGGCATCGTCCGTTGGGACATCGCCCTCCCACCCGGCGGCCATCGCACCGTCACCCTGGTCTACGAGGTGTCGGCGGGCGCCAAGGTCACCGGCCTCTGAGTCCGGCGCTCAGGTACGGTCCGCGGGCCCGGATCCACGCCCGCGGGCCGTCCACCCACGCTGGCACCCCTACGGCATTGGGTTGACGGGACCACGTCCGAAAGGAAAAGATCATCGGACTCGACTCTGACAACGTTGTCTTACGAGAGGAATGCGATGAAAGCGTTGAAAAAACGCGTATGCGGTGTCCTGTTGATCGCCACCACGCTGGTCGCGGCTTCCGCCACCTCCGGCGTCGCGAACCCCCGGGTCCAAGGTGCGAAGTTCGCCGCCGATCCCACCACGCTGGTCGACACGTCCATCGGCAACAACGGCGACGGGACCACCTTCCCCGGTGCCACCGCGCCGTTCGGCATGGTGCAGCTGAGCCCCGACACCCAGCTGAACAAGTACGCCTCGTACGACTACGCCCAGGACACCATCCTCGGTTTCAGCCACACGCACCTCTCGGGCGTCGGTTGTCAGACGATGGGCAACTTCCGGTTCATGCCGACCACCGGCGCGGTCACGTCGTCCGACCCGGCGCAGTACGGCGCCACGTTCAGCCACGAGAACGAGACCCGCTCACCTGGCTACTACGGCGTGAAGCTCGACAACGGCATCGAGGCCGAACTCACGGCGACGGAGCGCACCGGCCAGCACCGCTACACCTTCCCGGCGGGGTCGGGGCCGGAGAACGTACTCATCGAGTCCGGCCAGAGCAACGGCAGCACCTACGCCGGTGACATCAAGGTGGTCGGCGACGACACCGTGGAGGGCTGGCTCCAGGGCGGCAACTTCTGCGGCGAGACCGGCAAGGAGCGCTACCGCATCTACTTCAGCGCCACGTTCGACCGGAAGTTCTCGACCTTCGGCACCTGGTCCGACGACACCCTCACCCCGGGCGCGCGCGAAGCCTCGCGCGGTACCGGGCGCGCGGGCGCCTGGCTCTCCTTCGACCCGTCCGAGGGCGACCAGGTCGGTGCGTCGGTCGGCCTCTCCTACACCTCGGTCGACGGCGCACGCCTCAACCGCAGGGCCGAGCAGCCGACGTCGTTCGACCGGGCCCGCACCGGCGTCCACGGCGCCTGGAAGGACGAGCTGAACCGGATGCGCGTGGCCGGCGGCACCACCGCCGACCAGCGCACGTACTACAGCGCGCTCTACCACTCGCTGCTGCACCCGTCGATCGGCTCCGACGTCGACAACCGCTACCGCGGCTTCGACGACCGGGTGCACCGCGGGGACTCCACGTACTACCAGATGTTCTCGCTCTGGGACACCTACCGCTCGCAGAACCAGTTGGTGGCGCTGCTCGACCCGGACAAGGCCACGGACATGGCCACGTCCGTGCTGCGCGTCTACCAGGACGGCGGCTGGCTGCCGCGCTGGGGCCTCGGCAACGGTGAGACGAACGTGATGAGCGGCGACCCCGTCACCCCGTGGGTCGTCGACCTGTACAACCGCGGTCTGCTCGACCCGAGCACCTCGCGTCAGCTCTTCGACGCGCTCTGGAAGAACGCCAACGAGGTCCCCGCCGACCAGTCACTCTTCCGCGGCCGCGACGGCAACCCGACCTACGTCCAGAACGGCTGGGTCGCCTACCAGAACCTGCCCGGTTACACGTACGGCGACAGCCGCCAGGCCGGTTCCGCCACGCTGGAGTACGCACTCGCCGACTGCGCGCTCTCCACCATGGCCGACGGCCTCGGTCACCAGGACAAGGCCGCGACGCTCGCCTCGCGCTGCGACAACTTCTCCACGCTCTGGGACTCCGGCGTGACGTCACAGGGGTTCACCGGCTTCCCGGTCACCCGCAACGCGGACGGCACCGTCGCCGGCGACCCCGACCCCACCGAGTCCGGCGCCTTCCACGAGGGCACCGCCTGGCAGTACCAGTGGCTCGCCCAGCAGGACCCGCAGACTCTCTACGGCCTGATGGGCGGCAAGGACAAGGCCGAACAGCGGCTCGACACCTTCTTCGACCTGCCGACCGTGCTCACCGACCCGGCGAAGGCCGCCGAGGAGAGCTGGGTGACCGGGGCGTACGACTACCACAACAACTTCGCCTTCAACCCGAACAACGAGCCCGACTTCCACACTCCGTGGATGTACACGTGGACCGACTCGCCGTGGAAGACCTCCTCCGTGCTGCGCGCGATGCGGACCCTCTTCACCGATGACGCGTACGGCATGCCCGGCAACGACGACCTCGGCGCCACCTCGTCGTTGCTCGTCTTCGCCATGGCCGGCGTCTTCGAGGCGCAGCCCGGTTCCGCCAACTACGTCCTCACCGCCCCGATGTTCGAAAAGGTCGAGATCCGGCCCGAGCACGGGCGCAGGATCAGCATCGAGGCCCCCGGCGCGAGCGCGTCGAAGCTCCAGTACGTGTCCTCCGTGCACACGGCGAAGGGCAAGCTGCGCCAGAGCTGGCTCTCCCACGAGAACCTGCTCCACGCCGGTACGGTGCGGATCAACCTCTCCGACAGGCCGACCACTTGGGGCGTCAACGCCGCCCCGCCCGCCATGGGCGCCACGGCCGCGAAGCACTGACTGCCCGGGGGTCCGGCCGAGTCGGCCACGACCGCCGCACGAACCCCGGTGGAACCACCCCGCAGGAGACGGCCCTGCCGTACGCGTCCGCGTACGGCAGGGCCGTCTCCACGACGGCGATTTTCAGCCACACGGACCTCCCCACCGCCGGAGAGGCCACCCCTTACCGTGCTCTCCGGCCTCCCGGACGGGGCCGGGGCCCGCGCATCGTGGCCGGCACCGTCAGGATGCAGGCGAAACTCCGAACATCCCCGCCCCCATTGGCACTTCGCCCCTCACGCCGCGAACTACGTGCTGCGCACCCCGTACTTCGCGGGAGTTGGTAGAAACTCTTGCGCGCCTCGCCCCGCCGGTTTAGCGTCTGTGCCACCCAAGCACCCCTCCCCCCACTCGACGTCATGTCAGAATTGTTAGCGCTAACAATTTCTCTCGATGACCTGACCTGCATCAACGTCACGACCGCCTCCGCCCCGCCGCCCGATTTTCCGGTGCGGCCCGGCCGGGCCGTCATACCGCGCACCCGCTCCGTCAACACCCCGCAGGCGCCGGACAGTCCCCCCACTCCGACGGCTCACCACGCGCGCCCGCGCACCGGATCCGCGCCCCGGCACTCTCCCGTACCCCTGTCACAGAGCTCCGTGCTGCCCCTCCGCACAACGGCCTCACCCGGTACCCGCCTCCGGGGGTGTCCGGCGGCTTCCCCTCCGAGCGGCGCGGAAGGACGGGGCCCCGAGGCTGCCGTAGCCGCTCCGGACCCGAACCGGACCACCCGTCGCGTGCACGTTCCCGACACCCATCAACGAATCGAGGACAGTGATGAAAGGACTCCGGTCCGCTTTCCGTCGCCGCGCAGCCGCGCTGACGGCGGCTCTGGCCGCCGTGCTCGTCGCGGGAGCCCTCTCGGGCACCGCGGTCTCCCAGGCCGCGACGTCCCAGCCCTGCGACCTGTACGCGGCCGGCGGTACCCCGTGCGTCGCCGCGCACAGCACCACCCGCGCCCTGTACGGCTCCTACAACGGGGCGTTGTACCAGGTGCGCCGCGCCTCGGACAGCACCACCCGTGACATAGGGGTGCTCAGCGCCGGTGGGTACGCCAACGCCGCGGCGCAGGACTCGTTCTGTGCGGGCACCAGTTGCGTCATCACCGTCATCTACGACCAGACCGGCCGCAACAACCGTCTCACCCAGGCACCTCCCGGCGGCTTCAACGGCCCCGCCGCGGGCGGTTACGACAAGCTCGCCAACGCGACGATGGCGCCGGTCACCCTCAACGGCAACCGCGCCTACGGCGTCTTCGTCTCGCCGGGGACCGGCTACCGCAACAACGCGACGAACGGGATCGCCACCGGCGACAAGGCCGAGGGCATGTACGCGCTCTTCGACGGCACGCACTACAACGACGGCTGCTGCTTCGACTACGGCAACGCGGAGACCAACAGCCGCGACAACGGCAACGGCACCATGGAGGCCATCTACTTCGGCAACAGCCGGGGCTGGGGCTCCGGCGCCGGCAACGGCCCCTGGGTGATGGCCGACCTGGAGAACGGCCTGTTCTCCGGCGTCAACACCGGGTACAACGCCAACGACCCGACCGTGAGCCACCGCTTCCTGACCGCGATCGTCAAGGGCGAGCCGAACCACTGGTCCATCCGCGCGGGCAACGCCCAGTCCGGTTCGCTCTCCACCTACTACAACGGGGTCCGGCCGAACGCCGCCGGCTACAACCCGATGAAGAAGGAAGGGGCGATCATTCTCGGCATCGGCGGCGACAACAGCGTCAGCGCCGCCGGCACCTTTTACGAGGGCGTCATGACCTCGGGGTATCCCACCGACGCCACGGAGAACGCCGTCCAGGCCAACATCGTCGCGGCCGGCTACGCCCAGGGATCGGGCGGTGGAACCGCCCTCAACTCCGGCTCCTCCGTCTCGCTCCGGGCGACCACCTCCTGCTGCACCACCAGCTACCTCAGCCACTCCGGCGCGAACGTCACCACCACGGCGCTCACGTCCGCGAGCTCCGCGACCGACAAGGCGAACGCCTCCTGGATCGTCCGGCCCGGCCTGGCCAACAGCGCCTGCCGCTCCTTCGAGTCGAGGAACACACCGGGCAGCTATCTGCGCCATCAGAACTACCAGCTCTATCTGCACGCCAACGACAGCACCGCCCTGTTCGCCAACGACGCCACCTTCTGCTCGCAGGCAGGCGTGAACGGCCAGGGCTCCACGCTGACCTCGTACAACTTCGCCGACCGCTCCATCCGCCACTACAACAACACCGGATACGTCGCCTCCAACGGCGGGTCCAACACCTTCGACGCCGCCGCGCTCTGGCCCGACGACGTCAGCTGGGCCGTGGTCGCCGCCTGGACCCCCTGATCCCGTGAAGCGCGGGCGGCCGCCCCCGAAGGACGGCCGCCCGCGCTCCGCTGCGCCCTCACTCGAAGAGCTTGAGACTCCAGCCGGTGTCCGTGGCCGCTCCGGGGACGTTGGCGCGGCTGTAGGTCGTACCGCCCCACCAGCAGAAGGTGCCGGTGTACCAGTACCGGTTGTCCCACGAGTACGCCGTGCCCTTCGGGACCGCGTGGAACATCAGGGGAAACGTCGGGCCGGCGGGCGGGCTGGTGGCGATGTCGCCGTCCAGCAGCACGAAACTGTGGTGCCCGGGACCGTTCACCTGCTGGGTGGGGTCCCATCCGGACATCATCGTGGAGCGGTTGGAGCCGAACAGGCACCCGTTCGACTTGTACCAGTCCCATACGTACGTGGGGTCGCCACCGGCCCGCAGTCGCAGTTCGGCCAGGCAGTACTGGTCGCTCCAGCTGCCGTTGGCCGAGTACACGATGTGCAGTCGGCCGTTCGGGTCCTTGATCGCCTCGGGTGCCTCGTTGATGAACGGGTTGCCGACCACCCGCTCCCAGCTCTCCCGGGGCTGGGAGATGACGTAACGCGCGCCGGTCGGCGTGGTGGGGCTGCTCATCCGGGCGATGTAGAGGTTCTGCTCGACGTTGGTGTCCCCGGCCCAGCCGGACCAGACGAACCAGCGCTGCCCGTCGAAGGTGAACATCGTGCCGTCGATGGCCCATTTCCCGTCGGGCAGGGCCAGTTGGGTCTCGGTGGTGTACCCGCTGTCGGGGGTCGCCGAGCTGATCACGTACATCCGGTGGGCGCTTCCGCGTCCTGCCGTGAAGTAGATGTAGTACCGGCCGCCGTCCCGTACGACCTCGGGCGCCCAGACCTCGCCGAGGCCCCGGGTGTCGGACCAGACCTGCCGCGCGGGAGCGGACGCCAGGGCGGCCGTGGACGACGCCTGGCGCACGGCGATGCCGCCGCCGGTCGACTGTACGGAGACATAGGTGGAGCCGACCCGGATCACGCTCGGGTCGGCGGCCCGCATGCTCGTCTGGGAGGCCCTGGCCGGCCCGGCCGACGACACGGACATCACGGCCGTGAGGAGCCCTGCGAGAACGAAGGCGGCAAGGCCGCTCACCTTCGTACGGCGGATGAGATTCATGGTCCTGTTCATGGTCCCGTTCCCGTGATTCCTCCGCTTCGACACCGGACGGGAGCCGGCCGGGGAGGGCCGGACCGTGCACGGCATCCGGCCGGGACCGCTTCGGAGGACGCCGCAGGGGCGGTTCCGGCCGTCGAACTCCCCCGCTCGCCGGGCTTCCCGGCCCGGCCGCCCCCTGACGGAGCATCCCCACATCGCTGTGAGAGCGCTCTCACAGCATCGGGAATGGCCCTGTGCATGTCAATAACTGGGGCCGGACGGCCCTCCCCACGAGCCGTCAGGTGTCACACCGTCGGGCGCTCCACGCCGACGTCGGCGCCCGCCCACCCAACTCCCCGGCATCCGCCCCGGACTCGTCCCGGAACGATCAGTTAGCCCGTTCGCCGTCCGGTCCCGGTCCCTCCCCGGGTCCGCCCCGGACGAAGGTGACCTGCGTAAACAGAAGGCCCCAGTCGCCCCACCGGGCCTGACCGGGTGACACGGGCGGCGACTCTCCGTGTTGCGGGGGTGATGGAGTGTCGGTTGCCTCGGACGCGGAGCACAGCGGAGGAGCCGCGCAGTCCGGCCGGGCCCCGCTCTCGATGGAGGAACCTCATGCGCAACACACGCACCGGTGCGGGTATCTGTCTGGCCGTGGGTCTGCTGGCCCTCGCGGCCCCGGCGGCCGTGGCCGCGGACCCCGCCGGTGAGCAGACCATTCGCATCAGCCCGGCGAGCGCCTCGCCCGGTTCGCTGGTCACCGTCAGCACCCGGGCCTGCGGCAAGGAGACCTACGGCAAGGGGACCTCGGAAGCCGCAGGCGCGTTCCACCTCTTCGAGGGCGACCGCAAGGGTGTGCTCGTCGGCGAGTTCGAGGTGCCGGACGATGCCCGGCCGGGCACCGACACGGTCACCGTGAAGTGCCCCCCGCGCATCCAGATGACGGACGACTACCGGGTCGCCGACCGTACCCCCAGCGGCGGGGTGGCCGCCGGATTCAGCGTCCCCGTGAACCACGGCGCCCAGCTCGCCCTGGGAGGCGTGCTGCTCGCCGGGGCGGCGGCCGGGACCGTGTTCAAGATGCGCCGCCGGGCGTCGTCGGCCCGCGGCTGACCGTACGACAGCTGTCCGCGCGCCCCGTATCCCGCCGTGCTCCGGGGCGCGCGGACGTGCCACCCACCCACCGCGACACAGAGGACACGCGATGCAGACCGGGCGCAGGACCAGTACGTCGCCCCAGTCGTTCCCGGCGGTGAGACACCTGGTCTGGGCCGTGGTGGCGGGTACCGTGCTGGTGGTCAACGGCATGCGGGACGACCGGCCTCCGCAGCCACCGGCCGTCGCCGCGCCCGCGCCGCCCACCGCCGCTCCGTCCTCCTCCCCCCACGCCGCCCGGCCCACGTCTCCGGCCGCCCCGGGGCCGGTGTACATGGCGCCGCGGTATCCGGTGCGCCTGCCGCCCTCCCTCGTACGCCGGTCCACCGCCCCGCCGGTGCTGCTCCCCCGGCCGCCCGTCCGGCCGGCGCCCCTGCGTCCGTTGCCGACGGGCCCCCGCGCGGCCGGATCCGCCGGCCCGGCCGCCCCGGCGCATCCCGCCGTACGGCCCCTTCCGCCGTCTGCGCCCGTGCGGCTGCGGATTCCCGTACTCAAGGTGGACTCGCCCATGATGAAGCTGGGCCTCGACGCCTCCGGCGCGCTGGAGACTCCGCCCGACAACAACCCCGTGCTCAGCGGCTGGTACGCCGACGGGACGGTACCGGGGTCGGTGGGCACCGCCATCACGACCGGGCATGTCGACACCCGGCTGGGGCCTGGCGTCTTCTTCGAGCTGGGCGCCCTGCGCAAGGGCGCCACCGTCGAGATCGTCCGGGCCGACCGGAGCATCGCCGTGTTCACGGTGTACGCCGTGGACTCCTACAGCAAGAAGGACTTCCCCGACGAGACGGTCTACGGCCCCTCGGACCGACCGGAGCTGCGGGTGATCACCTGCGGTGGCGACTACGACAAGAAGTCCGGCTACCAGGAGAACGTCGTGGTCTTCGCGGCCCTGACCGGCTCGCGCTGACAGCCGGGCGGCGGCGACCACACCGTCGGCCGCGCGCCGACGACGACATCCCGGCGACGCACCGGTCCCCGGCGGCCCGAGGGCGCGCCGGGGACCGGTGTGCGTCGGTCAGACCCGGTGGAGCAGGGTCGTCATCACCTGGTGGAGCGCCGCCTCCGGGTCGGGGACCGCGTCCTGCGCGCGCCACGCGACGAATCCGTCGGGGCGTACCAGCACGGCGCCCTGGGCGGTGGTGCCGTGGACGGCGGCCCAGTCAGCAGCGTCCTCGGACCGCAGATCCGCGTCGGGGCCGGACCCGACCGTGAACGCGTCCAGACGGATCGCCAGTTGTTTCGCCACCTGGCCGGCCGCGCCGCGCCACTCCGGGCTGTTCGCGTCGCAGAGCAGCACGAACGCCTGCTCGTAGAGGTCCAGCGTCGAGACCCGCTCGCCGGCGCGGTCGAGCCACATGTGCGGGGCGCGGGTGCCGGGTTCGCCCGACAGGCCGACGCCCTCGGGAACGACGGGCGACTCCGGGTCGGCCCCCAGGACCGCTCCCCGCACGTAGCGGTAGCCGAGGGCGACGGAGAGCATGCCGCCCTTCCTGCCGCCGCCAGGGCCGCCGGGCCCCCCGGAGCCGTCCTGTCCACCCGGACCAGCCGGTCCACCCGGTCCGCCCTGTCCATCAGGTCCGCCGGGAGGACCGGCGTACCCGGGGTGGCTGTGCTCCCCCGAACGGGCCGAGGCACGCGCGCTCGTGGCCTTCGCCACCGGGAGCCGCTCCGCCTCGTAGGAGTCCAGGAGCTCCGGGCCCGCCGCCCCGCCGACCACGGCCGCGAGCTTCCACGCCAGGTTGTGCGCGTCCTGGATGCCGGTGTTCGAGCCGAATGCCCCGGTGGGCGACATCTCGTGGGCGGAGTCACCGGCCAGGAAGACCCTGCCGGAGGCGTACCGTTCCGCGACCCGCTCGGCCGCGTGCCAGGGGGCCTTGCCGGTGATCTCGACGTCGAGGGCGGGATCACCGACCGCCAGGCGGATGTGCTCGGCGCACCGCTCGTCGGTGAAGTCCTCCAGGGTCTCGCCCCGGTCGGGCTGCCACGGCGCGTGGAAGACCCACCGCTCCTCGTTGTCCACCGGCAGCAGAGCCCCGTCCGCCGCCGGGTTGGTCAGGTAGCAGACGATGAAGCGCCGGTCACCGACGACGGAGGCGAGCCGGCGGGAGCGGAAGGTGATGCTGACGTTGTGGAAGAGGTCTCCGGGGCCGGTCTGGCCGATGCCCAGTTGCTCGCGGACGGGGCTGCGGGGGCCGTCGGCCGCGACCAGGTAGTCCGCCCGCACCGTGGTGTGTTCCCCGGTCTCCCGGTCCTTGACGACGGCGGTGACCCCGTCCTGGTCCTGCTCGAAGGTGAGCAGTTCGGTGGAGAACCGCAGGTTGCTGCCCTGGGACCGGGCGTGGTCCACGAGGACGGGTTCCAGGTCGTTCTGGCTGCACAGGCACCAGCCGCTCGGGCTGAACCGGGCGAGGCCGCCGCCCGGGTCGATCTCCTTGAAGAGCCACTCCTGGTCCTCGCCGGTGAGTGAACCGGCTTGCAGGATGCCGTGGTTGTCCGCGAGCACGGACGCCGCGTCCCGGATGAGCCGCTCCGCGCCCGCGGCGCGGAAGACCTCCATCGTGCGGACGTTGTTGCCCCGGCCCCGGGGGTGGGTCGAGGTGCTTCGGTGCTTCTCCACCAAGAGGTGGTCGACGCCGAGCCGGCTCAGGAAGAGAGAGGTGGACAAGCCCACCAGGGAGCCACCCACGATGAGGACCGGCACGCGGTGGTCGACGCTTTCGTTCATTCGACTGCTCCAGCTCGGAGACATGGGGACGGAGTGTCCATGCCCTGGCGGGAGGCGGTCGGCGGGGCTTGTGCCGACGCCTCACCTGAACGGTTCATAAATCTGGCGCCGCCCGTACCAGCGTTCCACGATCGGTCGCGGGAGCGGTGCGCGCGTCGCACGGGGCGGGACGCGACCCACCGGCAGGCAGGGACCTGCGCGACTTCACCGAAACCGGCCCATGCCGGGCGGGAACGGGACAGGAGAACAGAAGCGATGACAATCCTCTCGGAACGGGTATCCCAGTCCGCCTTCGACGGTTCGAGGCTCCGGGTCATACTGCTCCTTGACCTGCACGACGGCGCCCAGAACCAGTTCCTGGAGGCGTACGAGCACATGCGCAACCAGGTCGCGTCGACCCCCGGACACATCAGCGACCAGCTGTGCCAGTCCATCGAGAACCCCTCGCAGTGGCTCATCACCAGCGAGTGGGAGAGCGCGCCCCCCTTCCTCGCCTGGGTGAACAGCGAGGAGCACGTGGCGACGGTGCAGCCGCTGCACAGTTGTGTGCGCGACACCCGTTCACTCCGCTTCAGCGTGCTGCGGGAGACCGGGGCCGCGTTCGAGAGCACCCCCGAACCCCTCCGGGGCCGGCTCCAGTCCGCGCCGCGTCTGGGTGACGGCATCGTGCGCCACGCGCTCACCTTCACGGTGAAGCCGGGGACCGAGGAGATGGTCGCGAAGATCCTCTCCGACTACGACCCCCCGCAGGCACAGGTCAACGAGAACACCCGGCTGCGCCGCACCTCGCTCTTCATGCACGGGAACCGCGTCGTGCGGGCCGTCGAGATCGAGGGCGACCTGATGGCGGCCCTGCGCCACGTCTCCCGCCAGCCCGAGGTCAGGGCGGTCGAGGAAGCGATCAACCCGTACCTGGAGCAGGACCGGGATCTGGGCGACCCCGACTCCGCCCGGATGTTCTTCACCCGGGCGGCGCTGCCGACCGTCCACCATGTGACGGCCGGGCGCCACAGCGCCGCTGACGTCCAGCGGCACGCGCTGTTCTACCAGGCCAAGGAGGGCTGCGGGATGGCGCTGGCCCGGTTGCTCGCCGGCCAGGACGAGGAGAACGCGGACGACCTCGCGAGCCCCATCGAGAGCAGCACGATCTTCCAGCGCGACGACGTGGTGGTGCGGCTCCTCGAAGTGGTCGGCCCGCTCGACGCGCAGCCCACCCAGGCGCTGGGCATCGGTGGTGACCGCAAGGCGGCCATGCTCGACCGGCTCCTCGACGGCGGTGCGCAGGGCATGCCGACGAACGACCTGGAGGCCGCGCGCTTCCTCGCCCGGGCGGAGATGAACCTGATCACCGACCGCCGGTCCGCCGAGTCCTGACGCGTCACCGGCAACGGGGGCCCGCCCCGGCCTGCCGTCACACCTCACAACGTGCCTGGAGAAATGCAGCCATGACCATCCACCGGCATCGCATCGTGGATCTCAGCGAGACCCAGCCCAACCGCAGGCGCGGCGGCGACCTGCGCGCCTTGCTCACCCCGACGGCGGTCGGCGCCACCAGCGGCTTCATGGGGCTGGCCCTCGTCGACCCCGGTGACCGGATCGGCGAGCACTACCACCCCTACTCCGAGGAGTTCGTCTACGTCGTGGCCGGACAGCTCGAAGTGGACCTGGACGGTGAGACGTATCCGATGCGGCCCGACCAGGGTCTGCTGATCCCGCCGCACGTGCGCCACCGCTTCCGCAACGTGGGGGACGTGGAGGCGCGCATGGTCTTCCACCTGGGCCCGCTCGCCCCGCGACCGGAGCTCGGCCACGTCGACACGGAGGTCACCGAGGCCACGGAGGCGACCGTGACGGCCGAGCGCGGAGCGCCGCCAGAACGAACGGCGGCGTCCTCATGACCCGGCGCGTGGCGGTCACCGGGGTCGGCGTCGTCGCCCCCGGTGGCATCGGCACCTCCGCGTTCTGGGATCTGCTCGCCAACGGCCGTACGGCGACGCGCGGCATCACCCTGTTCGACCCGTCGCAGTTCCGCTCGCGGATCGCCGCCGAGTGCGACTTCGATCCTGTCGCCCACGGCCTGGACGCGGAGCTGATCGCCCGTTCCGACCGGTACGTACAGTTCGCCCTGGTGGCCGCCAGGGAGGCGCTGGGCGACGCCGGGCTCGACCTGGAGAAGGAGGACCCCTGGCGCATCGGGGTCTCCCTCGGAACGGCGGTCGGCGGCACCACGCGTCTGGAGCACGACTACGTCGCGGTCAGCGAGAGCGGGGCGCGCTGGGACGTCGACCACCGGTCGGCCGGCGCCCACCTCGAGCGGGCGTTCGCGCCGAGCACCCTGGCCTCCGCGGTCGCGGAGGAAGTCGGCGCGCACGGGCCGGTACAGACCGTCTCCACGGGCTGCACCTCCGGTCTCGACGCGATCGGCTACGCCTTCCACTCCGTGGAGGAGGGCCGGGTGGACGTCTGCATCGCGGGGGCGTCCGACACGCCGATCACTCCCATCACGGTGGCCTGCTTCGACGCCATCAAGGCGACCTCGGCGAACAACGACGACCCGGAGCACGCCTCCAGGCCGTTCGACGCGCGCCGGGACGGGTTCGTGATGGGCGAGGGCGGTGCCGTCCTCGTCCTGGAGGAGCTGGAGCACGCACGGGCCCGCGGGGCTACCGTCTACTGCGAGATCTCGGGGTACGCCACCTTCGGGAATGCGTACCACATGACCGGGCTGACCACCGAGGGGCTGGAGATGGCCGAGGCCATCAACAGCGCCCTCGCGCACGCCCGGCTCGACGGCTCCCAGGTCGACTACGTCAACGCGCACGGTTCGGGCACCAAGCAGAACGACCGGCACGAGACGGCAGCGGTGAAGCGGGCTCTGGGCTCGCACGCGTACAAGGTGCCGATGAGTTCGATCAAGTCCATGGTCGGCCACTCGCTCGGCGCCATCGGCGCGATCGAGATCGCCGCGTGCGTCTTGGCCCTCAAGCACCAGACGGTGCCGCCGACGGCCAACTACGAGACCGCGGACCCGGAGTGCGACCTCGATTACGTACCGCGCACCGCACGGCCGGTCAAGCTGCGCAGTGTGCTCTCGGTCGGCAGCGGATTCGGGGGATTCCAGTCCGCCGTCGCCATGACCCGATCGGGCGGGAGGACCTCATGAGTGCCACGACAGCGTCCGCACACCGCACCTCCGTCATCACCGGCATCGGTGTCGTCGCCCCCAACGGGACCGGCGCCGGCGCCTTCTGGAAGCAGACCCAGGAGGGTGTCAGCGTCCTCGACCTGGTTTCCCGGGAGGGTTGTGAGAACCTTCCGCTCCGGGTCGCGGGCGAGGTCAGGGACTTTGACCCGGTCGCGTTCATCGAGGAGCGCTACCTCGTCCAGACCGACCGTTTCACGCACTACGCCATGGCCGCCGCCGACCTCGCCCTGAGCGATGCGAGGCTCGGCCGCGCCGACTACGAGGACGCGCCGTTCAAGGTGGGTGTGGTCACCGCAGCCGGTTCGGGAGGCGGCGAGTTCGGCCAGCGTGAACTCCAGCGGCTGTGGGGCGAGGGCTCGCGGTTCGTCGGTCCGTACCAGTCCATCGCCTGGTTCTACGCGGCCAGCACCGGTCAGATCTCGATCCGGGGCGGCTTCAAGGGGCCGTGCGCCGTCGTGGCGAGCGACGAGGCCGGTGGCCTCGACGCTCTGATGCACGCGGCGCGTTCCATCCGGCGGGGCACGGACGCCGTGGTGGTCGGCGCCGCCGAGGCGCCCCTCGCGCCGTACTCCGTCGTCTGCCAGCTCGGTTACGCCGACCTCAGCCTCAGCGACGAACCCACCCGTGCCTACCGGCCGTTCACCGCGGACGCCTGCGGATTCGTGCCGGCCGAGGGCGGCGGCATGCTGGTGGTCGAGGAGGAGGCGAAGGCCCGCGACCGCGGCGCCAGGGTGCGGGCCGAACTGGCCGGCCACGCCTCCACCTTCACCGGCGCGTCCCGGTGGGAGGAGTCCCGCGCGGGTCTGGCCCGCGCGATCGAAGGGGCGCTGCGGGAGGCCCGATGCGCGCCGGAGGAGATCGACGTGGTCTTCGCGGACGCGCTCGGTGTCCCCTCGGCGGACCGGGCCGAGGCGCTGGCGATCGCCGACGCGCTCGGCGCGCACGGACGCCGGGTGCCGGTGACGGCACCCAAGACCGGGACGGGGCGCGCCTACTGCGGCGCACCGGTGCTGGACACGGCAGCCGCCGTACTCGCCATGGAACACGGGCTGATCCCGCCGACGCCCAACGTCTTCGACGTCTGCCACGACCTGGACGTGGTCACCGGGCGGGCGCGCCCCGCAGAACTGCGCACGGCGCTCGTGCTGAGCCGCGGCCTGATGGGTTCGAACTCGGCCCTGGTGCTGCGCCGCCCCACCGACACCCCGCTGTGAGAAGGAGTTGCCCCCATGCCCGATCAGCTGACGTACGAAGAGCTGTCCACCCTGATGAAGAGCGGTGCCGGCCTCACCGCCGATGCCTCCGAGATGGCGAGCCGTCCCGAGTCGAGCTTCGAGGAGTACGGCCTGGACTCGCTCGGCCTGCTCGGCATCGTGGCCGCGCTGGAGAACCGCTACGGCCACGCGCTGCCGGCCGACGCCGACCAGTGCAAGACGCCCGCCGAGTTCCTCGACCTCGTCAACAACACCCTCGTGACAGGAGCCTGACGTGTCCGGACACACCGAGAACGAGATCGTCATCGCCGCGCCGCTGGATCTCGTCTGGGAGATGACGAACGACCTGGAGAACTGGCCCCGGCTGTTCAGCGAGTACGCGGCCGTCGAGGTGCTCAAGAGGGAGGGGCAGAAGACGACCTTCCGCCTCACCATGCACCCCGACGACAACGGCAAGGTCTGGAGCTGGGTCTCGGAGCGCACCACCGACCGCTCGGGGCGGCATG
Organism: Streptomyces sp. NPDC005576; assembly: GCF_042871745.1. Classification (NCBI taxonomy): domain Bacteria; kingdom Bacillati; phylum Actinomycetota; class Actinomycetes; order Kitasatosporales; family Streptomycetaceae; genus Streptomyces; species Streptomyces sp. NPDC005576. The sequence continues at coordinate 44,190 of NZ_JBIAJC010000016.1, read as the reverse complement.
TGCAGGCCCGCCGGGTCGAGCCCGGACCGTTCCAGCACATGGACATCCGGTGGGAGTACGCGGAGGTCCGGGGCGGCACGCGAATGCTCTGGCGGCAGGACTTCGCGATGCGCCCGGACGCCCCGGTCGACGACGTGTGGATGACGGACAACATCAACCGCAACTCCCGGGTCCAGATGGAGCTCATCCGCGACAAGATCGAGCAGCGCGACCGGGAGCTCCGGTCCGCCGCCGTACCCGCCAACTAGTCCCGAGAGGCAGCCAGATGCACCACGCTCTGATCGTCGCCCGGATGGCTCCGGGTTCGGCTCCGGACATCGCGAAGGTGTTCGAGGCCTCCGACAACACGGACCTCCCCCATCTCGTCGGCGTCCACCGGCGCACCCTGTTCCAGTTCGGCGACGTGTACCTGCACCTGATCGAGTCCGAGCGTCCCCCGGGTCCGGAGATCGCGAAGGTGATGGAGCACCCGGAGTTCAAGGCCATCAGCGACCGGCTGACCGCCTTCGTGAGCCCGTACGACCCGCAGACCTGGCGCGGTCCGAAGGACGCGATGGCCCAGCCGTTCTACACGTGGCAGCGGTAGGGCTCCGGCCTCCGCACGGGAAACGCCCCGGGTCCGGCACTGCGGTGCCGGACCCGGGGCGTTTCCGGTCGCGCGACCGGTTGCGGGCGGGCCTTACGGCACGGTGCACTCGAACGCGTGGAGGTAGGCGTTGACCGGGTGGATCTCTCCCACCCGGAGGCCGGCCTCGGCCATGCGTCCGAGCAGGCTCTCCCTGGTGTGCTTCGCTCCCCCGACGTTGAGCAGGAGCAGCAGGTCCATGGCGGTGGTGAACCGCATCGACGGGGTGTCGTCGACGAGGTTCTCGATGATCACCACGCGGGCGCCGGGGCGGGCCGCGGCGACGACGTTCCGCAGGGTCCTGCGGGTGCTCTCGTCGTCCCATTCGAGGATGTTCTTGATGATGTAGAGGTCCACCTCGAACGGGATGTCCTCGCGGCAGTCGCCGGCGACGATCCGGACCCGGTCGGCGAGCGGGCCGCCGTCCCGCAGCCGCGCGTCCGCGCGGGCGACGACACCCGGGAGGTCCATGAGGGTTCCCCGGACCGAGGGGTGCTTCTCCAGCAGGCTGGCGAGCACGTGTCCCTGGCCGCCGCCGATGTCGGCGACGGAGGAGACACCGGTCAGGTCGAGGAGCTCGGCGACGTCCCGGGCCGACTGCACGCTGGAGGTGGTCATCGCACGGTTGAACACCTGGGCCGACTCGCCCGCGTCCTGGTGGAGGTAGTCGAAGAAACCCTTGCCGAACGCCTCGGGGAAGACGCTGCTGCCGGAGCGCACCGCGTCCTCCAGGCGCGGCCAGACCTCCCAGGTCCAGGGCTCGGTGCACCACAGGGAGATGTAGCGCAGGCTGTGGGGGTCGTCCTCGCGCAGCAGCCGGGAGGTGTCGGTGTGGACGAACATGCCGTCCGCGGTCTCGGCGAAGACGCCGTAGCAGGTCAGCGCCCGCAGCAGGCGCTGGAGCGGTACGGGCTCGGCGTCCACCACGAGGGCGAGCTCGGCCGCGGAGGCGGGGGTCTCCCCGAGGGCGTCGGCGACGCCCAGCCGCGCCGCGGCGCGTACGGCCGCGGCGCAGGCCGCTCCGAAGGCGAGCTCGCGCAGTCGCATGGACGGGTGCGTGGACGGGGCCGGGGCGCCGGCGTGGATCTGGGGCCCCGCGAGGGTGGAGGTGAGGGGGGCGTTCTCGGGGCTGGTCTCCGGGGTGGGGCTCACGGTGGTCATACCGTCTCGTTCCTCCTGGTACGGCGGTGGGGGGTCATTCGGCGCACATCCCGGCCGGTACCGAGGTGGCGCACGTGTTGCCGACGAACGTGTTGCCGGTGCCAGAGGTGTCGCGGTTGGCGAGGTCGGCCGGGCTGTTGCCGCTCACGAGGTTCTCGCTGACGGTGTTGTCGGTGTTCAGCGCGCCCACGAAGCTCTTGATGAGCAGGATGCCGCCGGAGAAGTCGGTGGAGCCGACGTTGTCCTGGATGACGTTGGACCGGACGACGGTGCTCTCGCTGCCGGTGAGGACGATGCCGGACCCCTGGATGGCGGAGAGGCGCGGGGTCGCGGCGCAGGACTTGTTGTTCTTCACGATCCGGTTGCCACTGATCGTCATCGCCCCGGCCGCGGGCTTGGACTCGTCGCCCACGACGAAGATCCCGCTGCAGTTGCCGGTGATGGTGTTGTCGTCGACGTTGAGGTTCCTGACCCGGCGTACGGTGACGCCGATGCGGTTGCCGCTCACCGCGTTGTCCGCGATGGCCGTCCCGCCGGTGTCCGTCGCTCCGCCCTCCTCGCTGACCGAGTTGGCGACGAAGATTCCCGCGTCGCCGTTGCCGGTGGCGGTGTTGTGGCGGAAGTCGGCGCGGGTCGAGCGCTCCTGGGCGATGCCCCAGGTGCCGTTGTCCCGGGCGGTCACCCTGCGGACGGAGAGCCCGTCGGTCCGGGACGCCCAGACGCCGTTCTTCGTGAAGCCGGAGACGGTGAGTGCGCGGATCCTGACGCCGTCGACGGGGTTCTTCTCGGTGCCCACGACGCAGATGCCGTTCCCGCCCGCCGCGCAGGCGTTGGCCGCCCTCGGTCCCTTGGCGGCGGCGGGAGCTCCGGCTGACGTCGGGGCGGGCGCCGACTCGGCCGCCTGCGGGGCGAGGACCGTACGCTCGCCCGTTCCGCGCAGCGTCAGGTTCGGCGTGGTGATCAGCACGCTCTCGCGGTAGGTGCCGGGCAGGACGACGACGGTGTCGCCGGGGTGTGCGGCGTCGACCGCCTCCTGAATCGATTCCCCCGGGCGCACCACGCGCTCGTGGTGTCCGGACGCGGCCGTGGGCGCGGCGGAGAGCCCGAGGACGGTGGCCGTGACGGCGGTGACGCCCGCCAGGCATTGCATGTGTGTTCTTCTCATGAGCCGAAGTTATGGGCGATCAACCTCCGACGCCACGCAGGGTGAGCGAGTGGATACAACGCGCGCACGAATGGCTTACCGGTGTACCCCACGGCCTCGCCGGTCCCTGTCGCGACGGGGCCTGCGGGGTGGTCAGTGGGCGTCTCCCGTCGTGGACGAGGTGATGATGTCACCGTGTGCGAAGACGCCCGGCGGGATGCCCGGATGATGGCTCTCGGGTCCCGGCCGCGGGGCGGAGGTCCCGAGGGCCAGCCGGGAGACGATGCGGTAGCGGTCACCCCGGTAGAGGGAGTGCACGTACTCGACGGGCCGGCCCGCCGTGTCGGTGGTGAGACGCTCGATCAGCAGGGCGGGAGAGAGAACCGGAATGTCCAGGACCGCCGCCTCGGCCTCGTTGATGACGGTCGGCTCGATGGACTGGACCGCCTGGTCGACATGGACGTGGTGGTGCTCGCGCAGATGGTCGTAGAGGTCGCCCGCCTCCAGCTCCTGCGGGGTGAGCGAAGGGACGAGCCCGGCCGGGATGTGCAGGTGCTCGATCGCCATCGGTGAGCCGTCCACCAGGCGCAGGCGGGCGATGTAAACCACCTCCGCGGCGGGCGAGACCCGCAGCTTGCGCCCGATCCGCGCTCCCGCCCGGATCGTGTCGAGCTGCAGGAGCCTGCTGGACCAGGTGCCCGCCGCCCGGGGCACCGCGAAAGCCGCGTCGTCCGAGACGAGTTCCTGGGTGATCTTGGCCGGGGCCACGAACATGCCGCGCCCGTGTTCGCGTACGAGCTGTCCGGTGGCGACGAGTTCGTCGACCGCGGCTCGCAGGGTGGGCCGGGAGACGCCGAGTTCCGCGCTGAGCGTGCGCTCCGAGGGGATGGCGTCCCCGGGCCGGCGCACCTCGATCAGTCCGAGGAGATGCTCACGGACCCGCTCCCGTTTGAGTACGCCACCTGAGCCCGAAGAGCTGTTCTGCATGGATCCGACCTCTCCGCCTTCTCGTCGGCAACTGGTTCAGTGGTAAGCGATGACTGGGACACCAGGGAGTCTACAACGCACTCAACTGCGCGTATTCCTGCGAGGGTTGACGTCATCACTGGTCTATGCCACCTTCTACCCACGCCGTTGTCCAGTTGACCAATTGGTCAACTCTTTCTCGAGGTGAATCCAGTGAAGATCCGCTTCATCCCGGCCGCGGTCGCCCTGGCGGCCACATGTGCGCTCACCGCGTGCGACAGCTCCTCGTCGGGGTCCGACCAGTCGGACGGACCCGCCACGCTCACTGTGTGGATCATGAAGGACAGCGTCTCCGACGCCTATCTCCAGCGGTTCGAGAAGGACTTCGAGACCCAGCACGAGGGAACCGCTCTGGACATCCAGATACAGGAGTGGGACGGGATCGGTGAGAAGATCACCGCCGCGCTCGCCAGCAAGGACGCCCCGGACGTGATCGAGGTGGGGAACACCCAGGTCGCCCAGTACGCGCAGAGTGGCGGGGTGCTCGATCTCAGCGACAGGGTCGCGGAGTTGAAGGGGGCGGACTGGCTGCCCGGCCTCGCCGAGCCGGGGAAGGTCGACGGGAAGCAGTACGGCATCCCCTGGTACGCGGCCAACCGCGTGGTGATCTACAACAAGGACCTCTTCGCGAAGGCCGGTGTCACCGCGCCGCCGGCCACCCGGGAGGAGTGGCTGGAGATCACGGGGAAGCTCGACAAGGACGGCACGCAGGGCATCTACCTCCCCGGGCAGAACTGGTACACCCTGGCCGGGTTCGTCTGGGAGGAAGGCGGCGAACTCGCCGTCAAGGACGGGGACACGTGGCGGGGCGCGCTCGACAGCCCCGAGGCGCTCCGCGGCATGGACTTCTACCGGCGGCTCCAGGCCCTGGGCCAGGGCCCCAAGGACTCCGACGAGGCGAAGCCTCCCCAGGCGGACGTCTTCGCCAAGGGCGACGTCGCCCAGATCATCGCCGTACCCGGCGGCGCCAAGATCGTGGAGCAGGCCAACCCCGCCCTCGCGGGCAAGCTCGGCTTCTTCCCGATTCCCGGCAGGACGGCCGGCAAGCCGGGGGCGACCTTCACCGGCGGTTCCGACCTCATCGTCCCGGTCGCCTCGCCCCACCAGAAGGCGGCGTACGAGGTGATCGCGGCGCTCGCCGGAGAGAAGGAGCAGACCGAACTCGCCCGCACCATGAGCTACGTGCCCAACCGGACGTCCCTGGCCGGTGTCCTCAAGGACGACGAGGGCGACGCGGCGATGGCCGCCGCCGCCGCGCAGGGGCGCGCCACGCCCAACTCCCCTCAGTGGGCGGCCGTCGAGGCCACGAACCCGATCAAGGAGTACATGACGGCCGTGCTCACCGGGACCGACCCGGCGAAGGCGGCGAAGGCCGCGTCCGACGCCATCAGCAAGACCCTCAACCCGTGAGCCGGACCCTGCCCGAGGGGGGACGCGCGTGACGCGGACCGCGGACCGGCCCGGCACGGCGCGGCCCGTACCGGCCGGCCCCGCCGCCCCGGAGGCCGATCCCCGCGGGCGCGGGCGGGGCAGTCTCCGCCGCAGCGTACCGGGCACCCTCTGGCCGTATCTGCTGATCGCCCCCACCGTGATCGGGTTCGCGTTCCTGCTGGCCTATCCCCTCGCCCGTAACCTGCTGATCTCCTTCCAGCACTACGGCATGGCGGAACTGATCCGCGGGAACGCGGACTTCGCGGGCCTGGAGAACTACTCGGCGATCCTGCGGGACGGCGAGTTCTGGCAAGTGGCGCGGCGCACGCTGTGGTGGACCGCGATCAACGTCACGCTCATCATGGTGATCGGCACCGGCGTCGCGCTGATGCTGCAACGGCTCGGCAAGCGGATGCGGACCCTGGTCCTCGTGGGGCTGGTGCTCGCCTGGGCCAGTCCGGTGATCGCCACCACCACGGTCTTCCAGTGGCTCTTCTCCTCCCGGCTGGGAGTGGTCAACTGGCTGCTGGTCCGGCTGGGCTTCGACTCCTTCGAGGACTACTCCTGGTTCGCGCACGGTCCGGCCGCCTTCACCGTCCTGGTGCTGCTCGTGGTGTGGCAGTCGGTACCGTTCGTCGCCATCACCCTGCACTCCGCGCTGACCACGGTCCCGGCCGAACTCTTCGAATCCGCCCGGATCGACGGAGCGGGCGGCTGGCGGATCTTCCGCTCCATCACCCTGCCGGTCCTGCGGCCGGTCTTCGGTCTGATGCTGAGCCTCGAAGTCATCTGGGTCTTCCGGTGCTTCGCGCAGATCTGGGCGGTCACCAAGGGCGGTCCCGGCGGCGCGACCACCACGCTCCCCGTCTACGCCTACCAGGTCGCCCAGTCGCTGCACCGCTACGACCTCGGGGCCGCGGCGGCGACCCTCACGGTGCTCGTCCTGGTCGGCGCGCTGATCCTCTACTTCCGCCAGATGTTCCGTCAGGAGGCCGAGCTGTGAGCACCCGTCCCGCCCGTGTGGCCCTGCGCGGCTTGCCCGTGAACGCCGGGGCGCTGATCGTCTTCGCGCTCAGTGTCTTCCCCGTCTACTGGATGATCCTCACCGCATTCAAACCGACCGCGGACATCCAGGCCGAGACTCCGGTGTTCCTGCCCACCTCGGTGACGCTGGAGCACTTCTCCGACGCGGTGACGGCCGACGGCTTCTGGTCGTTCTGGCGCAACAGCCTCCTCGTCACGGCCGGCTGCGTGCTGCTCGCCCTCGCCGTCGCCCTCGGTGCGGCGTTCGCCGTGGCCCGGTTGCGGTGGAAGGGGCGGCGGGGCTTCGTCCTCATGGTGTTCGTCGCGCAGGTCGCCCCCTGGGAGGCGCTGCTGATCCCGATGTACGTCATCGCCCGCGACACCGACATGCTCGACCGGCTCACGACCCTGACCCTCGTCTACTTCATGATCACGCTGCCGTTCACCATCGTGACCCTGCGGAGCTTCCTCTCCGCGATCCCCGCCGAGCTCGAGGAGGCGGCCCAGGTGGACGGCTGCACCCGGGCCGCCGCCTTCCGCCGGGTCACCTTCCCCCTGCTGGCGCCGGGCCTGCTCGCCACGTCCCTCTTCGGCTTCATCACCGCCTGGAACGAGTTCGCCTTCGCCAACATGCTGATCATCAAGAACCAGGACGACCGGACGCTGCCCGTCTGGCTCTCCTCGTTCTCGAACGTCTTCGGCACGGACTGGGGCGCCACCATGGCGGCCTCCACCCTCTTCGCGCTGCCCGTCCTCGTCCTCTTCCTCGTTCTCCAGCGACGGGTCGCCACCGGTATGACCGGTGGCGCGGTCAAGGGATAGGAGAAACCGTGTCCATGCCCCCCGCCGGCCTCGGCCTCGTACCGGGTCCCTTACGGCTCCACGTCCGACGAGGCCGGTTCACCTTCGACTCCGCCACGGCGATCCGCGCGACCCCGGGCACCGCGCCCGCCGCCCTGCTGCTGCGTACCCTGCTCGCCCCGGCGACCGGGCTGCCGCTGCCCCTCGCGAACGACGGCCGTATCGTCCTCGCCCTCGATCCCGGGCTCACCGGACTCGGCACCCAGGGCTACGGACTCACCGTGAGCGAGGACGCCGTCCTGCTGCGGGCGGCCCGGCCCGCGGGCCTGCTGCACGGCGTCCAGACACTCCGTCAGCTCCTGCCACCCGCCGCCCTCTCCGCCGTCCCGGTGCACGGCACGCCGTGGTCGGTCCCCTGCCTGGAGACGACGGACGTGCCGCGCTTCGCCTGGCGCGGGGCAATGCTCGACGTGGCCCGCCACTTCCAGCCCGTCTCGTTCCTGCGGCGCGTCACGGACCTGCTCGCCCTGCACAAACTCAACGTGCTGCACCTGCACCTCACCGACGACCAGGGCTGGCGGATGCCGGTCGGTGCCTACCCCCGGCTCACCGAGGTGGGCGGGCTGCCGCACGGGGGCGCGTACACGCGGAGGGAACTGACGGACTTCGTCGCGTACGCCGCCGACCGCGGGGTGACCGTCGTCCCGGAGATCGAGATGCCCGGCCACGTCCGTGCCGCCCTCGCCGCCTACCCGCACCTCGGCAATTTCCCCGACCGCCGGCTGGACGTCTGGGACCGCTACGGCGTGTGCGACACCGTCCTGGGCGTCCACGACGAGGCACTCGACTTCTGCCGGACCGTGCTAGGAGAGGTGATGGAGGTCTTCCCCTCGCCGTACATCCACGTCGGCGGCGAGGAGTGCCCGACCGACGAGTGGCACTCCTCGCCCACCGCGCTGCGGCGCGTCGCCGAACAGGGTCTGGCCGGGCCCGAGGAGCTCCGCGGCTGGCTGATGGAACAGGTCGGCACGTTCCTGACCGAGCACGGCAGACGCCCGCTGGGCTGGACCGAGAGCGGTGACGACCTGCCGGAGTCGTTCACCGTGCTGGCCTGGCGGGAGGCGGAGCACGGGCTCGCGGCGGCGCGTCAGGGCCACCCGGTCGTCATGACCCCGCACCGCTCCACCTACCTCGACTACCCGGCGTCCACGCACCCCGAGGAACCGCCGGGGCAGCCCGGCCTCACCGTGGACCTGCCGACCGTCTACGCCACCGACCCCGCGCCCGGCCACTGGGATCCGGCGGACGCCGCCCAGGTGCTCGGCACCCAGGCGCAGTTGTGGACCGAGTACGTGCCCACCGCCGCGCACGCCGAGTACCTCCTCTTCCCCCGGCTCTGCGCTCTCGCCGACACCGCCTGGTCCGGCGGCGGCGACTGGGACGGGTTCCGGACGCGACTGGACCACCACAAGACCCGGCTCGACGCCCTGGGAGTGCCGAGCCGTCCCTCCACGCTCCACCATCCCGAAAGGAACACCAGGTGACGAGCACAGCCACGAACGACAGAGCACGCACCCGCCGCCCCCACGTCTCCCGAGTCCGCGTCGCACTGGCCGCCGCGGCGCTGGCCGGCCTCGGCTGCGCCACCTTGGCGGCCGTACCCGCCACCGCCGCCGGCGTACCGCTGACGGTCCAGTACCGGCAGAGCTCCGCCGGCTCCGACCAGGCGGAACCCTGGTTCAAGGCCGTCAACACCGGCAGCGCCTCCGTCTCCCTCGCCCAGGTCAAGATCCGCTACTACTTCAAGGCGGAGGCCGGCGCCTCGTACACCTACGCCTGTTCCTGGGCGGTCAAGGGGTGCGCCAACATCACGGGCACCTTCGGCACGCTCGCGAACCCCACCGCGACGGCCGACCGGTACCTGGAGATCGGCTTCACCGCCGGGGCCGGCTCGCTCGCCCCGGGCGCGGACACCGGGGACATGCAGTTGCGGTTCTACCGCTCCAACTGGCAGCCGCTGAACCAGAGCGACGACTACTCCTTCGGGTCCGGGCAGACCTCGTACGCGAACTGGTCCAAGGTCACCGCGACCGTCGGCGGCACCCAGGTGTGGGGCACCGCGCCGGCCGGCAACGGACCGGGCACCGACCCCACCGGCCCGACCGACCCGCCCGCCGCCGGCCCCCGGCTCTTCGACGACTTCGACTACACCTCGTACAGCGACCCCTCGATCGGCGCCCACGGCTGGAACGTGCGCTCCAACTCGGGCGGCCCCGGGGTGCCCGGTGCGAGCTGGCCGGCCGAGAACGTCACCTTCGCCAAGGAGGGGACCAACTCGATCATGAACCTGGAGACCTCCACCGCCGGTACGGCGGAGACCACCGAGCAGGCGGAGGTCCTCACCAAGGCGACGAAGTTCCGCAACGGCACCTACGCGGCGCGGGTGCGGTTCGCCGACGCGCCGAAGTCCGGCCCCGACGGGGACCACCTCGTCAGTACCTTCTTCACCATCAACGACCTCAAGGCGCCGATGGCCGACGACTACGCCGAGTACGACTTCGAGTACCTGCCCAACGGCGGCTGGGGCGAGCCCTCGAACATCCTCTACACCACGTCCTGGGAGACCTACCGTCCCGACCCCTGGGAGGCGGTCAACCAGCACTCCGAATCACGGGTCAGCTACGCGGGCTGGCACGACCTCGTCCTCGCCATAGACAACACGTCCATCGTCTACTACATCGACGGCGTCGAGTTCGGGCGCCACGACTCCCGCTACCTGCCGGAGCGGCCGATGTCCATCAACTTCAACCAGTGGCTGATCGACCTCGCGGGCCAGACCAGCACCACCCCGCGCGCCTACGACCAGAAGGTCGACTGGGTACTGCACGTCAAGGACCAGGTGCTGACCCCGGCCCAGGTCACGGCCGAGATCGCCGCCTACCGGGCGGCGGGCAAGTCCTTCGAGGACACCGTGCCGGCTGCCTGACCCCGCCCTTCCCGCCGGAGCCCTCCGGCGGGAAGGGTCCTCGCACCCGCTCACCCCGTCGGTCCGGCGGACCGGGGTGCGCTCAGCGCGCGAGCAACGCCCGGGCGGCGGACTCCACGTACTCGTGAAGTCCGTACGGCAGGACCAGTCCCAGCAGCGCCGACACCGCGACCACCGCCGCGAGCCCGGCCGTGGCCGCCCGCGCACCGCGCGAATGCGGCCGCGAAGGTTCCGGGCCCAGCAGGGCCCTGACCCGCTGCGGGACCGGGCCGGTGGCGACGGAGAGCAGCGGGCCGCGGATCGTGTCCGGCCGTCCGGAGGACGCGACGGCCAGTGCCGCGTGCGCGATCGCCGTCGCGGCGAGCTTCCGGTCGCCCACCGAGGCGGCCGCCGACTCGTCCGCCCAGCGCTCCAGGTGGTAGTCCAGGGCCGGGAGCAGCGAGCGCAGGGCGGGGTGCACCGCCCCGGCCAGGTGGACGGCGAGGGTCAGCAGGTGGTGACGGCCCGCCAGGTGGGCCCGCTCATGGCTGTACAGCACCTCGTGCTCCGCCGGGTCCAGAGCCTGGAGCATGCCCGTCGTCACCACGACGCGCCCGTGCCGCCCGCGCCGGCCCGGAAGTGCGAAGGCCTGTGGACCGGAACCCGGCACCACCAGCAGGTCGCCGTCGCTCCCCGCTTCACCGGTCGCCGCCCAGGCGCTCGCCAGGATCGAGCGGAGCTCGTACCAGCGGCGGCCGGCCAGCAACGCCTGGATCGAGAGCACCGCGCCGGCGGCGGCGGCGAGCGGCGCGGTCGCGGGCCACTCGGCGGCCGACCGCGCCAGCGACACCTGTTCGAGGGAGGCGAGGAACGGTACGTGGAAGAGGCCGACGAGCGCAGCGACCGTACCGGCCGCCAGCAGCAGGGCAGCCGACGTGAGCGCGGCGCAGGCTTCTCGCGGCGGCAGGAGCGAGGCCAGCCGACGGGTTGCCGCGGCTGCGCCCCACGGAAGCAGCAGGGTCAGCACGACCACGGTCAGAACGAGCGTCACGCGTGTGCCCCCGACGCGTCTCCCCCGGACTCCAGCAGCATGCGCCGCAGTGCCTCTTCGTCGCCCTCGGAGAGCGAGGAGACGAAGCGTTTCAGAACGAGGTCGCGACGGGGCTCGCGCTCCAGTTCACGGCGCATCCGGCCGGCCGCCAGCCCGGCGGCGTCGTCCGCCGCGGCGTAGGCGAAGCCCCGGACCGCACGGGTCCGCACGAGCATCCCCTTCTCGTGCAGCCGGGTCAGGATGGTCGTCACCGTGGTCCGCGCCAGGTCCCGGCCGATCGCGGCGTTGATCTGCTGCGGGGTCATCGGCTCGCGTGCGGCCCAGAGAACCGCCAGTACGTCCGCGACGAGCCCACCGTGCGGACGCCTCGCGTCCTGGCCGTCCCCCACCGTCCCGCCACCGCCTTGCCGTCACCCCGGGCGAGCATGCCCGGGCATCAGAGTAGGTATGCCTCACCTCACTCTACAAAGGCGGTTCCCGGCCGTGGCCCGCGCCGTCCTTCCGATGGCACGCCGCTCCGGTTCAGGCGTCTCTCAGGGCTGCTCGCCCTGGGCGATCTCGATGCCGGTGTGCAGGTCGGCGGCGGCGTGGAGGGACGCGCCGGCGGACACGACGACGCAGGCCAGCAGGGCGGCGGCGGCCACCCGCCGGGTCAGGGGCCGGACGGTTCGGTCCGGAGCGTGCCCACCGAGCAGGGCGGCCACCCGCTGGGGGACGGGGCCGGCGGTCGCCGCGAGGGCCGGGCCGGGTCGTGCGGGCGGAGCCAGGGAAGTGGCGCGCGCCGAGAGGGCGGCCCGGCCGATGGCCCGGGCGGTGAGCCGGCGGTCTCCGACGGCGGCGGCCGCCGATTCGTCGGCACTGCGTTCCACCGCGTAGGCAAGGGGTTCACGCAGGGCGCGCAGAGCCGGATGGCAGAGTCCTGCCAGATCGACCACGGCGGTGAACAGGTGGTGGCGGTCGTCGAGGTGGGCGCGCTCGTGGGCGAGGAGGGCTTCGCGTTCGGGTGCGGTGAGCGCGCGCAGCATGCCCGTGGTGACGACGATGCGGCCGGGCCGGCCGGGCAGCGCGTAGGCGTCGGGGAACTCCTCGGGCAGGACGACCAGCTCACCGTCCGCCCGGGCCGCCAGGTCGCGGGCCTGCCGCAGGCGGCTCCGGCGCCGGACGACCCCGCGCACCAGCAGGGTGACGCACCACACCAGCGACGCTGCCGCGACGACGGTGACGGCGACGGTGGCGCCGGGCGGTCCGGAGGTCAGCGGTGTGAGCAGATGCGCCAGGACCGCGACGTCGTGCAGATGGGTGGCGCCGGGGACGACGAGCAGTGCCAGCGCACAGGTGCTGGTCGCCGCGAGGCCGACGGCGGTCAGGGCCAGCAGCCGGACCGCCTGCCTCGGGGGCAGAGCCGCGCTCAGCCGACGGCCCACCGGACCCGCGAGGAAGGGAAGCAGCAGGGGAAGCCACACGGCGAGCATCACGAGGGGGCCCCGTCCTCGTCGAGGAGGGAGCGCAGCAGACGTTCGTCCTCGTCGCTGAGCTGGGAGACGAACCGGCTCAGCACCGCGCCCCGGTCCTCGTCCTTGGCGAGTTCGGCGTGCATCCGCCGGGCGGTGAGCCCGGAGGCGTTCTCGGCCGGGACGTAGGCGAAGCCGCGCCCGGATCGCGAGCGCGTCACGGTCCCCTTCTCGTGGAGGCGGGACAGAATGGTCGTCACCGTCGTACGGGCGAGTGAGCCGCCGACCGCCTCCTGGACCTGGGCCGGCGTGAGTGGGCCTTCCGCCGCCCAGAGTGCTGCCAGCACACCGGCCTCGAGCTCTCCGGCCGGGCGCCGCTCACCGGTCGCGTCCCCCATGGGTGCGCTCCTCCACGATCGATCGTCTACAGTGATGTAGACCGTCTACAGCACTGTAGACGGTCATGCGCTGAGGTGTTCCCCTCCGGCCTCGGTCCTCTCAAGCTTATGGGAGCTGTTCGAAGTGACCCTGTCCGTGAATGTGCTCGACGCCGGTTCCCTCCTGTCCGCGTTCGGTGCCATCGGCATCGCGGTGGTCCTGTTCGCCGAGACCGGTCTCCTGGTCGGCTTCTTCCTCCCCGGTGACTCCCTGCTCTTCACCGCGGGCCTCCTGGCCGCCCCGGGCATCCACGGGCCGGTCCACCTCTCTCTGCCGCAGGTGCTGTGCGCGGCGGTCGCCGGAGCACTGCTCGGGGCGCAGGCGGGCTACCTGCTCGGCCGTCGGGCCGGCCGGGCGCTGCTCACCCGCAGTTCCAGCCGGAAACTCCACGAGGGCGCCGAGCGGGCCGAAGAACTCCTCGACCGCTACGGACACGCCAAGGCCATCGTCCTCGCCCGCTTCGTACCGATCGTGCGGACCGTGCTGAATCCGCTGGCCGGGGCGCTCAACGTACCCGCCCGGGTCTTCACCCTCTGGCAGATCGTCGGCGGGATGGTGTGGACCGCCGGTCTGGTGCTGGCCGGTTACGGGCTGGGCTCCTCCGTCCCCAACGTCGATCGCTACCTCCTGCCGATCGTCGCCCTCGTCGTACTCGTCTCCCTCACCCCGCTGGCGGTCGAAGTGATCCGCCGCCGCGGCAGCGGCAAGCCCACGAACGGAGGCTCACATTGAGCCCACTCGCCCTTGACGGACCGTCCGTGGACGGAAGTCTCTACACCTCGATCACCGGCCTCGCCCAGCGCGCGCCCTCCTGGCTGGACAGCCTGATCTCGGCCTGGTCCACCTACGGTCTCGCCCTCTTCGGTCTGCTGATGGTGGCCGCGTGGTGGCGCGCCCGCAAGGCCGGTGACCCGGCGAGGACCGCGATGGCCCTGGCCGCACCCCTCGTGGTGTGTGCCACGTTCGTCGTCGACACCGGCATCAAGTCCGTCTTTCACGAACAGCGGCCCTGCCGCGCCCTGCACGCGGTCACGCTCGAGGCCTGTCCGCCGCCCGGCGACTGGTCCTTCCCCAGCAATCACGCCACCATCGCGGCCGCCACCGTCGCCGCCCTGTGGCTCGTCGACCGTCGGATGGCGGCGATCGCGGCCCCGGCCGCCCTGCTCATGGCCTTCTCCCGCGTCTGGGTGGGCGCGCACTATCCGCACGACGTCCTGCTCGGGCTGCTCGTCGGAACGGCCCTCGCTCTGCCCCTCTCCCGGGCGGCACGCCGCGGCGCGCCCGCCGTACGACGGCTGGGCACCACCGCACTGCGGCCCCTGGTCGTCTCGGGCTGAAGGGCTCGGGACGAAGATGAAGCTGACGGGCTCAGGGATGAAACTCCCCCTCGTACCGCCGGGGCGGTGGTGGCCGGCCGCGGCACTGGGCGCGGCGGCATTCGCCCTGCTGACCGCCCTGATCGCCCTCCGCCACGGGGCCCCGTATCCCTTCGACGAGAGTCTGCACCGATGGTCGGCTGCGCACCGGCCCCCGGTCGCCGTGACCCTCGCCCGGGGGATCACCGCGACCGGCAGCGGCCCCACGCCTTACCTGTGTGCCGCCGCAGCGGGACTCGTCGCCGGCCGGGGCGTCCGCGGGCGACTGCTGGCGGCGGTTGCGACGACGGGCTTCCTGCTGCTTGCGCAGGGTGTGCGCCTCGCCGTGATGTACCCCCTCGCCCGGCCCCGCCCGCCCGCGGTGGACTGGGCCACGCACGCCTCCGGGTACTCCTTCCCTTCCGGTCACGCCACGACCTCGGCGCTCACGGCCGGACTGCTGGCCTGGGCCGCCTGGCGGGCAGCCGCCCCGGCCGTCACCCGGATCTGCTGGTGCCTGCTCGCCGCCTGGGCCGTCACGGTCGGTCTCACCCGGGTCTACCTCGGCGTGCACTGGTTCACCGACGTGGTCGGCGGCTGGCTCCTCGCCGCGACCTGCCTCACCGTCACGTCGGCACTGCTGGGGCGGTTCCACCGGGAGGGGCGGCCGGGGCGCCCTCACACCCCGCACGGGCCCGGGGGCAGACGTATCGACGACCATCGTCTACAGTTCCGTAGTCGGAAGGGCAGCCTTGCCTAACTCTGCGGCTCTGCCGCCCCGCTTTCCCTGGAGCCATGATGTCCTCATCCTCCCGCGCGGCATTTCTTGCAGCCGCCGGTCTGGCGATAGTCACCGTCACCGCCACGGGGTGTGCCCAGAAGACCGACGCGGGAGCCACCGGCGCCATCCAGGTGACCGCGTCGGACAGTGCCTGCAAGGTCTCCAAGACCGAGTTCCCGGCGGGCAAGATCTCCGTCGAGGTCGAGAACAAGGGCTCCAAGGTCACTGAGCTGTACGTCCTCTTCCCGGACGACCGGATCGCCGCCGAGCGCGAGAACATCGGCCCCGGCACCAAGGCCACCATCACCGCCGAGGTCAAGGCGGGCGACTACGAGTTCGCCTGCAAGCCCGGTATGAAGGGTGACGGCATCCGCACCAAGGTCCAGGCCACCGGCAAGGGCGCGCAGAAGCGCAGCCCCGAGCTCGACGCCGCTGTCGCCGCCTACCGCTCGTACGCGCAGGGGCAGGCCGACGAGACCCTCCCGAAGGTCAAGGTCTTCACGGACGCGGTCCGCGCCGGTGACATCACGGCGGCAAAGGCGGCGTTCGCACCTTCCCGCACCGGCTGGGAGCGCACCGAGCCGATCGCCGAGTCCTTCGGCGACATCGACCCGCTGACCGACACCCGCGCGGACGGCCTGGAACCCGGCCAGAAGTGGACCGGATGGCACCGCCTGGAGAAGGCGCTGTGGGCCGACAAGAAGATCGGCGACGAGGAGAAGGCCCTCGCCACCCAGCTCGACAAGGACCTCACCGACTGGCAGAAGCGGGTCGGCCAGGCGGAGATCACCCCCACCTCGATGGCGAACGGCGCCAAGGAGCTGCTGGACGAGGTCGCCACCGGCAAGGTGACCGGCGAGGAAGACCGCTACTCCCACACCGACCTCGACGACTTCAAGGCCAACGTCGAGGGTGCCCAGAAGGCGTACGAGCTGCTCAAGCCGACCGCCGCGAAGAACGACGCCGCCCTGGTGACGGAGCTGGACAAGCAGTTCGCCGCCCTGGACGCCCTGCTGGAGAAGTACCGCAGTGCCCCGGGAGCCACCGCCTTCGTCACGTATGACAAGGTCGGCACGGCGGACCGCAAGCAGTTCTCCGACAGCGTCAACGCGCTGGCCGAGCCGCTCTCCAAGCTCGCCGCAGCGGTCGCCAAGTAGGGCCGGCCGGGAAGAAACGGGAATCACCATGCCGGAAGAACCCGAGCAGCACGACCAGTACGAGCAGCCCGAACAGGTCGAACAGACCGAACAGGTCGCGCGGGTACCGAAGGCCGGTCGCTCCGCGTTCTCGCGCCGTGCCGTGCTCGGCTGGGGCGGAGCCGGGCTCGCGCTCGGCGCCGCGGCGGGCGGCGCCGTCGCGGTCCTGAGCGGCGCCTCGGACGGGGACTCAGGTGCCGGGACCGGTTCCGCGGTGCCCTTCCACGGTGAGCACCAGGCCGGGATCGCCAGCGCCGTGCAGGACCGCCTGCACTTCGCGGCCTTCGACGTGAGGACCGAGGACCGGGCCGAACTGGTCCGGTTGCTCAAGGACTGGACGGCCGCGGCCCGCCTGATGACGGCGGGACTCCCGGTCGGTGAAGGCGGTTTCGGCGGTCTGCCGGAGGCGCCGCCGGACGACACCGGCGAGGCCCTCGGCCTGTCGGCGTCCCGCCTCACCCTGACCATCGGTTTCGGCCCCGGGCTCTTCGCGCGGGACCGCTTCGGCCTGGAGGCCGAGCGCCCGGAGGCTCTGGTGGACCTGGAGGCGTTCCCCGGCGACAACCTCGACGCGGCTCGTTCCGGCGGCGACCTCTGTGTGCAGGCCTGTGCGGACGATCCGCAGGTCGCGGTGCACGCGATTCGCCAGCTCGCCCGCATCGGCTTCGGCAAGGTCGCCGTGCGCTGGTCGCAGCTGGGCTTCGGCAAGACGTCCTCCACCACCCCGGACGCGCAGACTCCGCGCAACATGATGGGTTTCAAGGACGGCACCCGGAACGTGTCGGGCACCGACTCGGCCGCGCTGGACAAGCACGTGTGGGCCGGCCCGGACGACGGCAGCGCCTGGATGGCGGGGGGCTCGTACCTGGTCGCCCGCCGCATCCGGATGCACATCGAGACCTGGGACCGCGCCTCGCTCCAGGAGCAGGAGGACGTCTTCGGCCGGGACAAGGGGAAGGGCGCGCCCGTCGGCAAGTCCGAGGAGCGCGACGAGCCGTTCCTGAAGGCGATGAAGCCCGACGCCCACGTCCGCCTCGCGCACCCGGACTCCAACGGCGGGGCGACGATCCTGCGCCGCGGTTACTCCTTCACGGACGGTACGGACGGGCTGGGGCGTCTCGACGCGGGCCTCTTCTTCCTGGCTTACCAGCGTGACGTACGCAAGGGCTTCATCCCGATCCAGCGTGCTCTCGCGCGGCACGACGCGCTCAACGAATACATCCAGCACGTGGGTTCGGCCGTCTTCGCCGTCCCGCCGGGCGTCCGCGACAAGGACGACTGGTGGGGCCGGACCCTCCTCTCCTGACCTCCCGGAAGGAATTGACGCCGTGTTCGGCAACTATCTGATCGGCCTGCGCGAGGGCCTGGAGGCCAGCCTGGTCGTCTGCATCCTGGTCGCCTACCTGGTCAAGTCCGGCAACAAGGACAAGCTGGGGCCGCTGTGGCTGGGCGTCGGCCTGGCGGTCGCCCTGTCCCTCGGTTTCGGTGCCGTCCTCCAGTTCGGCTCCTCGACCCTGACCTTCCAGGCCCAGGAGCTGCTGGGCGGCAGCCTGTCGATCGTCTCGGTCGCCCTGGTGACGTGGATGGTCTTCTGGATGAAGCGCACCGCGCGCCACATGAAGACCGAACTGCACGGCCGGCTCGACGCCGCCCTCGCCATGGGCACGGGCGCCCTCGTCCTCACCGCGTTCCTGGCCGTCGGCCGGGAGGGTCTGGAGACCTCGCTCTTCATCTGGACGGCGGTGCAGGCCACCGGCGACGGGGTCCGTCCCCTCATCGGCGCCGCGCTCGGGCTTCTCACCGCCGTGGCACTGGGCTGGCTGTTCTACCGCGGTGCCCTGACCATCAACCTGTCGAAGTTCTTCACCTGGACCGGAGCCATGCTCGTGGTGGTCGCGGCGGGCGTCCTCGCCTACGGATTCCACGACCTCCAGGAGGGCGACTTCCTCCCCGGTCTGCACACCCTGGCGTTCGACATCAGCTCCGCCGTCCCCGCCGACAGCTGGTACGGCACCCTCCTCAAGGGCGTGTTCAACTTCCAGCCCGACCCGACGGTCCTCCAGAGCGCCGCCTGGGCGCTCTACGTCGTCCCGGTCATGGCGCTCTTCCTCGTACCCGCGCGCCGCTCGGCTCCCACCCCCGCCCCGGCCGTCGAGACCACCACCACCTGACCTCTTCCGACCTGGCCTCTTCCGAGCGCGCCGGGGGTGGTGGCGCCCGGATCGCGTGATGCGCGCGACGGGAGGACTCCTTCACTCCGGCGGAGGGGTGCGGCCGGACTCCAGTTGCCGCAGGGCACGTGAGACGTCGAACGGCAGGATCGTGACGGCGACGTGCGGCAGGTTGCCCAATGCCTTCGCCATCGCCTCGCCGGTGCCCCGGTGGAGCAGCTTGCCGAGGGCGTTGGCGTACATCCGGCGGGGCACGAGGACCGTCAGCGACGTCTCGTCGTCCTGTGTGGTGCGGACGGCGAGTTCCCGCATCGCGTGGCGCAGCCGGCGGTCCGGGCAGGCCACCAGTTCCAGTGCCACCGAGGTGGCGGCAGTCGATTCCCAGACGTCGGACAGGAGCCGTGCGCGGGGCTCGTCGATCGCGAAGTGCACCGCGCGGGTCCCGTCCGGCCGCAGTTCGTGGGCGTACCGCAGGGCCTTCAGCGTGGCCAGGTCCAGTGTGTCGACGAGGACGAACACCTGGTGGCGGCGGACCCGGGGCCGGTCCGCTCCCGTGGGAAGCCGTTCCAGCACGGCGGCCTCGCGCCGGTACTCGCGGTTGATCCGCACCAGCACCCACACTCCGAGCGGGAAGATCACCACGACCAGCCAGGCGCCCTCGGTGAACTTGGTGACCGCGAAGATCAGCACGACGGCCGCGGAGATGACCGCCGCGAGCGCGTTGACCGTGATCTTCGTCCGGCGCAGCGGCTCGCGCCGTCGCAGGTGGTAGGCGGTGAGACCGGCTCCCGCCATGGTGAAGGCGGTGAACACCCCGATCGCGTACAACGCCACCAGTCTCTCCACGCTGGCGCCGGTGGCGAGCAGCAGCGCCAGGGAGACCACGGCGAGGGCGATGATGCCGTTGGAGAAGGCGAGCCGGTGCCCCCGCCTGGTCAGCACCCGTGGCAGGAACCGGTCCTGGGCCACGAAGCCGGCCAGGAAGGGAAAGCCGGTGAAGGGGGTGTTGGCACCGGTGTAGAGGACGAGCGCGGTCGCCAGTTGGACGAAGACCAGTCCGGCCGTTCCCGCTACACCGCCGCCGAACGCCAGATGCGCTTCCTGCGCGATGACGGTCGGTGTTCCGTCGGTGTACGGGACGGCATGGGTGTAATGCGCCAGGGTGGAGACGCCGAAGACGAGGACGGCGAGGACGCAGCTCATGGTGACGAGGGTGCGCCTGGCATTGCGACCCTGCGGTTCGCGGAAGGCGGAGATGCCGTTCGAGATCGCTTCCAGGCCGGTGAGGGACGAGCCGCCGTTGGCGAAGGAGCGGAGCACGATGAAGAGCGAGGCGCCGTAGAGCCATCCGTCGCCGGGGGTGCCCAGGGGGACGGCCCCGGCGGCCTCGAGGTCGGCGTGCGGCAGGCCGCCGGTGAGGCCGCGCACGGCCGCCACGATCAGGACGAGGCCGACGGCGGTCATGAAGAGGTATGCGGGCAGGGCGAACATCCTGCCCGCTTCGCGGACCCCACGCAGGTTGCCGTAGGCGAGCAGGACGATCATCCCCGCCGAGACGGGAAGTTGCAGGTGGTCCAGGCCCGTCCAGCTGTCCCCGGCGAGGTGGGCGAGTGAGATCAGCGCGTTGGTGCCGGCCGAGACCTGGACGGCGACGGTGACGATGTAGTCGACCAGCAGGGCCACGGCGGCGAGCTGCGCGACGTTCGGACCGAAGTTCTCCCGGGCGACCACGTAGGAGCCACCGGCGCGGGTGTAGAGGGTGACCACGTCGCTGTAACAGAGCGTCAGGAGCAGCAGGACCAGCAGGATCGCCCCGGTCAGCGGCATGATCAGGGTGAAGGCGGCCGCTCCGACGACGGGAACGAGGACGCGGAGCATCTCCTCGGAGCCGTACGCCGACGAACTGATGCAGTCGGAGGCGAGTACGCCCAGCGCCGTCCGGTTGTCCAGCTTCTCCTCGCCGATGCGCTCGGTGGTGAGGGGTTCGCCGAGGAGGCGGCGCTTGGCGCGGTACATGGGCCGGTCGAGGGTCACGCCCTCCATCAGAGCGGGCGGGCGGGTGGGAGCCCGACAGGCTCCACCGGGAGCCACTCACACGGGGGGGGCGGTCAGAGGGCCCCAGGCGGTTGTGGCGCGCCATGACGGCGCTCCCGGGGGCACCGTCGTGGCCGGCTCCCCGCCCCTGCGTAGTGGCCCCGTCAGAAGGCGTACCGCACGCGCATCCACGGTGCGTTCTCCTCCAGCAACCGCTGGAGGCGGGAGAGGGCCTGCCGCTTGACCTCGCGCTCGTAGCGGACGTTGAGGGCGCCGTTCTGGGAGCGCTTGGTCTCCTGGGCCTCGGGCTGCCACAGCACGTCCTCGGCGCGTGGGTGCCACCCGAGGTTGACCTCGTGGAGCGACTGGTTGTGGGTCAGCATGATGATCTCGGCCGCCGCCTGCTCCTTCACGCGGGTGGGCAGCACGTCGTCGAGGTGGGTGAACAGGTCGGCCCAGTCCCGTTGCCATCCGGGGCGCAGCACGACGGGCGAGAGGTTGAAGTGGACCTCGTAGCCGGCGTCGAGGAAGTCGGCGGCCGCGGCGATCCGCTCCGTGACCGGGCTGGTGCGGATGTCCAGCAGCCGTGCGTCGTCGGGCGGCATGACGGAGAAGCGCACGCGGGTACGGCCCTGAGGATCGAGGGCGAGCAGGTCGGGGTTGACGAACTTCGTGGCGAAGGAGGCTTTCGCCGTCGGCAGGGTACGGAACGCGGCGATGAGGTCCGCGGTGTTGTCGCAGATCAGGGCATCCACGGAGCAGTCACCGTTCTCGCCGATGTCGTAGACCCACGCGTGCGGATCGCACTGGTTGGGCTCCGGCTTGGGGCCCTGGGCCCGTACGTGGCGCCGGACGTGGGCGACGATCGCCTCGATGTTGGTGAACAGCGTGATGGGGTTGGCGAAGCCCTTGCGCCGGGGGACGTAGCAGTAGACGCAGGCCATCGCGCAGCCGTTGGAGGGGCCGGGCGCGATCCAGTCGGCCGACCTGCCGTTGGGGCGTGTGGCGAGCTGGTGCTTGACGCCGAGGACGAGTGTCTCGGTCTTGACGCGTACCCACCGGGCGATGTTGCCGTCGTTGCCGTGGAGGGAGGGAATGCGCCAGTGGGAGTCGACCTCCGTCACGCGCGCCCCGGGCAGCCGGGCCATGATCTGCCGGCCGCGCGGGGAGTCGAGGGCCGCAGGTTCGGCGTAGACCTCCCGTACGTCGAGCATCCGGCGCGCCTGCGGGCTGTCCCGGAACGGCTGGGGCGCGGCGGACGCCGGGGCGCTCTCCGGCCAGGCGAAGAGTGCCTGCTGCTCGGGCTCCGCCGGGGCGGGTTCTTCTCCGGCGGGCCCCCCGGACGGCTGGGTCACGTGCTTCTCCTTCTCGAGTGCGGGCGGCCGGCGGCCACCGGGTGTGCCGGATCGTGCGCTCAGTCCTCGCGGCGGCTCTCCTGCTCCAGCAGTTCGTCGAGATCGGTGAGCCGGTCCAGCCCCCGGACCACCTGGCTCATCCGCGCGTTGCGCTCGAACCGGTCGCGGTGGCGGTGCAGCAGGTTCCAGTATCCGGCGGTGAAGGGGCAGGCGTCCTCCCCCACCCGCACGGACGGCTTGTAGCGGCACGGGGAGCAGAGGTCGCTCATGCGGTCGATGTAGGCGCCTCCGGAGGTGTACGGCTTGGAGGTCATGCGCCCCCCGTCCGCGTACTGCGACATGCCCACCACGTTCGGGACCATCACCCAGTCGTAGCCGTCCACGAAGCTGCGGTGGAACCAGTCGGTGACGGCCCGGGGGTCCCAGCCCCGTTGCAGGGCGAGGCTGCCCAGGATCATCAGGCGCGGGATGTGGTGGGTCCAGCCGGTCTCCCTCACCTGGTCCAGAACGTGGCCGACGCAGTTCGCGCCGGTCCCCTCCGAGGACAACTCGGTGAACCAGTCGGGGAGTCGGCCCCGGTGGCCCAAGGCGTTGCTCTCCCGGTACTCCGGGCCGAAGTACCAGTAGACCTGCCAGACGAACTCGCGCCATCCCGCGATCTGCCGTACGAAGCCCTCGACGCTGTTGAGCGGCGCGTCGCCGGACCGCCACCGCGCCTCCGCCCGTTCGACGCATTCCGCGGGGTCCAGCAGCCCGAGGTTGAGCGACGAGGAGAGCAGGCTGTGGCTCATCGTCGTATCCCCGGCGAGGATCGCGTCCTCGTACGCGCCGAACGTGGCGAGCCGGTGCTCGGCGAAGCGGCGGAGTGCCGCGAGGGCCTCGCGGCGGGTGGCGGGGAACCTGCGGGGCGCGTCCTCGCCGACGAACCCGACGTCCCCGTCGCGCGCCCAGCGGTCGAGGTCGGAGCGTACTTCGGCGTCGATGTCGCTCTCCCGGGGCCGGTAGGGCGCCGGAACGCCCAGTCCGGTCGCGCCGCGCGGTGGCGGTTGCCGGTTGTCGTGGTCCAGGTTCCACCGGCCGCCGGCCGGCTGGTCGCCCTCCATCAGCAGATCGTGCGTGCGGCGGACCCAGCGGTAGAAGTCCTCCTGACGGAGATGCTTCGTGGCGCGGTCGTCCGCCCACTTCCTGAACTCGTCGTGCGCCACGAGGAAGCCGCGCGCCGGCAGCACACGTACGGAGGGCAGGGCGTCCACGAAGGCGCGGGCGGCGTGGGACGTGGGGTGGTGCACGGTCACCGGGCCGTCCCCCACGGCCCGACGCAACCCCTCGCGGTAGGTGTCCGCCTTGACGTATCTCACCCGGTCGCCCAGTTCGGCCGCCCGGTGGCGCATCGCCGACAGGATCAGATGGGCCTTGGCGCGGTGGAACCGTCTCCGGCGGAAGACGCTCCTCGCCTCGATCATCAGCAGCGGCGCGTCCCGGTGCGGTCCGCCCCGCGCCGGGTCGGCGAAGTGGGGGCCGAGCTGATCGCCGAACAGCCAGTGGGGGGTGGCGGACTCTTCATCGGTCATGCCGGGTGCTCCATCGACGGTCCGTTCTGCCCTGTCTTCGTCCACCGATCAAAGCGCACGCCGTCGCGGACGGTGTCCCGCACACGCCGGGCGCCTCCCGCGGAGGGGGTGGCTGCCCGTGTGCGAACGGGGTTTCGGGCGGCAGGACCGGCGGTGCCGTCCGGGCACGGGCGGTCGAGCGCCTCGCCGGTGGCCGCGTCGGCCGGCGGGAACGTCCCGACGGCCGGCTCCGCGGCGGTCACGTCGAGCGGCAGGTCCGGGTCTCTTCACGCGGTCGTACGCGCAGGAGCCGGAGCGGGCGATTCCGGCGGCGGCGGCGGTTTCGTCACAAACGGAGGGAAGTCACCGGCGCGGCCGTGGACGGCCGCATTCTGTTCCCGGTCCGTTCAACTCCCCGTCCCTGGGAAGGTCGGGTGTCGGCCCTACGGTCCTCGAAGGTTGTTCGAGGAAGGGACTCATGGACACTCTCCCCGCAATCCGGGCGCGCGGGATCACCAAGCGCTTCGGCGACGTCATCGCGCTGGACGGCGTCGATCTGGAGGTACCGCGGGGTCGGATCCACGGCCTGGCCGGACCGAACGGTGCCGGCAAGACGACCTTGCTCGGCCTCCTGCTGGGCCTGGCCACCGCCGACAGCGGCCGGCTCGACATCCTGGGCACGCCGGTCGGACGGGCGCTCTCCGCACCTGAGGGCGTCGCCGGATTCGTGGACGGTCCAGGGCTCTACCCCTCGCTCACCGCACGGCAGAACCTCACCGCGCTGACCGCTCTGCGCGGCGGCGGCTCACGGACAGCGGCGGTCGACGACGTGCTCGACGAGGTCGGTCTCACCGACGTCGCGGACGACCGCATCCGCGGCTTCTCCCTCGGGATGCGTCAGAGGCTCGGTCTGGCCGCCGCCCTGCTCACCCGCCCCCGGCTCCTCGTCCTCGACGAGCCCTCCAACGGCCTCGACCCGGCCGGAAAGAGACACGTGCACGGTGTCCTCGCCCGCCTGGCGGCGGATGGCACCAGCGTCGTGCTGTCGAGCCACCGCATGGACGACCTCGAAGCACTGTGCTCGGCGGTCACCATCCTCGCGGCCGGCCGGGTCGTCTTCTCCGGCCCCCTCGGCCGGCTGGCGACCGAAGACCGCGAACTCGCTTACCGAGTGCTCACTCCGGACCGCGAGGCGGCCCTGCGCGTCGCCGCCGACACTGCCGGGGTCGAGATCGTCGAGGACGCCACGAGGCGGCCCGACGCCGAGGTGCTCCTGGTACGGGCGCAGGCACCCGCCCTCGACGATCTGGTGGTGCGGCTGGTGGAGGCGGGCATCGCGCTGCGGGAGCTCGCCCCCGTCGTGTCGCCGCTGGAGGCCGCGTTCCTCGCCCTCACCGAGCAGCGGGAGGCCCTCCGATGACCGCGACCCTCACCAGGGCGGCCGATCCCGGCACGCGCCCCGTCCCGGTGGCCCGCTGCTACCGGTTCGAAGCGGTCAAACTGCTCTCGCAGTGGCGGATCCGCCTGGTGATTCTCGCCTGCTGGATCGCACCCGCGCTCTTCGTGGCCGCGGTGGGCCGGCAGAGCTCCCTGCCCGTCGACACCCTGTTCGGCCGCTGGATGCACGCCACGGGGTGGGCCGGACCTCTGGTGGTCCTCGGCTTCGCCGGAACCTGGGCGCTCCCGCTGCTGACCTCGCTCGTCGCGGGCGACGTGTTCGCCTCCGAGGACCGGCTCGGCACCTGGCGCCACCTGCTCGTGGCCGTCCGCTCGCCCCGGCGGATCTTCGCGGCCAAGGCACTGGCCAGCCTCACCGTCCTCCTTCTCCTCGTGGCCGGACTGGTCTGCTCCAGCGTGGTCGGCGGAGTCCTGACGGTGGGGCACCACCCGCTGGTGGGCCTCGACGGCCACCTGCTGGCGCCGGCGGACGCGGCGACCAGGGTGCTGCTGGCCTGGGCCGCCGTCCTCGCGCCGACCCTGGCGCTCGCCGGTATCGGACTGCTGGGTTCCGTCACCCTGGGGCGTTCCCCGATGGGTCTGCTCCTGCCCGCCCTCGTGGCCCTCGCGATGCAGCTCGCCCAGCTGATGCCGCTGCCGGTCCCCGTCCGCCTCGCGCTGCCCGGCTATGCCTTCATCGCCTGGAACGGCCTGTTCACGAGCCCCGGCACGCTCGGGCCGCTCCTGATCGGCATCGCGGTCAGCCTCGTCTGGGCGGTGGTCGCGACAACTCTGGCGTACCTGCACTTCGTACGACGCGACTTCACCGGCCCGAGCGAGGACGGCTCGCCCCGTCGCGCGGTCGTCATCGGAGCCCTGCCGCTCGCCGCGCTGCTCTCCCTGACGGTGGGAGTGGTCGCCGCCTCGTCCACGGCCACCGGCTCCGGGATCGAGCAGGTCAAGGTCGAGCACTCGGTCGCCACGGCCTTCGCCCACCTGTACCGCCTGCAGACCGGGCAGCTCCACCGCCCCGACGTCACCGAAGCGCGGCTGAAGGCGGCGGCGACGTGCACCAAGGGCGACGTCGCGGACGGTGCGCGGGGGCCGGGCAACGACTGGCGCTGCGTCGTCTCCTGGCATCTGCCCGACGTCGAGGCCACCGGGACAGCCGTCTACCAGCTCGACATCACTCCGGACGGCAGGTTCATGGCCGACGGCGACGGGCCGAAGCAAGTGAACGGTTACTTCCTCGTGCGGACCCCGGACGGTGACGCCCCCAACCCGCTCTGGCAGTTCGACGGCAGTGTCGAACTGCTCGGCACCACGAAGGGATGAACTCATGCAGGTGACACGCAGACGTGTCGAGAAGCCCCGGCCGGGCGTTCTCGGCAGGCGCGTCGGCCGGACACCGCTGGTGACGGCCGCCCTCACCGCTGTCGCCGTCGCGGCGGCCGGAACCGCCTTCGCGACGACACGCCAGTTCGGCAGCGAGCAGGTCGGCCGGACGACCCATCAGGGTCAGGTCATTTCCAGCGACCAGCACCTCGCCCCGTACGGCGACCGCCTCGTCATCGACAACGGCAAGATCATGTCGTCCTCGGTCAGCCCGGACGGCACCCATCTCGCGGCCTCGGTCACCGACGGCGGCGCCGCGTTGTCGATCGTCGATCTGAAGAGCTGGAAGGTGCAGCAGCTCGTCAGCAACTCCGCGTCGTCGGTCCCTCGGATCGGCAGCAACTCCGTGGGACAGGAAGGCCCCACGTACTCGCCCGACGGCAAGCAGCTCTGGCTGGGGCAGCCGGACGGCTACACACGGTTCAGGGTGAACCCCGACGGCAGCGTCACCGACCCGAGGACCGTCGGCATCGCGGCGGACGGGGCCAAGCACGCCCTGGTGGGAGAGGCGGTGTTCTCGCCCGACGGTGCCACCGTGTACTCCGCGGTCAACGGCCAGAACCGGGTGGTCGCCATCGACGCGGCGTCCGGGACCGTCCAGCGGAGCTGGGCGGTGGGCAACGCCCCGCGCGACATGGTGCAGGTGGGCACCAAGCTCTACGTCAGCAACGAAGGCGGCCGGGCGGCGAAGCCCGGCGAGTCCACGATCAACTCCTACGGCACCCAGGTGCCGGCCGACCCGGACACCGGGGCCACCACCACCGGCACGGTCAGCGTCATCGATCTGACGAAGCCGGCCGCCACGGTCGCGAGCATCGCCGTCGGGCTCCACCCGACCGCGATGTACGCGAAGAAGGGCACGGTGTTCGTCACCAACACCGCGACCAACGACGTGTCGGTCATCAGGACCGCCGACGACAAGGTCGTGCAGACCATCGCCACCCGGCCGTGGCCGCAGGCATCGGTGGGCTACGAGCCCGACGCGGTGACCCTCACCGACGACGGTCACCTGCTGGTGACACTCGGCCGCGCGAACGCGGTCGCGGTCTACCGGTACACGAGCGCGCAGGCACCGGTCAGTTACCTCGGTCTGCTCCCGACGGACTACTTCCCCGCGGAGATCGCCTCCGTCGGGAACCAGGTGGTGGTGTCCCACACCCGCGGCATCGATGCCCGCCGCTCCACCGCGGGCACCGGGCACGCCACCCACGACACGACGTCGAGCCTGACCCGCTTCACCCTGCCCGACGACAGGACCGTCAGGGCCGAGACGGCCAAGGTCTTCCAGCAGAACGGCTGGACGGCCGGCTCGGTCGAGGTGGCCCGCGGCAAGAGCAGGGCGAAGCCGGTCCCGGTCCCCGCGCGGCTCGGCGACCCGTCGACCATCAAGCACGTCTTTCTGATCGTCAAGGAGAACCGGACCTACGACCAGGTCCTCGGCGACATTCCCGAGGGCAACGGTGACCCGTCGCTGACGCAGTTCGGCGAGAACGTGACCCCGAACCAGCACGCGCTCGCGAAGCAGTTCGGGCTGTACGACAACACGTACGACATCGGCACGAACTCCGCCGAGGGCCACAACTGGCTGATGCAGGCCGACAACCCCGAGTACACCGAGTCCTCGGCCGGTGAGTACCTGCGCAGTTACGACACCGAGGACGACGCCCTCGGTCACCAGCGGACCGGATTCCTCTGGACCGGTGCGCAGGCGGCCGGCAAGTCCGTGCGCGACTTCGGCGAGTTCCAGCAGTTCCTGACCAAGCCGGCCGGCGCGAGCTGGCAGAACCTGTACTGCGACAGCAAGAACATGGAGGCGACGGGGCAGGACACCGCCTACCCGATGCTCTCCTCCTCCCCCATCCCGTCGCTCAACGACGTCTCGGTACACCGCTTTCCGAAGTTCGACACCAGCGTCCCGGACGTCTACCGGTACGGGATCTGGAAGCAGGACTTCGAGAAGAACGGCCCGGCGAACCTGAACATGTTCTGGCTCTCCAGCGACCACACCGGCGGCCCGGCGAACGCGGCGGCCCAGGTCGCGGACAACGACCTCGCGGTCGGCAGGATGGTCGACGAGATCTCGCACAGCCCGTACTGGAAGGACTCCGCGATCTTCGTCGTCGAGGACGACTCCCAGGCCGGTCTCGACCATGTGGACGGCCACCGCGCACCCATCCAGATCATCAGTCCCTACGCCCAGCGCGGTGCCGTCGACAGCCACTACTACACGCAGATCACGATGATCCGCACCATCGAGCAGATCCTCGGCATCCACCCGATGAACCAGAAGGACAGCGCGGCCACCCCTATGACGGGGGCCTTCACCCGGACGGCGGACCTCGCGCCGTACGACGCCCTCGCCAACCGGACCCCGCTGACCGACGGACTGGCGACCCCGCCCGCCTGCGGCCTGGACACCCCGGCGCCGCAGGACCCGGACGCCGCGGCCGTCGAGACGGCGAAGGTGCCCACCGCCATGGCCGCGGTCGCGTCGCAGTGGGACGCCTGGAAGGCCCAGCAGCGGCTGACCGGCCCCCGGGCCGTTCCCGACTACGCCAACCCCGCCCAGATGAACCACTTCACCTGGTACCAGACGCACAACTGGACGAAGCCGTACCCGGGCGAGAGGAAGGTCCTCGCACCCAAGGACGTGCCCGGCGCCTTCATCCCCTCGGCCGAGTCCGACGGGTGAGCCGGGGCCGCGTCGACCAGGGCCGGACCCCGGCTGACGCGGCACCTTCGTACTTCATGGCCCGGACGTCCCCGGACGTCTCCGGCGATCCGGAAGAGCCCTTCGCAGTGAGTCACCGCGAAGGGCTCTTCGCGGTTTTCGGCGTCCGCACGGCTGACGCGACGAACCGGGGGCGGACCTTCCGGACACCGCCCGGAGCAGTCGCGCTGCCGCCGACGCGGCGGCCGAAGCTAGTGCCGCGCCCGTACAAACATCAGGCGGGACATGATCATCGTATCGAGTTAATGTCGACGGTTTCCCTGGCTCCGGAAGGCGTAGCGGCCGTTAGTGTCCTCGGCGTCTGGACGGTTCTCCGTTCATCTGTCCCTTTTCCTCCTGTTGCCCGGTGGCGTCCGTACGCGCGCGTCACCGCCCTGACCATGGAGAGCGTGCACGATGACTGTTGACTCGAGCCCGGACGAGCAACTGGCGCTGCCCCGGCAGTCGAGCCTGAGCACGGCGGCTGCCCGCAAACTCGCCCACACGGCCAAGTCCGCGCCGCAGATGCAGGAGATCACCTCCCGCTGGCTGCTGCGGATGCTCCCCTGGGTGGAGACCCAGGGTGGCGCGTACCGGGTGAACCGTCGCCTCTCCTACACCGTCGGCGACGGGACCATCGAGTTCGTCCAGGAGGGCGCCGAGGTCCGGGTGATCCCCCGTGAACTCGGTGAACTGGCGCTGCTGCGCGGCTTCGACGACGTGGCGGTGCTGACCGCCCTCGCCGACCGGTGCGTGCAACGCGATTTCCGCGCCGGCGAGACACTGGTCGAGCGCGGGACGACGGCGGACCGGATCCATCTGATCGCTCACGGCCGGGTCAGCCAGACCAGCGTGGGCACGTACGGCGACGAGGTCTCCCTGGACGTGCTCGCCGGCGGCGACCTGTTCGGGGAGCACGCCCTGCTGGACGAGGACGCCCGGTGGGAGCAGACGGCGACCGCCGAGACCTCGGGCACGCTGCTCACCCTGTCGCGCTCCGACTTCGCGTCCGTGCTGTCCGGCGCGCCCGGTCTCCGGGCGCACGTCGAGGAGTTCACGGCGCTCTCCCGCCGGCAGCAGAACCATCGCGGCGAGGCGGAGATCGCGATGTCCGCCGGCCATGTCGGCGAGCAGGAGTTGCCGGGCGCCTTCGTGGACTACGAGTTGAAGCCGCGCGAGTACGAACTCTCCGTCGCCCAGACCATTCTGCGGGTCCACACCAGGGTCGCCGACCTCTACAACGGGCCGATGAACCAGACCGAGGAGCAGCTCAGGCTCACCATCGAGGCGCTGCGCGAGCGCCAGGAGCACGAACTGATCAACAACCGGGAGTTCGGACTGCTCCACAACGCCGACTTCAAGCAGCGCCTCCAGCCACACGCCGGCCCGCCGACCCCGGACGACCTGGACGAGTTGCTCTGCCGACGCCGCGGTTCCGAGTTCTTCCTGGCGCACCCACGGACGATCGCGGCGATCGGGCGCGGGTTCAACGCGCGTGGCGTCTATCCGGCCCACGTCGACCTCGGCGGGCAGCAGGTGCCGGCCTGGCGCGGGGTCCCGATCCTCCCCTGCAACAAGATCCCCGTCACTCCGGAGAAGACCAGCTCGATCCTCGTCATGCGTACCGGCGAGGCGAACCAGGGCGTCATCGGTCTGCACCGGACCGGTCTGCCGGACGAGTACGAACCGGGCTTGTCGGTCCGCTTCATGGGCCTCGACGAGAAGGCGATCACGTCCTACCTCGTGAGCACCTACTACTCCACCGCCATCCTCGTACCGGA
Organism: Streptomyces sp. NPDC005576; assembly: GCF_042871745.1. Classification (NCBI taxonomy): domain Bacteria; kingdom Bacillati; phylum Actinomycetota; class Actinomycetes; order Kitasatosporales; family Streptomycetaceae; genus Streptomyces; species Streptomyces sp. NPDC005576. The sequence continues at coordinate 13,309 of NZ_JBIAJC010000016.1, read as the reverse complement.
CGCGGTCGGCGTGCTGGAGAACGTGCAGATCGCCCACTGGCCCAGGTAGCGGGCCTGCCCGAAAGGAGTGGCCCGGTGTCCGGCCATCGCCCTGGGCCCCGTTCCGCGGGACGGGGCCGCTGCCCGCTGTAGCGGAAGTATGGGGACCGCATAGGGGCGGATTGTGCAATGCGGGCATGACACCACTACCACGGACGGACACCACGGCGGTCGTCGTTCAAGGGCTGGTCAAGAGCTACGGCGGGCAGTCCGGGGTGACCGCTCTCGACGGAGTGGACTTGGCTGTGCCGCGCGGAACCGTTCTCGGGGTGCTCGGACCCAACGGGGCCGGCAAGACGACTCTGGTGCGGATTCTGTCGACACTCGTGCGGCCCGACGCCGGCACCGCTTCGGTGGACGGCTTCGACGTCCTGCGCAGGGCACGGGACGTACGCCGCAGCATCGGCCTCACCGGGCAGTACGCGGCGGTCGACGGGAAGCTCTCGGGCCGGGAGAACCTGTATCTGATCGGGCGGCTGCTGGACATGTCGCGCAAGATCGCCCGGGCCCGCGCCGACGAGTTGCTGGAGCGGTTCTCGCTGACCGAGGCCGCAGGGCGCCAGGCGGCGACGTACTCCGGCGGCATGCGCCGGCGGCTCGATCTGGCCGCGAGCGTGATGGGGCGTCCCCGTGTTCTCTTCCTGGACGAGCCGACCACCGGGCTCGATCCCCGTACCCGCAACGAGGTCTGGGACGAAGTGCGCGGGCTCGCCGGAAACGGCACGACCGTACTGCTGACGACCCAGTACATGGAGGAGGCCGAGCAGCTCGCCGACGAACTCACGGTCATCGACCGGGGGCGCGTCATCGCGAACGGTCCGGTGGAGGACCTGAAGGCGCGGGTCGGGAGACGCGAGCTGCGCATCCGTCCGGAGCGCGCCGAGGACCTCGGCCCGATGGCGGCGGCGCTCGTGGCCGCCGGGCTGCTGGAGACCGGGGCGCCGCAGGGCGGGGCACCGGATGCTCCGGTCAGCGGGCGGGGAGGAGCCGAAGGGGTGCTGCGGGTACCCCTGCGCGGTCCGGAGCATCTCAGCGCGCTGGTCGGGGTGCTGGGTGCGCGCGGGTTCGCGCTGGCCGGGCTCGACACGCGTCTGCCGAGTCTGGACGAGGTGTTCCTCACGCTGACCGGCAAGGACGCCGCCCGCGCCACAGAGGTTGACGAGGCTCTCGGCGTGGACGAGGGGGCCCTCGTATGAGTGCCGTGGAAGCGCCCCGAGGCGGCGCGAGTGTGTACGCGCGGAGCGGGATCGGGCATGTGAGCGCGCTGATCCGACGGAACCTGCTGCAGATCAAGGCGGACCCGGACTCCCTGTTCGACATCCTGCTGATGCCGGTGATCTACACCGTGCTGTTCGTGTACGTCTTCGGCGGCGCGGTGGCGGGGAGCCAGGAGGAGTACGTCCAGTACGTGATGCCGGGACTCATGTCGATGATGGCGGTCAACATCGCCATGACCGCCGGAACCGGGATCAACTCCGATTTCAGGACTGGCGTCATGGACCGGTTCCGCACGCTGCCGATCCACCGGGCAGCCGTGCTGACCGCGAAGGTGGCCGTGGAGTGCGGGCGGATGGCGGCCGCCACCGCAGTGCTCCTGGTCATGGCGTTCCTGCTCGGGATGAAGCTTCCGGGCGGTGTGCTGGGACTGCTGGGAGCGGTGGGGCTGACGGCGCTGTTCGGGCTGGCGCTGCTGTGGGTGTCGGTGCTGCTCGGACTGGCGCTGAAGAGCCCTCAGGCCGTACAAGGACTGGGGATGGTCGCGGTACTGCCCCTGCAGTTCGGCAGTTCGATCTTCGCTCCGACGTCGACCATGCCGGGCTGGCTGCACGCCTTCACCGATGTCAACCCCCTGTCGAACCTGGCGGACGCCTGCCGGCTGCTGATCGGCACCGGTTCCGCGCCCACCGGAACGGTGCTGACGACGGTCGGCTGGTCCGTCGGGATCATGCTGCTGGTCGTGCCCTGGTCGGTCTCCCTGTTCGGCCGGTCCGGGCGGTGAGGGAGATGGGTGGGGAGACGGAGACGACCGCGGACGCGGCGGCGGAAGCCGACGGGGTGTACTCCTCGCTGACCTCGTTCATCGAGGAGGAGGACTTCGTCTGCCTCGGAGCGCGAGCGTCGCTGCGGCGCGGTGCCATCGAGCACCACCACTACGGCGATCTCGGGTCCGCGGCTGCCGTCGGGGCCCAACTGGAGGACCTCTACACGTTCCTGTCCACGTTCGAGCCGAGCGCGCGCAGCTTCACCTCGTTCGTCGCCACCTTCGACGGGCCGGGGCCGCTGCTCACCGAGGAGGAGTTCGAGAGCGCGTTGTGGCAGCACCTTCAGGCCATCCACGAGCTGGACAGAACGCGGTTCGGCTGGAACGAGACGTACGACAGCGATCCTGGGTCCAAGCACTTCGCGTACTCCGTGAAGGGCCACCCCTTCTTCGTCGTGGGGCTGCACCCGGGGGCATCCCGGCCGAGCCGCAGGTTCTCGCGGCCGACGCTGGTCTTCAACTCGCACGAACAGTTCAACGCGCTGGGCGTCAACTTCTTCAAGCTGCGCATGAAGATTCGCAAGCGGGAGCGGGCCTTCCACGGTTCGGCCAACCCGAGTTTCCTGACGTACCAGGAAGAGGCGCGGCATTACGGGGGCCGGATGACGGAACGGGAGTGGCGCTGCCCGTTCCGCCCCGGGGACGGGCCGACGACCCCGACCTGATCCTCAGCGCTGTCGCACGCTCTGCCGGCAGCACTCTCCCGCACGCTCTGTCGGCGCGATTTCGTCGGTCCTCCACCGGCGAAATCGAGCCGACAGCCGTACGACACGGCCCTTCGTTAACGTCCGCCCACGGATGTAAATCGAGGTCAGATGTTAACGGGGTACACGATGGAGTTCCGCATCCTCGGGCCGGTGGAGGCTCGCCGTGACGGCGCGGTGCTGCCGCTCGCCGGGTCCAAGATCCACACGGTGCTGACCGCGCTGTTGCTCGCCCGGGGGCGGGTGGTCTCGGACGGCCGGCTCAGCGAATTCCTCTGGGGCTGGGCCCCGCCGACGACGATGAAGGCGCAGATCTACACGTACGTCTCCCGGCTGCGCAAGCAGTTCGCCGATGACATCGAGATCGCGCGCTGCCAGCCGGGCTACGTACTGGCGGCGGGCGACTCCTGGGTCGACAGCGTCGAGTACGACCGGCTGGACCGGCTGGGCCGCGAGGCCCTGGAGGCCCGTCACTTCGACAAGGCGAGCACTCTGCTGGCGGCGGCGCTGGAGCTGTGGCGGGGAACACCGTTCGCCAGCACGACCGAGTTCCTGTGCGAGTCCGAGGTCCCGCAGTGGGAAGAGGCCTGGTCGACAACGCTCTCCTGCCGCATCGAGGCCGATCTGGCACTGGGCCGGCACCATGAGCTCATCGCCGAGCTGACGCGGATGGTGGCCGTCCACCCCCTCGACGAGCGGCTGCGCGCGCAACTGATGACCGCCCTCTACCGGGCTTCCCGGCAGGGCGACGCCCTCTCCGTCTACCAGCAGGGCCGTTCGATGTTGCGTGAGGAACTCGGCATCGACCCGGGGCCCGTACTGCGGGAGGTGCACCGGCAGGTGCTGGACGGCGGGGAGTTCGTCCCCCCGGGCAGGACGAGGGCGGTGCCCGGGGCGCTGCCCGGGACCACCGGCCCGTACGGCGGGCGCACCGCGTCCGGCCCCACCGGTGCCCACGGGCCCCTGTCCGCCGGCAGACCCGTACCCGCCATGCTGCCGCCCGACGTCACCCACTTCACCGGACACGCGCTGCCTCTTGCCGAGGTGGTGTACGAGCTGCGCGGCTCGACCCGGCCCCCGCACGCGGGCCGGCGGCACCGGGTCGTGATCACCGGAATGCCCGGGGCGGGCAAGTCCGCACTGGCGGTACGGGCCGCCCATCTGCTGCGCGACCAGTTCACCGACGGTCAGCTGTACGCGGACCTCGGCGGGACCGAGGGCTCCCGGCCCGACCCGCAGGGCGTGCTCCGTGACTTCCTGCGCGCCCTCGGGACACCCGCGCACGCGTTGCCCGACTCGGCCGAGGAATGCGTCCAGCTCTACCGGCGGGTCCTCACCGACCGGCGGGTCCTCGTCGTTCTGGACAATGTCGTGGACGCCGCGCAGGTCGCTACGTTGCTCCCGACGGGCACCCGGTCACGGTCCATCCTGACCAGCCGGGCACCTTCTGTCCTCGACGGTGCGTACCGGCTCGTCCGGCTGCACCCGCTCGGCACCGACGAGGCGTTGGCCCTCCTTGCCGCGGTAGCGGGACCCGAACGCATCGCGGCCGAGGCCGCCGCCGCGGCCTCGCTCGCGGAATTGTGCGACCACTCGCCGCTCGCCCTGCGGATCTGCGCCTTGCGACTGGCGGACGAACCGAGGGCTCGAGTGACCGCACTCCTCTCCCGGCTGCTACCCGTCCGGCGGCGCCTGGACGAACTGCGCCACGGCGACCTGGACGTCCGGGCCGGCCTGCGTTCCGGCTGCGCGGCACTGCCCGCCTCGTCCGTGCGGACGCTCCTCCGGCTGGCCACCCTGCCGGAGAACGACTTCTCGGCGGCGGCCGCGGCGTCGGTGCTGCGCACCGGCGAGCGGGCGGCCGAGGGGGCCCTGGAAGCGCTGGCGGACGCGCGGCTGATCGACGTGACGGGGGTGGGGTCCGACCAGCGCCTGATGTACCGACTGCCCACGCTGGTACGGCTGTTCGCCCAGGAACAGCCACCGAAGCAGTCACCGGTCCGGGAACAGGGGTGTGCCCGGCCTGGGCGGTGAGGCAGGCGGGGCGCCAGGGGGAGACCCCGGAGGGACCACGGGCCAGGACAGGACGGGAGGCTCCGGCCCCGGAGCCGGCCCCCGCTTCCGGCTCGGGCCCCACAGCGTGACCGTGCTTCCGGCTCAGCCCTCGGTGCCGGTCGGGTGCAGGACGACGACGCCGGTGGTGTGCGGCGCGCCCCGCCGGTCAGGGGCCTCTGCCGGGCGGGCCACGGCGGCGGTCCACGGGCCCTCGACCGGTACGTCGTGGACCTCCCACCAGGTGAGGGTTCGTCCCCGGTCCCGGAAGGCGCTCCGCACCGGTCCCGGGTCCTCGGGACGGACCTCCAGCCGGGTCAGGTCCGCCAACAGCAGTCCGCTGCCCGCGGCTTTGACGACGGCTTCCTTCCGGGTCCAGCAGGAGAAGTGCCGCTGTGCGCGGACGGGTCCTTCAGGAACACCGAGCACGTGGGCACGCTCGCGTCCGGTGAGGACCACGTCGGCGAGCCCTTCGGCGTCGACCGGGCGGAGCGCCTCCACGTCGATGCCGACCGAGGTGTCCGCGGAGACCGCCAGCATCCCGTAGCCCTCGGTGCGGGAGAGGCTGACGGCCAGGGGGTAGGGCGGGCGCAACAGGACCGGCGGGCCGTGCTGCCGGGCTCCGCAGGAGGGGCACGGGCGGTTGCCCAGGGAGACGTCCCGGGCGGGCACGTCAAGCAGTCCACCGAGCGCTCTCCGGGCGTTCGCCCGGGTCCGGGCGAACGCGGCGGCGTCCCGGGGATGGTGGTACTCGCGCACACGGCGGAGTTCGCCCTCGTCGAGCAGGTCGAGATCGTCGGCGTCCGGAGCGCTGCCGGTACGCCAGCCCCAGACGTGGATGTCGCCGGTGCGGCGGAGTTCGCCGAGCACCCCGAGGGCGGAGAGCCGCCCCCCGGCCGCCGTCGCGTCGTCGGCCGGGCGGCCTTCTCCGCCGGCGTTCGTGCCCGCGGTCGTGGCGCGGGTGGTCGTCACTGTTCCCCCTGGGCCGTGTCTGATGATTCGCGTCGGTTCGGCGGGCGGCGCCCGGTGCGGTGCACCGCAAGGCGGAGGATCGCCCGCGTACTGGAGGTACTCGGGCGTTCCGACACCACCGCGAGGTGCCGTGCCGGGCGCCGCCCGCCCGCCGGGAATTGTCGGACACGGCTCAGGGATTCGAGTGCTGGTCAGGCTCTCTCCTCTTCCCGGACCTGTCCGGTTCCACTCCGTCTGCGCGCTCCTCGCGCTCCTCGCGCTCCTCGCGCTCCTCCAAGGGTTCTCCCGCCATTCGTGGTGGGTCGGTGCGCGGCGTCGGATGCGGTGGTCGTGAGGCGGAGGAGCGTCCGCGTACCGGCTGTACGAGGAGTCCCGGCAGCGCGGCGAGGTGCCGTGCCGGGCGTCGCAGCCCTGGCCATGACCGGCCGGACAGCCCTCAGGCCCGCCCTCTGTCGCGGTTCGCGCGGTACCGGTGCCGCAGCGGGCCGACGACCAGCCAGACGGCGGTCACGAGGGCGAACTGGGCGACCAGGTTCCAGAGTCCGGAAGCCTGGGCAGCCGGGGCCGCGACGACCGACATGAGCAGGGTGAGCGCGGCGGCCACCGTGCACGCCGTCACGCACCGCAGCCACAAACGCCATTCGTGCCGGACCCGTTCGGGTCCGGACTCCGGCGGCTTCGCGGGGGCCGGGGCGCCGGTGAGCCGGTGGGCCGACCATGCGTCGGCGCGGCGGACGATCTCGGGGCCGAATCCGATCGAGACCCCGAGGTAGACGGCGGCCAGCCCGTGGGTGGCTCCGGCGGTACCGCCGGAGTGCAGGTCGGCGAGGGAGAAGGCGACGAGCGCGAGGTCGGAGAGCGGCACGCACAGCAGGAGCACCGCACCGAGGCGGCGCGCGCGCAGGGCGTACCGGGCGAGGAGCCCGAGTACGAGGAAGGCCCAGAAGGCGATCTCGCACACGACGATCGCCCCGATTACCACCCCGTCGCCCTCCAGGGCTTGCGGGACGGAACGTGCGAGAGCGCTCATGCGGGGACTCCGGCCGTCGAGCGGCGCGCGCCGGGGCGGTCCCCGACCGCGTGCGCGCCGCCGTCGACATGGATGATCTCGCCGGTGGTCGCGGGGAACCAGTCGGAGAGCAGGGCCACGCAGGCACGGGCCACCGGGGCGAAGTGTTCGGCATCCCAGCCGAGCGGTGCCCTGCTCGCCCATTCCTCGGCCGCGTCGAAGCCGTCCCCGGAGCCGATGTTGACCGCCGCGGTGGTACGGAGAGGGCCCGCGGCCACCAGGTTGACGCGGACGCCGCTCGCCCCGAGGTAGGAGGCGAGGTAGCGGGCGCAGGACTCCAGGCCGGCTTTGGCGACGCCCATCCAGTCGTACTCCGCCCATGCCCGGGAGGCGTCGAAGTCGAGCCCGACGACGCTGGAGCGTTCGCCGAGCAGGGGCAGGACGGCGCGGGTGAGGGCCTGCAGGGAGTAGGTCGAGACGTGCACGGCGCGGGCGACGTCCTCCCATTCGGTCGTCATGAAGTTACCGCCGAGGGCGCCGGCCGGGGCGCCGGCCACCGAGTGGAGGACTCCGTCGAGATGGCCGGTGTGAGCTTCCAACCGTGCTGCGAGGGAGTCGAGTTGAACCTTGTCGGTGACGTCCAGTTCAAGCACCGGTGGCGGTTCGGGAAGTCTGCGCGCGATCCGCTCGACGAGGCTCATGCGGCCGTACCCGGTGAGCAGCACCGTGGCGCCCTGCTCCTGGGCGAGGCGGGCCGTGTGGAAGGCGATGGAGTTGTGGGTAAGGACTCCGGTGATGAGTACGGTCTTCCCCTTGAGCATGTCCATATTCTTTCCCTCTCGAATCTTCACGGGGTCTATATTCGGCCAATATTTACAAAGAAAGCGCCCCGGGGAACCCGGAACGCCGTTACGATGCACGCGAGAACATTAGACCAGCTTCTGTCACGCGGGGAAGAGGAACTGAATCAATGCTGTGGATTCTTGATATCGGCGGTGTGCTCCTGCTCCTCCAGGGGGTGGCCCCCATCGTCCAGCGGATGACCGGCAAGGACCCGGAGGAGAGTTTCTTCATCGTGAACTCGTTCCCGGGGAATCAGAATCTGGCGAGCGCGGTTCTCATCCTGGCGGGAATCGTTCTGCTCAGCGCGGCCGTCCGCGTCCGGCGCAGCCGCAAAGGCTGAACCGGACGCGGGTCCGCGTCAGCGCAGAGCACGTGCGACCAGTGCGGAGACGGTGCTCAGCACGGGCCGCTCGTGTTCCCGGAGATAGAAGTGACCGCCTTCGAATACGTGATCGGTGCAGAGCGCCGTGGTGAATTCCCGCCACGCGGAGGCCCCTTCCGGGGTGACCTCGGTGTCGTCGCGCCCGTGCAGGACCGCGATCGGCGCCCGGACGGGACGGGGCTGCTCCGGGCGGTACTCCTCGACGAGCCGGTAATCGGCCCTGATCATCGGGAGCAGCAGCTCCCTCAGGTCGGGGTCGTCCAGGGCGGTCGATCCGGCGGTGGAGAAGCCCCGGATCTCGGCGACGATCTCGTCGTCGGTCCGGGGGCGGCGGGCCGGGGTGCCGACCGGCCGCCGCAGGGGGGCGGAGCGCCCCGACAGCAGCAGCAGTCGGGGCATCAGACCCTCGGCCTCACACCGGCCGGCGACCTCCCAGGCCACGGAGGCACCCATGCTGTGCCCGAAGAGGATAACGTCCTTGTCGAACAGCGGGCGGATCGCGCCGGTGATCGCGTCGGCCAGTTCCGCCATCCCGGAGAAGGGCGTTTCGGCGAAGCGGTCCTCGCGGCCGGGGTACTGCACCGCGTGGAAGTCGATCTCGGCCGGCAACAGGTCGGGCCAGCCCCGGTAGAAGCCGGCGGAGCCGCCGGCGTGCGGCAGGCACACCAGGTTGACCGCGGCCCCGGGGCGGGGGTGCCAGTTGCGCAGCCACCGGGCGCCCGCCCCCTTCGCCGCGACCTCCCCCGTGCCCGCGCCGCCGACGGCCCCCATCAGTCTTTCGCCCCGGCCATCTCGCGGACCAGGCTCGCGGGCCGCAGGTCGGTCCACTCACGCTCGACGTACTCCACGGCGTCCTGCCGGGCGCCCGGGCCGAAGACCTGGTTCCAGCCCGCCGGGACCTCGGCGAAAGCCGGCCACAGTGAGTGCTGGCCCTCGGCGTTGACCAGGACGTAGAACTCGGCTTCGTTGTCCTCGAAGGGATTCACCATGACCTTTTCCATTTCTGTGATTTCCAGCAGGATGACACGACACTAGTCAATTCACTTGATTTCCGCAATAGCCTTTCCGATTTCCGCGAGAATCCCCGGAAGGGCTATCTCGTCATGTTTCACGGCAAGTTCGTTAAGGGTGATCGCGCCGCTCACGTGATCTTCCCAGCGCCGCACGTCCCGCCGTTCCGGGTCCACCGTCCAGTCGGCGGCCCGGAAGAACACCAGATCGCCGTCGAACACGCGGTGCCGGTAATTGAGGATCGCCCGGGTGTGCAGGAGGTAGGTCCGCAGGACGGCCTCCGCCATGGCGTCGCCGACCCGCCCGAGGGCGGCATCGCCGAGCTCTTCCCGTACGAGCTCCAGGGCCCGGTCCCGGGCGTCCGGGGCCTGCGGATCGGGCAACGCGTCCCCGAAGGTCTCGGCCATGATCGCGTCCCGGCCCACCGCCTCCCCTCCACCGTGTGGTAGCCGGGCCGGGTAGGAGTCCAGCACGACGAGTTGCTCGACCTTCTCGCCGCGCTCCTGGAGGCGTACGGCGACCTCGTGGGCGAGGTGTCCGCCGGCCGACCAGCCGAGCAGCCGGTAGGGACCGTGGGGCCTGATGCGGGTGATGTGCCCGACGTACTGTCCGGCGAGCGCGTCGAGGGTCTCCTCCTCCGGGGCCCCGGTGAGGCCCTGCGACTGGAGCCCGTACACGGGCTGTCGTGGGTCGAGGCCGCCGAGCAGGCCCGCGTAGCACCAGCTCAGCCCTGCCCCCGGCGGCAGGCAGAACAGGGGCGGCAGGCTGCCGGTGGTGCGCAGCTCCAGTACGGGGCCCAGGCCGCCGGATTCGAGGTCGCGGCCGCCCAGCAGGGCCGCGAGGGCCGCCGGGGTCGGGGCCGCGAAGACCGAGCGGACGCCGAGCTCGGCACCGAGTGCGGCACGGACCCGGTTGACCAGACGGGTCGCGGTCAGGGAGTGGCCCCCGAGGTCGAAGAAGCTGTCGTCGACACCGACCTTCTCCAGCCCCAGCACCTCCGCGAAAGCGGCGCACAGGGCCTGTTCGGTGGCGGTCCGCGCTTCCCGGCCACCGACGAGGGCCTCGAAGTCGGGGGCGGGCAGGGCCCGCCGGTCGAGCTTGCCGTTGGGGGTCAGCGGGAGGTCGGCGAGGGCGACGAAGGCGGACGGCACCATGTGGGCGGGCAGCGCGGCCGAAGCCCGCTCGCGCAGCCCGGGTTCCGTCGGGGGCGCCGCGGGGTCGGTGGGAACCACGTACGCGACGAGGTGCTCCCCGCCCGGTGGGCCGCCGACGACGACGCGGGCGTGGGCGACGCCGGGAGCGGTGGCGAGCACGGCCTCGATCTCGCCCGGTTCGATGCGCAGACCGCGGATCTTGACCTGGTCGTCGGTGCGGCCCAGGTACTCCAGCGCGCCGTCCTCCCGCCACCGCACGAGGTCGCCCGTGCGGTACATACGGGCGCCGGGGCGGTCGGAGGCGAACGGGTCGGCGACGAATCGCTCCGCGGTGAGCGCCGGGCGTCCGAGGTAGCCGCGCGCCAACTGCTTTCCCGAAAGGTGCAGTTCACCGACGATGCCGGGCGGCACCGGGCGCAGCGCGCCATCGAGGACGTAGAGCCGGGTGTTGTGGACGGGGCGGCCGATCGGCACCGGCGCCTCGCCGGGGACGCAGTCCCAGTGGGTGACGTCGACGGACGCCTCGGTCGGCCCGTACAGGTTGTGCACGGGCGCGCCGAGGACCTCGGCCGCCCGGTCGGCGGTCGCGGCCGGAAGCGCTTCGCCGCTGCACAGCACGCGGCGCAGCACCCCGGCGGTGCGGACGGCGGCGGGTTCCTGGAGGAAGGCGTCCAGCATCGACGGGACGAAGTGGACGGTGGTGACCCGCTGGGTGGCGATGGTCTCGGCAAGGTAGGCGGGGTCGCGGTGGCCGTCCGGCCTGGCGACCACGAGGCAGGAACCGGTGAGCAGCGGCCAGAAGAACTCCCACACCGAGACGTCGAACCCGGCCGGGGTCTTCTGCAGGACCCGGTCGTCCGGACCGAGGGCGAACCGGTCCTGGGTCCAGAGCAGCCGGTTGACGATGCCGGAGTGGGGGACGCCCACCCCCTTGGGGGTACCGCTGGAGCCCGAGGTGAAGATGACGTAGGCGAGGTGGCCGGGGCGCAGGGATGCCGCTCGCTCGGCGTCGGCGACTGGGTGGTGGGGGTGTTCCGCGAGGTCGCCGACGGTCGCGGGGTCGTCGAGCAGGACGGGTACGACGTCGCAGGCGGCGGCGCCGATGAGGACGGAGGGCCGGTCGGCGGCGGCCCGCAGGTCGGTGACGAGGATGGCGGCGCCGGCCGTGCGGAGCATCGACTCGATCCGCCCATGGGGCAGTTCGGGATCGACGGGCAGGTACGCGGCGCCCGCCTTGAGTACGGCGAGGAGGCTGACGACGAGTTCGCGTCCCCGGTGCAGGGCGACGGCCACCGGGCGGTCGGGGCCGGCGCCCCGGTCGATGAGAAGGCGGGCGAGCCGATTGGCGTCCGCGTGCAGTTCGGCGTACGTCGTCCCGGCCCACTCCGCTTCCTGGCCGCCCTCCGGCACGTGGTACCGGAGGGCGGTGGCGTCGGGCGAGCGGAGCGCGCCCTCCTCCAGGAGTGCGGTGAGCGTGGTGTCCGGGACGGGGTACGCGGTGTCGTTCCACGCGGTGAGCACCAGGTGCCGCTCGTCCTCGTCGAGCGGGACGAGGTCGCGTACGGCCACGTCGGGATCGTCGGCGAAGGCGGCCAGGACGCGGCGGAGCCGGCTGCCGAGGCGGGCGGCGGTCCGGGCGTCGACGAGGTCGGGGCGGTGGTCGAGCCGGAAGCGGAGCTGTTCACCCGGAAGGCCGAGGAGGGTGACGGCGTAGTGGGTGGCGTCCCGCGCGTCCATGTCGGTGATCTCGACGCCGCCGGCGAGCTGGGGGGCGGCGGCGGCGTCGACCGGGTAGTTCTCGAAGACGGTGGTGGTGTCGAAGAGTTCTTGGTGACCCGACTGGCTCTGGATCTCCGCGAGTTGGACGAACTGGTGAGGGGTGAGTGCGGACTGCCGGGCCTGCAGACCGGTGAGGAGGTCGCAGATCCGGTCCCCGGGCTGCCAGCCGACCCGCACGGGAAGGGTGTTGATGAGCAGGCCGACGACGGTCTCGACGCCGGGCAGCTCGGGCGGACGGCCGGAGACGGTGCCGCCGAAGACGACGTCGTCGCGACCCAGGAGCTGTCCGAGTATGAGCCCCCAGGCACCCTGGACCAGGGTGTTGAGGGTCCAGCCCCGGTCACGGGCGAGGGCGGTGAGGGCCCGGGTCTCGTCGCGGGTCAGCTCGACGGACAGGGTCGCGGGAAGGAGCGCACCGGCGCCGGTGGAGCCCTCGGGGCCCGCGCCGAGCAGGGTGGGACCGGTGAGGCCGTCGAGTTCGCGGGACCAGGCGGCGAGGGCGGCGGGGCGGTCCTGGCGGGCCAGCCACGCGAGGTAGTCCCGGTAGGGGGTGGCCCGGCGCATGCCGGACTCGTCGCCGCCACGCTCGTACAGCTCGAAGAGGTCGTCCAGCAGGATGGGCACGGACCAGCCGTCGAGCAGGATGTGGTGCAGGGTGATCAGCAGCCGGTGGGAGCCGTCGGGCTGCCGGGCGAGGACGAAGCGGAGCAGGACGTCCTCGTCCAGCACGAAGCGGCGGGCTCTCTCGGATTCCCGCAGAGCGTCGAAGTCGCCCGGAATCGGGCCGGCCTCGGAGCGAGGTGCTCCGAAGTCGACTTCGCTCCAGGGGAGTTCGACCTCCCTGCGGACGACCTGGACGGGCTGGTCCATGCCTTCGTGCATGAAGAGCGCCCGCAGGTTGGGGTGTCGGCGCAGCAGGGCTCCGGCGGCGGTCCGCAGGCGGCCGGCGTCGAGGGGGCCGCGCAGTTCGACGGCGAGCTGGACGGTGTAGAGGTCCGGACCCTCCTCTTCGTACAGCGCGTGGAACAACAGGCCCGACTGCAACGACGAGAGGGGCAGGACGTCCTCTATCTGGCTCTGGGGCATCGTTACTTCCTCAACTTCGCTTCGAGCAGGTCGATGTGGTGCTGGGTGAGGGGGACGAGGGAGAGGTCCGAGGGGGTGAGTCCGCCTGCGTCCGGGTTCTCCGCGTGCGCGACGAGTGCCCTCAACGCCTGGTGCCAGAGTCCGGCCAGAGCGCCCACCCGTGTTTCGGTGAACAGGGCGCCGGGCCAGGAGAGCGTGGCCCGCAACCGCGGCCCCTCCGTGGTGTCCTGGGTCGCC